>JAIYDS010000118.1 GCA_027487385.1 Acetobacteraceae bacterium | reverse complement strand
CATGCCTGCAACACGGGCCTGGAGCAGAAGCGCGGCGTGAATCCGCTGGCGGGCGTGGCGCATGGCCGCAGCGTCTGGGCGCAGGCGGTGCAGCGCATGCTGCTGAACAACGAGACGCCCAAGGCCGCCGTCGAATGGGGCCATCGCCAGTTCGAGGGCATCCGCCGCGACAACGCCCGCATGCTCGCGCGCTGACGCATGGCAGGAGCCCGGCCCGCGGCGCCCGAAAGGCGCCGCTTCACCCTCTCCGACCGCCAGGTCGGGATCCTGTTCATGCTGCCCTTCATCGTCACGGCCGCGCTGTTCATGGTGTGGCCCGTCGTCGAGGCGGTGCGGATGGCCTTCTACGCCTACAACCCGCTCCGCCCGGACGACATCTACTGGGTGGGCCTGGAGAATTTCGAGCGCATCTTCGAGGACCCGCTGTTCTGGGACAGCTTCCGCCAGGCGCTGGTCTGGACCGGATGGTCCATCCTGTTCCAGACCGTGCTCGGCGTGGCCCTCGCGCTGCTGCTGAACCTGACGCTGCCCGGCATGGCCGTCTTTCGCGGACTGCTGCTGTTTCCCTATATCGTGCCCACGGTCGTCATCGCGCTGAACTGGCGCTGGATCTTCAACTCCGAGATCGGCATCGTGAACCACGCGCTGCTGAGCGCGGGCATCATCTCGGAGAATATCGCCTGGCTCTCCACGCCGGACATGGCAATGCTCTCCGCCATTCTGCTGAATGTGTGGAAATACACGCCCTTCGTCGTCATCTGTGTGCTGGCCCGGCTGCAGACCATCCCGACCGAGCTCTATGACGCGGCCAAGGTGGATGGGGCGGGCGCCTGGCGGCGCTTCATGGACATCACGCTCCCCATGCTGAAGGAGGTGCTGGTGGTGGTGATCGTCTTCCGTACCATCTGGACCTTCAACAAGTTCGAGGAAATCTACCTGTTGACGCGGGGCGGCCCGGGCACCTCCACCTTCAACCTCGCCGTCTATGCCTTCGAGGAGGGCATGGCCAATCTGCGCCTGGGCGTGGCGGCGGCGACGGGTGTCGTCATGATCGGCCTGCTGCTGGTGGGCACCATCATCTATGTGCGCGTCTCGGGCTTCGGACGCGAGGAGAAGGCGGCATGACAAGACGCGACCTGGCGCTGCGCCTTTTCCTCTATGCCGCGCTGACGGCGGTGACCTTCCTGGTCTGCTTCCCGCTGATCTGGGCCTTCTTCACCAGCATGAAGCCCAAGGACGAGATCTTCCTCTGGCCGCCCACGCTCTGGCCTTCCACCTGGACGCTGGAGAATTACCGCGCCCTGCTGGTGGGCCGCGACGCCTATTTCCAGGCGGGCGGCCCATCGGGCGGCACGCCGCCCCCCTCGGCCTTCTTCCTCGACTGGTTCTGGAACAGCGTCATCGTCACGGTGTGCACGACACTGATCACGACCATCGTCTCCACCCTGGCTGCCTATTCGCTGACGCGCTTCAGCTTCCCGGGCCAGCGCGCCGTGCCCTACCTCGCGCTGGTCGGCTACATGGTGCCCTCCATCATCTTCGTCTTCCCGATGTTCCTCGTGATGGTGGACCTTCGGCTGACCGATACGCTGCTTTCGCTCATCCTGGGCTATGTCTGCATCACCCTGCCCTTTTCGATGTGGCTGATGTGGGCCTTCTTCCGCGGCGTGCCCGTCGAGATCGAGGAGGCGGCGCTGGTGGACGGCGCCTCCCGCCTGCGCGTCTTCTGGGAGATCGTGCTGCCCACCGCCTGGCCTGGCATCGTGGCCGCGGCCATCTTCACGCTCATCGTTTCCTGGAACGACTATCTCTTCGGCCGCGTCTTCATGAACAGCATGGAGAAGCTGCCGCTCACGGTCGGCGTCATGCATTTCTTCGACGGCACGCATGTGGACTGGGGGCTGATGATGGCCTCCTCCGTGCTCATGACGCTGCCGATGGCGATCCTCTTCATGGCGTTCCAGCGGCACCTGGTCGCCGGCTTCGGCGCCGGCGCGGTAAAGGGCTGAAGCCATGGATGTCCGCATTGAAGGCCTCTCCAAATCCTTCGGCACCAACCAGGTGCTGAAGTCCCTGGACATGACCTTCCCCGAACGCCAGTTCGTGACGCTGCTGGGCCCCTCGGGCTGCGGCAAGACCACGCTGCTGCGGATGATCGCGGGGCTGGAACGCGCAACCGCGGGGCAGATCTTCTTTGGCGGAAGGCGCGTGGACCACCTCTCGCCCGCCGATCGCAACATCGCGATGGTGTTCCAATCCTATGCGCTCTACCCCACCATGGATGTGGCGGCGAATATCGGCTACGGGCTGAAGGTGCGCGGCACGCCGAAGACCGAGCGTGCGGAGAAGGTGGGTGTCGTCGCCCGCGTGCTGGAAATCGCGCAATTGCTCTCGCGCAAGCCGCGCGCGCTTTCCGGCGGGCAGCGGCAGCGCGTCGCGCTCGGCCGCGCCATGGTGCGCCGGCCCGACATCTTCCTGATGGACGAACCGCTCTCCAACCTGGACGCCAAGCTTCGCGCCACCATGCGCGGCGAGTTGAAGCGCTTCCACCTCGACCTCGAGACCACCTCCATCTACGTGACGCATGACCAGCTGGAAGCCATGACCATGTCGGACCTCGTGGCCGTCATGAACCAGGGCGTGGTGCAGCAATTCGGCACACCGGAGGAGGTCTATGACCGCCCGGCCAACCTCTTCGTCGCGGGGTTCATCGGCAGCCCCCCCATGAACTTCGCCGAGGTGGAGGTGGACACCCAGGATGGCGCGCCCGTGCTGCGCCTGGCCGGCCGCGCCCTTCCCGCGCCACCGCAATTCGATCTGGCGCGCGCGCCGCGCAACCTGATCCTGGGCGTGCGGCCGCAGGATGTGACCATGGCCGCGCTGGACGACCCGCACGCGGTGCCGGGCACCGTCTGGATCACGGAACTCATCGGCTCCGAACGCCTGATCGAGGTGGAGATCGCCCCCCGGCTGCGGATCACGGCCGAGGTGCGCAGCGACATCCGCGCGGCGCTGAACGCGCCGGCTGCCCTCGCCTTCGACGCCGCGAAGCTGCACCTGTTCGACCCGGCCACGGGCCAGGCCCTGCCACGCGGCGGGAGCGGAAGCGGATCCATCTGAATCGCATGGGGCTTCCCCGGCGCGGTCGCGTCGCAGCGAGGCGTTCCGCGCGGTGACGCCGGGCGCAGTGCAGGCGCAGAAGGCCATCAGCTCGGTTGCGCTGGCCGAGATCCCGCACAACGGCCATCGCGCATCCTGCGCGGCCAGCACGGAACCGGCCGGACGCTGAACAGGCTCTAGGAAACAGACCGAGCGCAACGCCGCCCGGCAGCGCGCCCTGGGCCAGCGTCCTCGCAGGCCGGCGGTGGCACAGCGCGGCCGGCGCCGCGCAAGGCTCGCCGACCCTGAGCCTCAGCCCAGGGTGATGCCGGCCGCGCGGATCACCTCGGCCGCCGTGCTGCGCTGGATGGCGAGCCAATTGGCGAAGGCCTCGGGCGAATTGCCGACCATGATGGCCCCGGCCGGATCCATGCGCGCGCGCACGGCCGGTGCCCGGGCCGAGACGCCTGCCGCCGCCGCCACGCGTGTGATGATGGCAGCCGGCGTGCCCGTTGCGGCGAAGAGGCCGTTCCAATCATTCAGGTCGAAGCCGGGGAAGCCGGATTCCGCGATGGTCGGCACATCCGGCAGGGAGGGAATGCGCTCAAGGCTCGTCACCGCCAGGATGCGGGCGCGCCCCGCCTGGACGGGCGGACGGATGGAGGAGGAGGTGATGAGCACGGCGTCAATGCTGCCCGCCATGATGTCGCGCGCCGCATCCGCCCCGCCGCGATAGGGGGCATGGACCAGGCGGATGCCAGCCTTCTGTTCGAAAGCGGCGAGGGCGAGATGCGCCATGCCGGCCGCGGGCGGCGTGCCGACGCTGATCGTGCCCGGGCGCGCCCTCGCCACGGCGATGAATTCGGCCAGGTTGCGGGCGGGGAAATCCTGCTTCACCGCGATGACCTGCGGGAAGGAGGAGATCTGCGTCACCGGCACGAAGGATTGCGCGTAGTCGAAGGGAAGGTCCCGCATCAGGATGGGGTTGGTCAGCTGGTTCGCCGCATCCACCAGGAAGGTGTAGCCGTCACGCGGCGATTGCAGCGTGGCGGAGGCCGCGATCACCGCATTCCCGCCGGTGCGGTTCTCGATGATGATGTTCTGGCCCAACGCCTCCTGCATGTCGGCGGCGATGGAGCGCGCGGCCGTGTCGGCGGCCCCGCCGGCCGCAAAGGCCACGATGAAGCGGATGGGCCGGCTGGGCCAGTCCGCTTGCGCCGAGGCCAGGGATGGCGCGGCAAGGCCGGCGGCGAGCAGCGCCCGGCGGTGAATTCCGTGGTGCATTCTTCTTCCCTCCCGTTGTTGATCGCCGTCAGGCGGCGAGGCGTGCGATTTCCTTGGCCACGGCATCGCCCATCGCCTCTGTGCCGAGCAGATGGGCGCCATCCTCCATGATGTCCGCCGTGCGATATCCCTCCGCCAGCACGCGGCGCACCGCGCGCTCGATGCGCGCCGCCATCTCCGGCTGGCCGAGCGACTGGCGCAGCATCATCGCGGCCGAGAGGATGGAGGCCAAAGGATTGGCGATGTCCCGCCCCGCGATATCGGGCGCGGAGCCATGTACCGGCTCATAGAGACCCTTGCCCTGGGCGTTGATCGAGGCCGAGGGCAGCATGCCCAGCGAACCCGTCAGCATGGCGGCGGCGTCCGAGAGGATGTCACCGAAGATGTTGCCGGTGACGATCACGTCGAAATCGCGGGGCTTGCGGATCAGCAGCATGGCGGCCGCATCCACATAGAGGTGCGAAAGCTCCACATCCGGGTATTCGCGCCCGACCTCGGTGACGACCTCCCGCCACAGCACCATGGTCTCCAGCACATTGGCCTTGTCCACGGAGCAAAGCCTCTTCTTGCGCGCACGCGCCGCCTGGAAGCCGGCATGCGCGACGCGGCGGATCTCGCTCTCGGTGTAGCGCATGGTGTTGATGCCCACACGCTCGCCATTCTCGACATGGATGCCGCGCGGCTGGCCGAAATAAATGTCGCCCGTGAGCTCCCGCAGCACGACCAGGTCCACATCCTTCAACACATCGCGGCGCAGCGTCGAGGCGCCGGCGAGTTCGGGGATGGCGAAGACCGGGCGGAAATTGGCAAAGAGGTCCATGCGCTTGCGCAGGCGCAGCAGCGCATGGCCGCCGCGTTGCTCAGGCGGGCGGAGGTCGCTGTCGAAGGTGCCGGCGGCGCCGAAGAGGATGGCGTCGGCGCGCTCGGCGAGCTGGGCCGTGGCTTCGGGGAGGGGATCACCTTCCGCATCGAAGGCGGCATCGCCAATCTTCGCCTCGGTCATCTCGAATTGCGGGCCGTTGGCGGCCACGGCGCGCAAGGCCTTCACCGCCTGTGCCGTCACTTCCGGGCCGATGCCGTCCCCACCCAAAACCGCGATATGCATGCAGCGCTCCGATCAGAAATTGTCACGGCCGAGGCGGCGCTCGAAGGCGGCGATCTCCTCGGCATGGGTCAGGGTGAAGGCCATCTCGTCGAGGCCTTCGAGCAGGCTCTTCTTCGCGAAGGGGTCGATCTCGAAGTGATGCACCGCGCCATCCGGCCCGGTTACGGTCTGGGCCGGCAGGTCAATGGCGATCTCGCAGCCCGGGTCGGCCACGCTTTGCGCGATCAGCGAGGCGACGACCGCGTCGGGAAGGGTCACGGCCAGCATGCCGTTCTTCACGGAATTATTGGCGAAGATGTCGCCGAAGGAGGGCGCGATGACGGCCCGCACGCCATGGTCGAACAGCGCCCAGACCGCATTCTCTCGCGAGGAGCCGCAGGCGAAGTTACGGCCGCCAAGCGCGATGCGCGCCTCGCGCCAATGCGGCTGGTTGAGCGGAAAATCCGCCACCTCCTGGCCGTCGGGATCGAGCCGCAGGTCGCGGAAGAGATAGGCGCCATGATTGTCGTCCCGCGGGCGGGAGAGGAAGCGCGCGGGCAGGATCTGATCGGTGTCGATGTTGGAGCGCGCGAAGGGCACGGCGGCGGAGCGCAGGGTGCGGAAGGGTTCCATCGCCTCAGCCCCCGGCCATCATCTGGCGCACATCGGTCAGGTGCCCGGTGACCGCCGCCGCTGCCGCCATGGCGGGGCCCATCAGATGGGTTCGGGCCCCCGGGCCCTGGCGGCCCCGGAAGTTGCGGTTGGAGGTGGATGCGACACGCTCGCCAGGTGCGGCGATTTCGCCATTCGTGCCCAGGCACATGGAGCAGCCCGCCTCGCGCCACTCGAAGCCCGCCGCGGTGAAGATGCGGTCCAGGCCCTCGGCCTCGGCCTGGCGCTTCACCGGGGCTGAACCGGGCACGACCCAAGCGGTGACGCCCGGCGCCACGAAGCGGCCATGAGCCACGGCAGCCGCGGCGCGCAGATCCTCGATGCGGCCATTGGTGCAGGAGCCGATGAAGACCCGATCCACCCGGATATCCGTCAGCGGCATCTCGGGCGCGAGGCCCATATAGGCGAAATTGGCGCGGATGGTGGCGGCGCGCTCGGCATCGGCCTCGTGTTCCGGGTCGGGCAGGGTCGCGGTGATGGGCAGCGCATCCTCGGGGCTGTTGCCCCAGGTCACCATGGGCGCGATGGTGCTGCCATCCAGCACCACTTCGCGGTCGAAGACGGCGCCGGGGTCGCTCGGCAATTCGCGCCAGCGCGCCACGGCCATGTCCCAATCGGCGGGCGCGTATTCGCGACCCTTCAGATAGGCGAAAGTGGTTTCGTCCGGCGCCACCATGCCGGCGCGCGCGCCGGCCTCGATGGACATGTTGCAGAGCGTCAGCCGGCCCTCCATCGAGAGGCCGGTGATGGCGCTGCCGGCATATTCGATCACATGGCCATTCGCACCCGCCGCGCCGATCTCCGCGATGATGGCGAGGATCACGTCCTTGGCCGTGACGCCGAACCCAAGCTGTCCGGTGACGGTGATGCGCATCGTCTGGGGCTTGCGCTGCCATAGCGTCTGCGTTCCCAGCACATGCGCCACCTCGGTCGAGCCGATGCCAAAGGCCAGCGCGCCCAGCGCGCCATGGGTGGAGGTGTGGCTGTCACCGCAGACGATGAGCATGCCGGGCTGGCTCAGTCCCGTCTCCGGCCCGACCACATGGACGATGCCCTGGCCGCCATCCTTCAACCCGAAGAGGCGGAAGCCGCTTTCCTTCGCGTGGCGCTCCAGCGCTTCCACCATGCCGCGATGCTCGGCATTGGTGATCTCGTTCACCTCGCGCGTGTCGGTCGGCACATAATGGTCGGGGGTGGCGAAGATGCGGTCCGGCGCGCGGGGCGACATGCCCCGGGCGCGCAGCATCTCGAAGGCGGGGGCCGAGCCGTCATGCACCAGGTGGCGGTCCACATAGAGCAGCGTCTGCCCGTCCTCGCGCTCCAGGACGCGATGCCGTGCCCAGATCTTGTCGAACATGGTTCGCGCTTCGCTCACCCTGGTTTCCCCCCGTCAGAACGCCGCTTGCAGCATGCCCAGATACTCGGCCTCGCTGGCGCGGCGCGGATTTGTCAGGTGATGGTGATCGCGCATCGCCGCCGCGGCAAGGGGGGCGAGATCCGCCTGCGTGGCGCCCAGCGCCGAGAGCCGCGCCGGCAGCCCGATCCGCTCGGACATGGCGGCAATCGCATCGGCAATGGCCTCCGCACGGTGATCCGCGAGGCCCATCGCCGCGCCCAGCACCGGCAGCACGGAGGCAATCGCCGGCGCGTTGAAGCGCAGCACATGCGGCAGCAGCAGCGCGTTGAGCGTGCCGTGATGCGGCGAGACCGCGAGACCCCCCAGCGGGTGCGAGAGCGCGTGCACCGCGCCCAGCCCCTTCGGGAAGGCGAGTGCCGCTTCCACCGAGGCCAGCATCATCTGGTACCGGGCCACCGCGTCGCTGCCATCGGCCACGGCGCGGGGCAGATGCGCCCAGGCCCGCGCCAGCCCGTCGCGCGCGATGGCATCGGCGATCGGGTTCTCGCGCGGCGAGCAGAGCGTCTCCACGGCATGGGCCAGCGCATCCATGCCCGTCCCGGCGGTCAGGCGCGGCGGCAGGCCCAGGGTGAGATCCGGGTCGCAGATCGCCGCGCGTGGGATCAGGTGCGGGCTGCCGACGGAGAGCTTGCGACCATCCTCCATCACGATCAGCGCGCCCCGCGAAACCTCACTGCCGGTGCCCGCGGTGGTGGGCACCGCGACGATGGGGGCGGCGCGGGCGGTGATCCGCGCCAGCCCACCTTCGACGACCGAATACGGGGCAAGCGCGCCGCCGCCATGCGTCGCCAGAAGGGCCACGGCCTTGGCCAGATCCATGGGCGAGCCACCGCCCAGCGCCAGCACGCCGTCGGCGCCATGCGCGTGGAAGGCAGCCACGGCCGCGCGCGCCGCCGCCTCGGTCGGATTGGGCGGGACCTCGGCGAAGACCGCGATGCGCAAGGCAGGGGGAAGCGCCGCGCGCAACCGGTCCCAGAGCCCGGCCGCGACCACGCCTGCATCGGTGATGACCAGCGGCCGGACGATGCCGGCCAGCGCCAATTCTCCGGCGGCCTCCGAAATCGCGCCATGCGCGAACTGGATCCGGTTGATCAGGATCATCAGGGCCAAGGCGTCACTCCGCGATGATGCCGGCACGCCGCAGCGCCGGACAAGGTTGGGGCGGTCGGCGAATTCCGGGCGATTCTGGATGCGCAGCGCAGCATACGCCACCCCGCAGCAACAGGGTGCCGGCGATTTGTGCGAGGCGCATGACAGGGGAAGGGAACGCCGACCACGACGCCACGACCCGTGATCAGCCGTTTCCGCCCTCCGAGGCGGGGGCGCATGCGGGACCGCCAGCCTCAGCCATTGCGGATGATGGCACGCCGACCAACCATGAATTCCAAGATCGGCCACGGCGGCGCAGGAACAGCGTCATGCAAGCGGGGACAATACCCAAAGAGCCTGGATCCATCGCCATTCCTGGAGTCGCGGCATCCCAGCGGTCACCGCAACGTTGACCGTGGCATCGCCCTCGGTGAGCATCAGCCGGACGCGACGTCGCGTCGTCTGCGCCCTGCGTATTCTGGCTGGCGAGGCGCCACACCCGAGGCCCCAAGCCCGCCATGGAAGGATGACCACTTGAGCGACCTGATTGACACCCTGCTGGGCGTCGAGCCGCAATCGCCGCTCGCCACCCTGCGCATGCAGCGCCCCAGCGCCCGCACCCACACCGAGGAGAGCCACCGTGTTCTCTTCGCGCCCGAGACGCCCGGCCATGTGTCGATCGAGGAGCGGATGGCGCTGGGGACTTATGTCTGCGCCCTGCATGGCGCCCAGGCGCTGCTCGAGCATTACGGGGCCGGCCTTGCCCATCGGGCGACGGTGGAGGCGGCCGCCGCGCAGACCCGCGCGAGCGGCCCCACCGGCCATTTCCCCGCCGGGCCGCTCAGCGCAGAGGACAGCCCGGCCCCGGCCTTCACGCTCTCAGCCGGGACCGCGGCGGCGCTCGGCCCCCGCCTGGTGGCCGCCTTCGCCCATGCGCACATGCTGGTCTTCCACCCACGCGATGCGGCGGCGAGTGCTTTCCAGCCCCTGCTGGATGCCGGCTGGACGACGGATGGCATCGTCACCCTGTCCCAGATCGTGTCTTTCCTCTCCTACCAGATCCGCGTCGTCCAGGGCCTCGGCGTCCTGGCCGGGCGGTTGTGAGCAGCGCCATGACCGACGCCATCCTGACCCATCCCGACAATGTCGAACCCACATCGTTCACGCGCGCCAAGGTGGAATGGCTGCCCTGGCTGGAACCGCTGGCGGAAGAGGCGCTGACACCGCGCCACATCGCCGCGCTGATCGAGCCGGCGCGGGCCAAATCGCCCTATTTCCGCCTGCTGGCGCGCGACCCGGATGCGCTGGAGCACCGCACCCGCACCGACAAGGACATCTTCTACAACACCCAGGGCGGCGCGCCGCGCGCCGACCGTGAGCTGGCCGCCGCCGCCGTCTCGCGCCTCAATGGCTGCATCTACTGCGCCTCGGTCCATGCCCGCTTCGCCGCCACCTATGGCAAGCGCGAGGAGGATGTGGACCGGCTGCTGGCGGAAGGGGTGAAAGCCGAGCTGGGCGAGCGCTGGAACGCCGTCGTCGCCGCCTCGGTGGCGCTGACCGAAACGCCCTCGCGCTTCGGGCCGGAGCATGTGGATGCGCTGCGCGCCTCGGGCCTGGATGACCTCGGCATCGCCGACATCATCCACGCCGCCGCCTTCTTCAACTGGGCCAACCGGCTGATGCTCTCGCTGGGCGAGGCCGCGCCGCCGCTTCAGTCGGCGTAGGCAAAGCCGCCCGAGGCCTGCTTCACCGGGTAGAGCTCGATCCGGCTGATGTTGACATGCGGCGGTGCGGAAAGCGCGTGCAGGATGCTCGCCGCCACATCGCCGGGCTGCAGGGTCTCCTTGGCCAGGAAGGCCTGCGCGGCGGCGGCATTGCCCAGGGAATTACCGAAGGCCTCGGTCGCCACGCGGCCGGGTGCCACCTCCGTCCAGCGCAGCCGGCTGCCGAGCGTGTCGAAGCGCATCACATCGAAGGCATGGGACACCCCTGCCTTGGCCGCCGAATACAGCGCCGAGCCCTGCATCGGGTAATGCCCCGCCATGGAGCCGACCACCACCACATGCCCACGGTCCCGCGCCAGCATGCCCGGCACGAAGAGGCGGGTGAGCTGCATCACCGCGCGCAGGTTGAGATCGAGGATGCGGTCGATCTCCTCGGGCGGGTAGTCCTGGATATCGGCGCGGAAGGAGGCGCCGGCATTGTTCACCAGCACGTCGATCTCGAGCGCGCCGAGGGCGGCGGCGCAGGCCGCGCGGTCCGTCACATCCAGCGCATGCGGCACGCAGCCGGTGCGCGCGGCGAGCGCAGCCAGCCGCTCCGCGCGCCGCGCCACGGCATGCACGGCGAGGCCGGCCGCGCAAAGCTGCTCGACCACGGCGGCGCCGATGCCCGAGGAGGCGCCAGTGACCAGCGCGGTGCCATAGCCGTTCATGCTGCCGCCTGGGCACGGCGGGCGGCTGCTTCCAGCTCCACCGGGTCGGGCGCCTCGTAGTTGAGGAAATCGGCGACATAGCGCGCCGCGTCCTGCTGCATGAAGTCGCGGGCGATGGCATCGGCCAGCCGCTCCACCCCCTGCGGCATCCCGTTCAACCCGCCGCAGACCGGCCCCATGCTGGGCAGTGCGGCGTTGTTGTAGAGATGGATGTGGCGCAGTGCGGGGCAGGCGCCGGGCGTCTTCTCGCGCAGGGCGAAGCCCGGAGTGAGGTAGGGATGCAGCGCGATGGCGGGCATCTCCTCGCCCGGCGGAGGCGTGAAGGCATCGGCCCAGCGCTGGATATGCGGCAGCACCGCAGCCAATTCTGGCCGGGCCGCCGGATCAGTGACGGCGCCGGTGCCGAGGATCAGGAAATCGGCCTCCACCTCGGCGTCTGGCAGCGCGATGCGCACGCCCTCGGGCGTATCGCGCAGGCCGAGCCAGGGCGCGCCCAACCGGCGGCGGAAATTGGAGAAGGGCTCGCAGCGCGCCATGGTGTCCACCGGTGGCGGCATGGGCAGCGAGAAGACGCGGGCCATGATGCGCCAGCGGCTCAGGTCATCCAATTCGGCGAAGTGCCGGAACAGGCCTTCGAACTCCATCCAGCGCAGGCTGTTCACCTGCGGCATCTCGGGCCTGCGGATATGCAGCTCGACGCTGGCGGCACCCGCTTCCAGCGCGGTGGCCGCATTGTCCCAGGCCGAGGCGCCGCCGCCCTGCACCACCACGCGCCGGCCGGCGAGTGCCGCGAAATCCACCGGCTCCGAACTATGCGCCCAGCGGTGGCGCGGGATTTGTGCCATGATCTTCGGAATATTCGGGCCGCCGGCACCGAGCAGGCCGGTGGCCAGCACCACCTTTCGCGCCAGCAGGCTCTCTTCGCCGCCCGGCCGCTGGAAGGTCAGGCGCAGCAGCTCGCCCTCGGGGGCAATGCCGATCAGCCGGCTTTCATTCTCCACCGGCAGGTCCAGCGTCTCACGCAGCCAGTTGAGGTAGCGCATCCAATCCTCTCGCGGGATGCGCACCAGCGCCTCCCAGGCCGCCTCGCCATGCTGCGCCACGAACCAGCTGCGATAGGCGAGTGCCGGCTGCTTCATCGCCGGGCCCGGCAGCTCCTTCACCGTGCGCAGCGTGATCATGCGGGCGAAGGTGACCCAGGGGCCTTCATGCCCGGCCTCTCCCTGGTCGAAGATGCGGATGTTGCGGATGCGCGCCTGGCGCAGGGCGAAGGCGATGGCGAGGCCACTCTGCCCGCCACCGATGATCGCGACATCCAGCGCCTCGCCGCGCGGCAGCACCCAGTCGCGGGGGGGATAGGCAAAGATCTCCAATTCGCGCCGCACGCGGGCGGCCAGTGCGTCCAGGGCTTCGGTCATGCCGCGATCTCCAGGGGAGGTAGGCTTTCGGCGAAATGGCAGGCGGCCTCGCCACCGCCCGGCAAGGGGCGGAGCACCGGCGCCTCGGCACGGCAACGCGCCTCTGCCCAGGGGCATCGGGGATGGAAGCGGCAGCCGGGCGGAATGTTCACCTGGCTCGGGATATCGCCCTGCGCCAGCGTCTCGGGCGAGGCGCGCTCCGGATCCGGCACCGGCGAGGCGGCAACCAGCGCGCGGGTGTAGGGGTGGCGGGGCCGGCCGCGGAGCGTGTCCCGGTCACCACTTTCCACGATGACACCGAGATACATGACGTAGATGCGCGAGCAGAGATGCGCCACCACCGCGAGGTCGTGGCTGATGAAGAGATAGGCGAGCCCCAGTTGGGATTGCAGCCGCGCCAGCAGATTCACCACCTGCGCCTGCACCGAGACATCGAGCGCCGAGACCGGTTCATCGCAGACCACCAGCCTCGGCGAGAGCGCCAGCGCGCGCGCGATCCCCACGCGCTGCCGCTGGCCGCCCGAGAATTCATGGGGGAAGCGTCCGGCCCATTCCGGCCGCAGCCCCACGCGCTGCATCAGGCCCGCCACCGCCTGCCGGCGCTCAGCCGCGCTGCCCATGCCATGCACGAGCAAAGGCTCCTCGATGATCCGACCAACAGAAAGGCGTGGGTTCAAGGCCGCGAAAGGGTCCTGGAAGATCATCTGCATCTGCCGGCGATGCGCCAGCCAGGCGGGGCCGCCGAGGCCCACAAGCTCCGCCCCTTGCAGCTTGACCGAACCGGCATGTGCCCGCTCCAGCCCCAGCACCGTGCGCGCGAGGGTGGACTTCCCACAGCCGGACTCGCCCACCAGCCCCACCGCCTCACCGGGCGCCACGGTGAGCGAAACCCCATCCACCGCCCGCAAGAGCCGGCCGCCGACCGTGAAGCGCGTGTGCAGGTCCCGGATCGCGAGAAGGCTCATGCCGCCGCCACCCAGCAGGCCACGCCGTGTTCGGGGGCGAGCGTTTCCAGCACCGGGCGTTCGGCCTCGCAGCGCGGCACGGCCAGGGTGCAGCGGGGCGCGAAGGGGCAGCCGGGCGGGCGGTGCCGCGGGTCCGGCACACCGCCCGGCATTTCGCTGAGCGCGCCGTCATTCTCCGGCCGCGGCAGGGCTTGCAGAAGGCCGCGCGTATAAGGGTGCAGGGGCGCGCGGAAGAGCGCGCGCACCGGGGCGGTTTCCACCACCAGGCCGGCATACATCACCGCCACGCGGTCCGCCGTCTGCGCCACCACGCCCAGATTGTGGGTGATCAGCAGCACGCCGGTGCCCAGTTCGCGCTGCAACTCGCGGATCAGTCGCAGCACCTGCGCCTGGATGGTGACGTCCAGCGCCGTCGTCGGTTCATCGGCGATGAGGATATCCGGCCGGCAGGCCAGCGCGATGGCGATGACCACGCGCTGCCGCATGCCCCCCGAGAGCCGGTGCGGATAGTCGCGCGCCTTGGCCGCCGCATCCGGGATGCGCACCCGTTCCAGCAGAGCCACGGCCTGCGCCCAGGCCTCGGCGCGGGAGAGCGGCAGGTGTTCGCGCAGCGCCTCCACGATCTGCTCACCCACGGTCAGGACCGGGTTGAGCGAGGTCATCGGCTCCTGGAACACCATGGAAATCCGGCGGCCGCGGATGCGGCGCATGGCGCGCTCGGGCAGGTCCAGCAGCGCCTCGCCATCCAGGTGCAGGCGGGCGGCGCGGGCGGTGGCGCCCTGCTCGGGCAGCAGCCGCATGATGGCGAGCGCGGTCACGGATTTGCCGCTGCCCGACTCCCCCACCAGCGCCAGCGTCTCGCCCGGCGCCACCGCCAGGTCGATGCCTGCCACCGCGTCATACCGCGCACCACCACGGCTGAACTCCACATGCAGGCCCTGGATCTCCAGCCCCTTCATGGCCGCAGCCTCGGGTTCAGCGCGTCGTTCAGCCCCTCGGCCACCAGGTTGATGGACAGCACGGTGGCGATGATGGCGAGGCCCGGAATCGCGCAGAGATACCAGGCGGTGCGCAAGCCCGCCCGCCCGGCGCCGATCATGCTGCCCCAGGACACCACATTGGGGTCGCCCAGGCCGAGGAAGGACAGCCCGGTTTCGATCAGGATGGCGGTGGCCACCATGATGGAGCCGGTGACCAGGATGGGCGCCAGGCAATTGGGCAGGATCTGCGTCAGCACGATACGGCCATGCCCCATGCCGATGGTGACGCAGGATTGCACGAAATCCCGCCTTCGCAGCGCCATCACCTCGGCGCGCACCAGCCGCGCCAGGCTGGGCCAGGAGACGGCGGCAATGGCGATGATGATGGTGGAGAGCGAGGGTTGCAGCACCACCACCAGCACGATGATGAGCAGGAAATTCGGGATGGTCTGGAACACCTCGGTCAGGCGCATCAGCACGTCATCCGGCAGGCCGCCGGCATAGCCCGCCACCGCGCCCACGCTGATGCCGATGAGCAGCGCCGCCAGCGCCGCGGTGAACCCCACCAGCAGCGAAACCCGCGCGCCATGCACGAGGCCCGCCAGCACATCCCGACCCAGCATATCGGTGCCCAGCGGAAATTCCGGGTCCTCGCCGGGCCACATGCGGGGCTGGGCCGCCATGTCGAGCGGGTCCCCGGGAAAGAGCCAGGGCGCCAGCAGGGCCGCGCCGATCACCAGCGCCAGCCCGATCAGGCCCAGCACCGCGGGCGGCCTTCGCAGGAAGCGGCGCCAGGTCTCCATCATTGCAGCTCGATCCGCGGGTCGAGCCAGGCATAGGCCAGGTCCACGAGGATGTTCACCAGCACGACCAGCACCGAACTGATCAGCAGGATGCCCAGCAGCAGGTTGAGGTCGCGCGCCAGGATCGCATCGAAGGCGAGGCGCCCCAGCCCCGGCCAGCCGAACACCATCTCCACCACCACGGCGCCCCCCAGCAACGAGCCCACCTGCACCCCCAGCATGGTCACCATGGGCAGCAGCGCGTTGCGCAACACATGGCGGATGGCGACGCGCCAGGCCGAAAGCCCCTTGGCCCGGGCGAGGCGGACGAAATCCATCCCGGCGACTTCGAGCACCGAGGCCCGCACCAGCCTGGTGTAGACCGCCATGTAGAACAGCCCGAGCGTGAAGGTCGGCAGCACCGCATGGCGCGCGATGTCCAGGGCCAGATCCAGGCCTGAAAGCCCGGCCCCCACCGTCACCATGCCTCCCGTCGGCAGCCAGCGCAGGGTGACCGAGAACAGCACGATCAGCATCAGACCGAGCCAGAACAGGGGCGTGGCGTAGGAAAGCAGCGCGGCCAGCGAGATCAGCGTATCCGTCACCGAGTTCACCCGCCGTGCCGCAAGCAGCCCGAGCAGGGTGCCCAGCATCACCGCCAGCGCGATGGCCGAGACCATCAGCAGCAGCGTGGCGGGCAGCCGGCCCAGGATCAGTTCCAGCACCGGCGTGCCCTGGCGATGCGAGAAGCCGAGATCGAGCCGCGCGAGATTGGCCAGGTAATAGCCGAGTTGCACCGGCAGGGGCTGGTCGAGCCCGAAGCGCGCGCGCAGCGCCTCGACATAGCCCGCATCGGCGCCGCCGCTCTCCCCGGCCAGAACCTCGGCCGCATCGCCGGGCGCGAGGTGGAGGAGGAAGAAGTTGATCACCGCGATGCAGGCGATGATCACCGCGCCGTGCAGCAGGCGGCGCCCGAGGAAAGCCGGCAGACGGCTCGCCATCAGGACTTCAGCGTGACGGCGGCGAAATTGTCATGCACGCCGAAGGGCGAGGTGATGATGTTCTCCGCCCGACGGTTGAGGATGGTGAACCATTTGATGTCGCCCAGCGGCAGGTTGGGCAGATCCTCCATGGCGATCTGCTGGAAGCGGGCGAAGAGGTCGAACCGCTTGCGCTCATCCGGCTCGATCTGCGCGGCCTCCAGCAGCCGGTCCACCTCGGGATTGGAATAGCCCGAGCCGTTGGAGAAGGCGACGCCGCGCAGGATGTTCTTCGACCAGTAGAAGCGCTGCACGCCCATCGTCGGGTCGGTCAGGTTGAAGGCGGCGAAGTTTGTCGTGTCGAAGTCATTGTCGGTGTAGACACGGCGGTAGAAGGTTGGGAAATCGGAATTGCGCACCTCCACCGCGATGCCGATGCGGCCCAGCGCGGCGCGCAGATAGTCGCCAGTCCCCGTGTAGAAATCCGAGCCTGGCAGCGGGTCATGCGTCATGCGGAAACGAATGCCACCAGCGCCGCGACGCAAGCCCGCCTCATCGAGCAGGCGTTGGGCCAGCGCGGGGTCATGGGGATAGGCGGCGGTGACGGGGGCGTGGAACTTCGTCATGGCGCTGGATATCGGCCCCGTGGAAGGCTTGCCGAAGCCGAACCAGACATTGCGCAGCAGGAAGTTCCGATCGATGGCATGCGCGATGGCGCGGCGCACCCGCACGTCGTTGAATGGCGGCTTGCGCAGGTTGAACTCCAGATAGGCCATGGCGGCCAGCGCCTCATCGCCCCGGTCGGGCAATTCCAGCGAGGGCAGCGCCGCCAGCCGGCGCGCATCGGCCAGCGCCACGGGCAGCGAGCCACCGACATCCAGCTCCCCCGCCTCATAGGCGGCGGAACGCGCGGCCGGGTCAGGGATGAAGCGGATCACCACGCGATCGGCAAGCGGCTTCCCCTGATCCCAGTAATCGGGGTTGCGCTCCAGCGTCACGAACTGCCCGCGGCGGAACTCCACGAAGCGGAACGGCCCGGTGCCGACAGGAGCGAGGTTGCGCGGGTTGGTGTTGAGGTCCGTGCCCTCATAGAGATGCCGCGGCAGGATCTGCGATTCCACCGCATGCAGCGCGTTCATCACATAGGGGGCGGGCTGGCTGAAGCGCATGATGGCGACCAACGGGTCGGGCGTGTCCACCGCCTCCAGATTGGCGTAGATCGAACGGCCGCGCGGATGCGCAACCTTCCAGACCTGCAGCGCGGAATAGGCGACATCGGCCGAGGTGAAGGGCTGGCCGTCATGCCATTTCACGCCGGGCCGCAGGCGCAGCGTCAGGTTGCGCCCATCGGGCGAGGTCTCCCAGGAAAGGGCGAGCTGGGGCTGCGGGTTGAAGTTGAAGTCGTAGGTCACCAGGCCGTCGAAAATCTTGCCCGAAATCTGGTAGATCTGGCCCGAGGAGTTGAAGGCGCCGGTCAGCATCACCGGCTCCGGCGCCACCATGCGTATGGTGCCCCGCGCGCCTTGGGCCGATGCGTCCCCAGACCACGACGCCGCCGCGAGGGCCGCACCACCGAGAGCCAGTTGCCTGCGCTGGATTGTCATGTCGCCACCTGTTGTCATGTCCGGCCATAACGATGCCGCAACGCAGCATGGCACGCGTGTCGCGGCGTTGTCACGGCGAAACCGCCAGGCGATGTCAAGCGCTCCGGCTGTGGCGGGCCGGCGAAGCGACTGGCCCCCTTGGCCGCATGAAGCTTTGCGGAGACCTATCGTCATCGGGTGAGGCGCGGCACAAGCCGCTTGCCGCCGGCGGGAATGCCGAAATCCTCGAGGCACTCCGCGCACGGGTGGATCGTGTGCAGGTCCACCCCGCCACCACCAATGACACATCCCAGTGGGCTGGTTGGTCACGCACGTTGTCACGCTTGAGGGTGAAGTCACCCCACCATGCTGAAGCCACCGCTGACGCTGATCACCTGCCCGGTGATCCAGGACGCCCCGGGCGAGGCGAGGTGCACCACGGTCGGCGCCACATCCTCGGGCAGGCCCAGCCGACGAAGCGGATAAGCGCGGGTCAGCTTCTCGCGATTCTCATCGAGCCAGGCCTTGTCGGAATGCTGCGTCTCGATCAGCCCGAGGCTGACCACATTCGCCGTCGTCCAGGACCGCCCCATCTCCCGCGCCAGCGACTTCATCAGCGCGATGGTGCCGCCGCGCGCCGCCGCAACGATGGAAAGCCCGCTCTCTCCGACACGCGAAGAATCGCCCACCAGGCTGATGATGCGGCCATTCTTCCGCGCCTCGATGAAGGGGGCGGCGGCGTGGCAGCAATGCAGCGAGCCATAAAGGCAGGCATTGATCTGCGAATGCCAATCCTCCGGCCCGGTCTCGACGAAGCGCTTGCGCAGCGCGAGGCCCGCATTGTTCACGAGGATGTCGATGCCACCGAAATCCGCGGCCACCTTGGTCATCATCGCCTTCACCGCGGTGTAGTCCGTGACGTCGGCGCCATAGGCCATGGCACGGCCGCCGGCCGCGGTGATCTCGCGCACCACCGCCTCCGCCTCGGCAGCCGAACGGCGGTAGTTCACCGCGATGGCCGCGCCCTCGGCGGCGAGGCCCAGGCAGATGGCGCGGCCGACATCGCGCCCCCCGCCGGTGACAACGGCAACCTTGCCGGTGAGCTGTGCTTGCATGGACGTTCTCTCCTCAACCCTGTGAGCGTGCGGCCTCGATCAGCCGGAAGATGCGCTCCGGCGTCACGGGCAAGGTGTTGATCTCGATGCCGAGCGGCGCCAGCGCGTCGGTGACGGCATTGGCGATGGCGGCGGGCGCGCCGATCGTCCCGCCCTCCCCCATGCCGCGATAGCCGCCGATGGTGGCGGGCAGTTCGGATTCGACATGCGCGACCTGCAGGGGCGGAATCTCGGCCGCCGTGGGCACCATGTAGTCCACGAGGTTCGCGGTCACGATCTGGCCGCGCTCGTCATAGATGATCTCCTCCAGCAGGGCCGCGCCGATGCCCTGCACCACGCCGCCATGCACCTGGCCATCCACGATCATCGGGTTGATCAGCCGGCCGCAATCCTCGGCGACGATGTGGCGCAGGACGCGCACGGCGAAGCTGCCAGCATCCACCTCGACCATCGCGATATGGGTGGCGCTGGCTGTGGTGCCGAAATAGGGGTCGTAGGTCTCGCGCCCCGAGAGATCGGGCTGGGTGTCGCGTGGGAAGCGGCCCATCTCGGAATAGACGGCGCGGGCGACCTCGCGGAAGGAGAGTTCGCGATCGGTGCCGGCCACGCGGATGCGGCTTTCCTCGATCTCGATGTCCTGCTCGGCCGCTTCCAGCAGATGGGCGGCGGCGCGCACCAGCTTCCGCCGCACCACGCGCGCGGTGAGCGTGGCGGCTCCGCCAGCCAGCACGGCGCTGCGGCTGGCATAGGTGCCGGTGCCATGCGGCACGGCGGCGCTGTCGCCCTGGATGATGCGGATATCGGCGATGCGCGCGCCGAGTTCATCCGCCACGATCTGGCTCAGCGTCGTCTCCAGCCCCTGGCCATGCGAGGCCACGCCGAATTTCGCCGTCACCGAGCCGGTGGAATCGATGCTGATCTCGGCCGTCTCGGTGCCGGTGTTGATCGGCATGCCGGGGGCCGCCGAAATGCGCGAGCCGATGCCCGTCAGCTCGGCATAGGAGGCGACGCCGATGCCCACCCAGCGCCCCTCGGCCCGCGCCGCCGCCTGCTCGCGGCGAAGGGCCGCGTAATCGGCCGTCGCGCAGGCGCTGGCCAGGCATTCCTGGAAGCCCGAACGATCCCAGATGATCCCCGAACCGGTGCGGTAGGGAAATTCCTCGGCGGTGATGAGGTTGCGCGCCCGCATCTCCACCGGATCGAGCGCGAGATGCCGCGCCGCCATGTCCACCAACCGCTCCATCACGAAGGTGGAGATGGGCCGGCCCACGCCGCGATAGGGCCCGGTCGGCGCCTTGCTCGTGGCGACGGCGCGGACATGGCCGCGATAGGCCGCGAGGCGATAGGGGCCGGGCAGGAAGCTCGCCACCTGCACCGGTTCCAGCGCCGCGGTCCAGGGATAGATCGAGGCAGCGCCGATATCGCCCAGAATGTCGGCGGTCAGCGCCAGCAGCCGGCCCTCGCCATCGAAGCCCAGCTCGGCCGTCACGATCTCGTCGAAGCCGTGGCTGGTGGAGAGGATGTCCTCCATGCGGTCCGCGACCCAGCCCACGGCGCGGCCATGGCGGCGGGCCAGCGCCGCCACCACCAGCTCCTCCGGATAGAGCGAGGCCTTGCCGCCGAAGCCGCCGCCCACATCGGGGGCCACCACCCGCAGCCCATGGCCTGGCAGGTCCAGCGCATCGGCCAGGGCGTCGCGGATGATGCCGGGGATCTGCGTCGAGCTGTGCAGCGTCAGCGTGCCGCGCCCACGCTCGATGACGGCCAGGCAGGCGCGCGGCTCGATGGCGATGGGCGCCTTGCGGTGGAAGCGGAAGCGGGCGCCGACGCGATGCGGCGCCGCCGCCATGGCCGCCGCCGCCTCGCCGCGGCCGAAGCTGCGTTCGACCAGGATATTGGATGTGGTGTCGGGGTTCAGCACCGGCGCGTCGGGGCGCGCGGCCGCCTCCGGGTCGGAAACATCGGGCAGCGGGTCGTACTCGATCTCGATGAGCTCGGCCGCGTCCTCGGCGAGGTAACGGCTCTTGGCCAGCACGGCGACGACCGGCTCGCCCACATAGCGCACCTTGCCCGACGCGAGCGGCTGCGTGGCCGTGGCCTGGTAATGCGCCATGCGGGAGGTGGCACGGACCGGGCGCACCAGCCCTGCCAGATCGGCCGCCGTGACGATGGCAATCACGCCGGGCAGCGCAGCAGCGGCGGCGCTCTCCACGCCCAGGATACGGGCATGGCCGTGCTCGCTGCGGCGGAAGGCGATGTGCAGCGCATCGGCGGGGAAGAGGTCAGCGACGTAGCTGCCCTGGCCGGCCAGCAGGCGCGGATCCTCCACCCGCTGCACCG
The DNA here is from genome assembly GCA_027487385.1 of Acetobacteraceae bacterium. Classification (GTDB taxonomy): domain Bacteria; phylum Pseudomonadota; class Alphaproteobacteria; order Acetobacterales; family Acetobacteraceae; genus Roseococcus. The sequence goes on along the minus strand of JAIYDS010000118.1, from coordinate 76,222 downwards.
GGCTGCCGACATGCTTCGGGCGGGCGCTGGCCTCGCTCATGCGTAGGCGGGCCGCAGCGCTTGCCATTGCGGCATGTCATGGCCGCAGATCACCAGCGCGCCCTCGGCCTCGATGGCGCGGACGCGAGCATAGCTGGCACGGGCGGCGTCGGGGTCGCGCATGTTGCGGGGCATGCGGTCCTCGTTCAGCACCTGGCGCAGCGGCACAGCGTCACCGGCGATGAGGATGCGGCCTTCCTCGGGCATGTCGAGCAGCACGCCCATCAGCCCCGGCGTGTGGCCGGGCAGCGGGATCAGGTTGACCTTGCCATCGCCGAAGAGATCAAGCTCGCCACTGATCTGGCGCATCGGGCGGGGCACTTCCCATTCGCGGCGGAGATAGCCCCAGGCCTCCGCATCCCCGGCGCTGGCCGCTTCGTGCTCGGCGGCCTGGACGATGAATTCGGCGCGGGCGAACAGCGCATTGGCGCCGGCATGGTCGAAATGCAGATGCGTCATCACCACCAAGGGCACGTCTTCCGCCCGCACGCCCAGCGCGGCGAGGGAGGCGCCGACATGCTCCTCTGGCCCGTGCAGTGGCGGCATGGATTTGGCCAGCGCGCCCCATATGCCGGCGGGATCGGCGGCCGCCGCCGGGTTGCAGCCGGTGTCGATCACCACATCGCCCTTCGGGTGGCGGATCAGGAAGCAGGGCACGGGCGCCTCGAACACCTCCTCGCGCGGGGCGCCGGGGATATAGGTGGCGCGGCGCAGCCGGATGCGGCCGCCGGAAAGCAAATTCAGCTTCATGATGGCGTCCCCCCACGGCGCGCCGCGGCGGCACGCACCGCGCGCACGATGTTTTCATAGCCGGTGCAGCGGCAGAGATTGCCGGAGAGTCCGTCCCGGATCTCCTCATCCGTTGCGAGCGGCCGGGTGCGGAGCAGGTCCGTCGCGGTCATCAGCATGCCGGGCGTGCAGAAGCCGCATTGCAGCGCGTGATGCTCGCGGAAATCCTTTTGCAGGTCGGAGAGCATCTCGGGCGTGCCGAGGCTTTCGACCGTTTCCAGCGCGGCGCCATCGGCCTGCACCGCCAGCATCAGGCAGGCGCGGGCGCTCAGGCCATCCAGCAGGATGGTGCATGCGCCACAGACGCCGTGCTCGCACCCCACATGCGTGCCGGTGAGGCCAAGCGTGCCGCGCAGGAAATCCGTCAGCAGCAGCCGGGGTTCGACCTCGGCCTCGATACGCCGTCCATTCACGGTCAGGGCGATGCGTTGCTTCGCGATCATGCGGCGCGCTCCCAGGCGGCGGCGAGCACACGGCCGACCTGCACCTCCACCAGATGCCGCCGCAGATCGGCCGAGGCGCGCAGATCACTGCTGGGCTCCACCGCTTCGCGCGCGAGCCGGGCGGCGTTGGCGAAGGCGGCGGGCCCCTGGCCCAGCAACGCCTCTTCGGCGGCGTGCAAGCGTAGCGCCGTCTCATGCACGCCCATCACGGCGATGCGCGCCATGGTCACGGCGCCGCCCTGGCGGGTCAGCACGCAGGCGGCGGCGGCGGTCGCGAAATCGCCCGCGCGCGGCGCCGTCTCGGCGAAGCCCCAGCCGGCACCTGACGGCAGGAAAGGCAGGTGGATGGCGGTCAGCATCTCATCGGGATCCAGCGCGGTGGTGAGGCTGCCGAGGAAGAATTCCGCCGCCGGAATCTCGCGCCGGCCGCCCTGGCGCTCAAGGCGCAGCGTGGCGTTGAGCAGCAGTGTCATCATGGGCAGTTCGGCGGCCGGGTCGGCGTGGGAAAGACTGCCGCCGAGGGTGCCGCGATTGCGCACCGCGAGATGGGCAACATGCGCCATGGCCTCGGCCAGCATCGGGAAATGGGTGGCGATGCGCGCATCGCCCTCCAGCACGCGGTGCCGCGTCAGCGCGCCGATGGTGAGGCCCGCCGCATCCTCAGTGATGCCATCCAGCGCCCCGATCCGGCCGATATCCACCAGCAGCGCTGGGCGCAGCAAACGAAAGTTCAGCATGGGCATCAGGCTTTGCCCGCCGGCCAGCAGCTTCGCCTCGGCGCCATGCTGCGCGAGCAGGGCCAGGGCCTCCTCCAGGCTGGTGCAGCGGCGATAATCGAAGGGCGGTGGCTTCATGGTCTCTCAGGCCGCGGGGAAGGGCACGTGGCGGCTGGCCCGGCTTCCGGTCTTCTGCGCCATTTTCCACCCTCCCCGCCTCTGACTTGCGTAACTAGACTTGCAGGACAAGACCATGACGAAGGGGTAGAATGCAAGAGGCTGAACCATCACCCTGGGCCAGCAAAGGTTTTCGGAACACATCATGGCGGCCAGTCTGGCGAACTCGACGGCAATGGACGAGGCGGCGGCCCGGCCCGACCGCACCATCCCCCGCGGACATGAGCGCGACTGCGCCATGGCCGACACCATCGCCATCCTGGGCGACACCTGGAGCTTCCTCGTCGCGCGCGAGGCCTTCTTCTCCGCCCGCCGCTTCAACGATTTCCATGAGCGACTCGGCATTCCGCGGGCCACGCTGACCGCCACCCTCGACAAGCTGGTCGAGGCCGAGATCTTCGAGCCGCGCGAATTGGACGAGGCGCGGCGCTGGAAGGGCTATTTCCTGACCGAGCGCGGGCTGGATCTCTACCCGGTCTTCCTCTCGCTGCTGGCCTTCGGCGACCGTTGGCTGCAGCCAGGCTGCCCGCCCCTGGCGCTGTTCCACCTGGATTGCCGCTCCTGGTTCTCGCCCCGGGTGGCCTGGGCCGAGAACGGGCAGGCGGTGGATGCGCGCGAGGTCCGCTTCGCCATCGCGCCCGATTACTGGCGCCCCGCCCGCGCCGCGCCCGCGCGGCAGCGGCGCCCCTGGCGGGATGGCCAGGTGGTGGGCCGCCGCCCCTGCTCGGTGGAGCGCACCCTCTCGATCATCGGCGACCGCTGGACCTTCCTGATCCTGCGGGAGTTCTTCCACGGCAATGAGCGCTTCGACGAGATCCACCAGAATCTCGGCATCGCTACCAATATCCTCTCCGGCCGACTGAAGAACCTGGTCGCCGGCGGGTTGCTGGAGCGCGCCGCCGGCGGCGCCGCCTATGCGCTGACGCCGACGGGCTGGGACCTCTTCGCGCCGCTGGCACTTATGAAAGCCTGGGCCGACCGGTGGCTGCGCCCTGGCCGGACACCCACCCTCAGCTTCCTCGACCCCGCCGGACGAATCCTCACTCCCAGGCTGGTCTGCCCGCATTGCGGAGAGGCGGTACCGGCCCGCCGGGTCCGGTTCATCACCGGCTACCATCTCTGAGCCTGCCGCAAGCTCTTGTTGATTCCTGAGTCTTGCTATGCAAGTCTTCCTCGCGCCAGGGCCGCCATGAAGAGCAGCCTGCGAAACATCGAGGAGATGAGTCCATGCAACGCCGCAGCTTCAACCACGCGGTCCTCGGCACGGCCGTGGGCGCCACCCTGGCCAGCCCCGCCTTGGCGCAGACCGGCCCGATCCGCATCGGTGTGCTGACCGACATGTCCGGCCAGTTCTCCGACCAGTCGGGCGAAGGCGCCGTCACCGCCGTGCGGATGGCGGTGCAGGATTTCGGCGGTCAATTGCTGGGGCGGCCCATCGAGGTGGTGGTCGCCGACCACCAGAACCGCCCCGACGTCGCCGTCACCCGCGCCCGCGAATGGTATGACCGCAATGACGTGCATCTCATCGCCAACCTGATCAATTCCGCCGTGGCGCTGGCCGTGGCCGGCGTGGCGCGGGAGCGCAACCGGATCGCCATCGTCAATGGCTCGGGCTCGTCGCGCATCACCAATGAGGGCTGCACGCCCAACAGCATCCACTATGCCTATGACACGGTGGCGCTGGCGCGCGGCACGGCCAATGCCCTGCTGCGCGACGGCAAGACCAGCTGGTTCTTCCTGACCGCCGACTACGCCTTCGGTCATGCGCTGGAATCCGACACGATCGAGGTGGTGCGTGCGGCGGGCGGGCGTGTGGCCGGCACGGTGCGCTATCCGGTGGAGAGTGCCGATCTCTCCTCCTTCCTGCTGCGGGCCCAGGGGTCTGGCGCGCAGGTCGTCGCCATCGCGGGCTCGGGCACGGTGTTCATCAACGCGGTGAAGGCCGCGCATGAATTCGGCCTGCGCCGGCGCCAGACGGTGGTGGGGCTGCTCACCTGGCTGCCCGATGTGCATGCGCTGGGCCTGCCGGTCGCGCAGGGCATGGTGCTGACCAATGGCTTCTACTGGGACCGGGACGACGCGACGCGCGCCTGGGCGCAGCGCTTCTTCGCCATCCGCAACCGCATGCCGCATATGGGCGATGCGGGCGACTACTCCTCGACCATGCATTACCTGAACGCGGTGCGCGCCGTGGGCTCGCTCGACACGGCGGCCATCATGGCGCGGATGCGCGAGACGCCGATCAACGATTTCTTTGCCACCAATGGCCGCATCCGCGTGGATGGCCGGATGGTGCACGACATGTACGTCTATGAGGTGAAGCGGCCCGAGGAATCCCGCCGCCCCTGGGATTACTACAAGCTGCGCGCCGTCATCCCGGGCGACGAAGCCTATCGCCCGCTCTCGCAAAGCGCCTGCCCGCTGGTGCGGCAGGGCTGAGGTGATCCGCACGGATCTGATCGCGCCGCTGCCCGTCCTGCTCGCGCGCCACGCGGCCGAGCGGGGCGGGAAGCGGGCCTTCCGGGACTCGACGCGCGGTGTCACCTGGGCGGGGCTTGCCGCGCGCAGCGGCAACCTGGCCGGGCATCTGGCCGCGGCGGGCGTGGCCCCTGGGGATCGCGTGGCGCTGCTGCTGCCCAATTCCGTCGCCTGGATCGAGGCCGGCTGCGCCATCCTGCGCGCCGGCGCCATCAACGTACCGATCAGCCATGACGCGACCCTGCCCGAGATTCTCTACCGGCTGGAGGATGCCGGCTGCCGCGCGCTGATCGTCAGCGCCGAGCGCGCGGGGCAGTTGGCGGAGGCACGGGCTGGCCTGCCCGCACTCGCGACGGTCATCATCGCCGATGGCGAGCTGGAGGGGCTGAGCGGATCACCCCCTCTCATGCCCGCGGCCGATCCGCCTTTGCTCGAAGAGGCGGCCTTCATCATCTACACCTCCGGCACCACAGGCCGGGCCAAGGGCGTGATCCTGACGCTGCGCGGCATGCTCTGGGTGACGGCCGCCTGCTGGGCGCCGATCCTGGGGCTCTCGGATGAGGACGAATTTCTCTCGCCGCTGCCGCTGTTCCACTCCTATGGGCTGAACCTGGCCTTTCTCTCGGCCATCGCCACCGGCTGTTCGGTGCGCATCATGGAACGCTATTCGACGGGCGAGGTGCGGCGCCTCATGGCCGAAGAACAGCCCACGCTCTTCGCCGGCGTGCCGACCATGTTCCACTACCTGCTGCAGACCATCTCGGAGGGCGAGGCGCCCGTGGCACCCCGCCTGATGCGCTCGGTCTCGGCGGGCGCCATCATGCCGGGCACGCTGAACCGCAGCTGGGAAGAGCGCTTCGGCTCACGCCTGCTCGACGGCTACGGCATCACCGAGACCTGCACCATGGTCACGATGAACTGGATGCATGGCGCGCGGCCGCTGGGCTCCTGCGGCCTGCCGGTGCCGGGGCTGACGGTGCGGCTGCTTGATCCCGTGAGTGGCGAGGATGCAGCGCCGGGCGCCGAGGGTGAACTGATCGTGCGCGGCCCCAATGTCATGCTGGGCTACCACAACAAGCCGGCGGAGACGGCGCAGGCGCTGCGGCGTGGCTGGTATCACACGGGGGATCTGGCGCGCGCGGATGCGGAAGGCTTCCTCACCATCACCGGCCGACTGAAGGAGCTGATCATCCGCGGCGGGCAGAACATCGCGCCCGCCGAGATCGAGGAAGTGGCGGCCGCCTTCCCTGGCGTGCGCGACTGCGCCGTGGTGGCGGCCCCCCATGCGGAACTGGGCGAGGTGCCCGTGCTCTTCGTCGCCGAAAAGCCCGGCCAGGGCGTGGATGTCGCGGCCCTGCTCGCCGCGCTGCGCCAGGCACTTTCCGCCTACAAGGTGCCGCATGCCGTGCATATCACGGAGGAGATTCCCCGCACCGGTTCGGGCAAGATCATGCGCTTCCGGCTGAAGGAGCTGCTGCCCCAGTGAGTGGCGGGGCACGCAGGGGAGGTCTCAGGCCGCGGGCTTGAGGATGGTGGTGAGGAGCTGCAGGACCCGCTTGCGGTCCAGCGCGCCGAAGCCGAACAGGAAGCGGTAGAAGATGCCGCCATAGATGGCGTCGTGCAGATCCTCGGCGCGGCCATCCGCCGTGAAGGAGCCATCCTTCAGCCCTGCGCGGATGATCTGCAGGGCGGCCCGGCGCCGCAGGCCCAGATAGCGGTCACGGAAGTCCCGCAGGGCCGCCTCCTCGACCACGCATTCCGCCGCGACGCTGCGGAACAGCCCGCCAATATCGCCCTCCAGCGCCTGGCCGAGGCGCACCGCATGGGAGGAGATGGCCTCCCAGGCCGGCTTCTCCGCGTCGAGCGGGAGTGCGGCGGCCAGTTCCGTCAGCAAGGCATCCGCCAGCAGGGCCGCCTTGGACGGCCAATGTCGGTAAAGCGTCACCTTGGTGATGCCGGCCTTCTCGGCGATGGCCTCCATTGTCACCGCGCGCACGCCCTGGCTGCGGACCAGCGCCAGGGCGGAATCCAGGACCGGCGCCTGGTTGCGCGGGCGGCCCCGCTTGCGCGGCTGGGCCAGGGGGACGGCGGCGTTCAGGGGCAGGGCTCCGAGTCGAGGGCGGCATGACAGCCGCGCCGTATGGCCCATCGCGCCGGCGCTGTCGTGCCCGCTCTCAGACCGACACGGCGGGAAGCTGCTCCATCATCCAGCGACCGATGGCCGTCATCTGGGCATCGCTGTGCGGCTGGCCGAGGAGTTGGATGCCCATGGGCATGCCCTGCACGGCGGTCAGGGGAATGGTCACCACGGGGGCGCCCAGGGCCGAGCTGGGCGTGTTGTAGACCGCATCGCCCGTCGGCCGCTTGGCCAGCGGCTGCCCGGGCACATCGCCCGACCAGAGCGGCGCGGGGCCCGGCGAGGCCGGGGCGATGAGGGCATCCACCAGGGGCGCCAGCGCGGCATGGGCGCTGCGCATCGCCTCGCGCTGGAGAAGGAGCATGCGGTAATCCTCGGGCGTCAGCTTCTCGGCGGCCGCCAGGACGTTCTTCGTGCGCTGGCTGACCCCATCGGGATTCTGCGCCACGAGGTTGCGGATCCCCCAGTGGTTTTCCCAGCCCGTGATGGCGCCGGTCAGGGCCTGGCCCCCTTCGAGCGCGGCCTCAAAGGCATCGAGCAGCGGGTGATCGCCCCGGCGCAGCACCGTCACGCCCTGCGCCCGCAGCGCCGTGAGCACCGCCTCGAAGGCGCTGCGGCTCGCGTCATCGGTGACCCGCCATCCCTCGGCCTCCATGACGGCCACGCTCATCGGGCGGCGTGCGGGCGGCGGGGTGGCGGGGCCGAACAGCGCCATGCGCCCCGGATCACCCCCGGCGCGGCGGGCGATCTCGATCGCGACGAGCCACATGTCCTCGATGCTGCCGGCATGCGGGCCGTGCGTGCTCATGCTGGTGGCCTGGCGCTCCCCACGGTTGATGGCGCCCTGCGTCGGCTTCAGCGCGAAATTCCCGCAATAGCTGGCCGGCCGGATGATCGAGCCGCCCACCTGCGTGCCGATGGTGACCGGCACCATGCGCGCCGCGACCGCCGCGGCCGAGCCGGAGGAAGAACCACCCGGCGTGCGCGCTGGATCGAAGGGATTGGTGGTGGGGCCGGGATGGGTGCCGCCCAGCTCGGTCGTGACCGTCTTGCCGAGAACGACGGCGCCCGCCTCGCGCAGCGCCCAGACCGCGGCATTGTCGCGCTTGGGGAAGTTTCCGCGATACGCGTCGCAGCCCATCTGCGTGGGCATGTCCCGCGTCTCCAGGAGATCCTTGATGCCGATGGGCAGGCCATCAATGGGCGAGATTGGCTTGCCCGCCTTCCAGCGCGCCGTGCTGGCATCCGCCGCCTCACGCGCGCCGGCCTCGTTCATCGCCACCCAGGCCTGCACCACCGGTTCGCGCGCGCTGATCGTCTCGAGGCATCGCTCCAGATAGGCGCGGGGGGAATCGGTACCGCCGGCGAAGGCGGGCGTCGCGTCATGCCAGGTGAGGGCGCGGAACACGCGGGGCGAATAGGTGCTCATGGGATGACGTCCTCCGGGGCTTTCGCGCATTCAGATACGGCGGTTGCGAAATGTCCAGCGCGGGGCCTTGCGCCGTGCCCAGGCGTGGCGGAGCATCGCACCCAAGCACAAAGGCCAGGGGAGGCGCGCGCATGCCCGATGATCTCGACCAGGAACTCGCGGAGCTCGATGCCGCGGCCAGGCGGCACCTCGCGCGGCACGAGCCCATCACCGATCCGCGCTGGCCGGGTGGCGCACGCATCGCCGTGAATTTCACCGCCGATTTCGACGCCATGCTGCTGCGCCGCCTGATGAACGAGCCGCCGATGCAACTGGCCAAGGGCGAGTTCGGCGGGCGCGTCGGCATCTGGCGACTGATCGAGCTGTTCGACAGCCACCACGTCCAGGCCACGATCTTCACGCCGGGGCGCATCTGCGAACTCTATCCGCGCGCGGTGGTCGCGGCAGCGCGCAGCGGGCATGAGGTGACGGACCACATGTGGGAGCACCGCGTGCCGAAGGAGCCGGAGCTGGAGCGGGACCATCTGACCCGCTCGACCCAGGCGCTGCAGGGGCTGACCGGGCAAAAGCCCGCCGGAACCCGCAGCGGCCACAGCCATGCCCTGCTGCGTGAGCTGGGCTACATCTATCGCTCCAACGGCTCGGCCAGCCATATGCCGCATTACCTGCGCGATCCGGATGGCGGCAACGTGATGATCAACCTGCCCTTCCACTACGCGATCGACGACGCGATGTTCTACTCCTTCGCCTGGATGGGCACGCCCGTCGCCGCGCAGCGCATCAGCGACCCCGAGCGCGTGATGGAGCTCTGGTGGGATGCCTTCCTGGAACAGCATGCGCGCGGGGGCGGCTATCTCAACATCTGCCTGCATCCCTTCGTCTCCGGCCGGGCGCAGCGCATCCTGATGCTCGACAAGCTGATCCGCCGCATGAAGGAAAAAGGGGACGTCTGGTTCCCCAGCTGCGAGGCCGTGGCCCGCCATTGCCTGGCGGTGAAGCCCCCCACCGCCGGCTGGAATTGAGGAGAGCGCCATGCCCTGGAAAGACGGATACACGATCTCCAACGAGCGCAGCATCACCGATGACCAGATCGCCTGGCCGGAAGGGCGCCGCTGCGCCGTCAGCATCACGGTGGATCTGAGCCTCGCTTCCGGCGGGGATGGGATCCGCGCGGCGGAACTCTCGACGCCCGTTGCGCGATTCGCCATCGAGGAGGGGCTGGACAACCTCCTCGCCCTGCTGGCCAGGCATGGGCTCAAGGCGACCTTCGCCACGCCGGCCGCGATGGTGCGCATCCTGGAACCGCGGCTCAAGCGCATCCTCGCCGAAGGCCATGAGATCGCCGCCGAGGCGTTCCGGCATGAGGACGTCTCCACCCTGACGCGGGAGGAGGAAAAGGCCCGGCTGGACCGCACCACCGCCATCCTGACGGAGCTGATCGGCCGGCCGCCGGCCGGCTGGTTCATGCTCTCCCGCCAGGCCGATCCCTTCGCCGGCGGCACGATCAGCGCGAATACGATCGACCTGCTGATCGAGGCAGGCTACCGCTACTACGGCAATGGCCTGGCGGACGATGCGCCGCATTGGTGGGTCGCGGATTTCCAGCGCCGCCGCGCGCTGCTCGCCATGCCCTACTACTACCATTTCGACGATCAGTATTTCTGCATGTTCCCCATCAAGGGCACCGGGCTGGAGACGCCCGACATGCTGATCCGCAACTGGCGCTCCGAATTCGAGGCGCAATACGGGCGCGGCCGGCATTTCCACATGACGCTGCATCCGCAGCACATGGGCTGGCTGCATCGGCTGAAGATGCTGGATGATTTCTGGAGCTGGATGGGCACGCATGCCGGGCTGTGGAACCCGACGGCGGAGCAATGCATCGCCCATTGGGAGAAGCTCTTTCCGGCCGAGACCCATCTGAACCTGGAGCCCAGCATCTGGCGGGATTACCCGGGGAGCTTGAGCTGACTGGAAGCTGGTCGCCTTTGGTCGAATGGCCGAAGGCGTGAATCAGGTTCTCCGCAAAGTCTGCCGCGTGCTCAATCCTTGTTGATCACGCTTCAGAGAAAGCCACCATCCACCGGCATGCCCGTGCCGGTGACGTAGGAGGCGGCGTCCGAGCAGAGGAAGCCGATCACGGCCGCCACCTCATGCGCCTCGCCCGCGCGGCCGGTCGGAAAGTCGCGCAGCATGCCGGCCTTCTGCTCGGCCGGCAGCGCCTCGAAGCGGTCCCGGATGCGGCTGCCCTGCTCGGCCAGGATCAGGGACGGCATGACGGCATTGACCGTGATGCCATGTGCCGCCTCATCCTTGGCCAATTGCGCGGTGAGGCCGAGGAGCGCGGCCTTGGCGGTGGAATAGGCCAGACGCGCCCCATGCGTCGTCACCGGCCCCTTGCGGCCACGCGCCAGCGTGGAGGAGATGTTGACGATGCGCCCATGGCGGCGCGCGCGCATGCCCGGCACGAAGGCCCGGCAGAAGCGGAAGGCGCTGGTGACGTTGAGCGCGAGGATGTGATCCCACAACTCATCCTCCATCTCCTCGATGGTGCGGATGGGCCTCTGGCCTGAGCCGCCGGCCAGGTTCACCAGCGCATCCACCCGGCCCAGGGCTTCCGCGCGCGCCAAAGCCGCGGCGGGCGCGGGGGGGCTCATGGCATCCAGCACCATGGTCTCCACGGTGCCGCCGGCCTTGCGGACACGCTCGGCGCCCGCCTCCAGCGCGCCGTCCTGCAGGTCCAGCATCAGCACGCCGAAGCCCTGCGCGGCGAGTTGCAGGCTGACGGCGACACCGATCCCACCCGCGGCCCCGGTGACGACAGCCCAGCGCCCAGCCATGGCTCAGCGCCGCTCCCGGCGAATGTTCCACAGCACGGGGAAGCCCGCATCGATCACACCACGCAGATCCGCGCGGTGAACGGCCGGGGCCGCGAACTGGCCAAGCAGGATCACATTCACGTGTTCATGCGCCAGTTCCTGCAGCTGCGCGGCCAGGGCGCGGCGGCGGGCGGGATCGGACTCCTCAGAATAGGCGAGGAGCAGCGGAACCTGCCGCTCATCACACCACCAGCCCGGATAGACATTGCCGCAATTGTTGACCAAGGCCGGGTTCACCATCGGTTCGATCATGTCGAAGCCGGTCCAGACCAGCGGCACGACGTTCCAGCCGCCCTGGCCCACGGGGTTCCGGCTGTTGCGGCGCTGCGCAACGGTGCTCCAGTCGGTCGAGACGAGATTGATGTTGAACCCCACACGCCGCATCTGATCCACCGCGACGAGGGTGATCGGATCGATCAGCGCCGAATCCCGGGAATGCAGCACCGTGATGGGTTCGTTGTTGTAGCCCATCTCCCGCAGCAGGGCGCGCGCCTGGTCCGCGCTGCGGTTGCGCAGCGCCTGGGTGCCCGCCTCCGTCGCATAGGGCGTGTTGCACATGAAGAAGGTGTAGCAATAGCGATGCACCATATTCGCCGGCAGCCCGGTGCTGGCGACCACATCCGCCTGGTCGATGGCCAGCTGCGCCGCACGGCGGGCTCGCACATCGTTGAAGGGCGGCTGCGTGTTGTTCAGCGTCAAGGCGCCCATGACTTCGGCGCCACCGCGCCCCGGCGTCACCACCACGCGGCGGTCCCGCCTCAGGGATTCGATGAAGTCGAGCGGCGCGCGCTCGATATAGTCGATCTCGCCCTGCTGGAGGGCCGCGACCTTGGTCGAGTGGTCCGGGATGCTGACGAATTCGGCACGATCGAAATGCACGACCTTGCCGCCCGCAAGGCCATCCGCGGGCTCGGCGCGCGGGCGATACCGTGGGTTGCGGTGGAAGATCACGCGTTCGCTCGGGCGCCATTCCTCGCGCCGGAACAGGAAAGGGCCCGAGCCGATGATCTCGGTGATCTGCGTGCTGGGCGGCGTGTTGGCGATGCGCGCGGGCATCATGTAGGGCACCAGGGTCGCCGCCTTGCCCAGCGCCTCCAGCACCAGGGCGAAGGGGCGGTTCAGCCTGAGCTCAAAGCTCGAAGGACCGGTGGCCGTCATGCTGGCGGTCGCCGCCATGAGCTGGCGGCCCATGCCGTCGCGCTGGCCCCAGCGGCGGATCGAGGCGATGCAATCCTCGGCCGTGACCGGCGTGCCGTCCGTCCATTCGAGGCCGGGGCGCAGGGTGAAGCGCCAGGTGAGGCGGTCCGCGCTCACCTCCCAGCCTTCCAGCATTTGCGGCCGCATGACGCCCTGGCTGTCGGGCGCCACCAGCGTGTCCCAGACCATGGTCGCAAAGGCGCGCGTGACGACCGAGGGCGTCACGACGGGATCGAGCGTCTGCAACTCGTTGTTCATGGAGAGCCGCAAGGGCTGTTGCGGTTGGGCCTGGGCCTGTGGCGGGGCCGTGCCGATGCCGCAGAGAACGGCCAGCCCGAGGAGCAGCGATGATCTGGACATGCTTCGGATCCCTTTGGAGTCAGATTTGGACACGGCCACCATCCACCTCGATGATGGCGCCTGTGGTGAAGCTGCTTTCCGCGCAGCTGAGGAAGAGGATGGCCTTCGCCACTTCCGCGGCGGTGCCGAGGCGCCGCATACCGACGCGGGCGATGAATTCCGCCATTTTCGCCGCACGATCCGGAACACGGGACAGGGTGCGTTCCAGCATGGGCGTGTGGATGGGGCCCGGTGCCACGGCATTCACGCGAATGCCCTCGCCCGCCAATTCGAGGGCGAGGCTGCGCGTGAGCATGACGAGCCCGGCCTTGGCCGAGCAATAGGCCCCCAGATTGGGCAGCGGCCGCATGCCAGCACCCGAGGCGAGATTCACGATGGTGCCACCACCAGCGGCGCGCAACAGCGGCAGCGCCGCACGGGTGACGAGAAACGGGCCATCGAGGTCGATGGCGTGCACCCGGCGCCATTCGGCATAGCTGGTCTCACCGAGCGGGCGCCACAGGCTGACGCCCGCGGAATTCACCAGACCGTCGATCCCGCCCAGGCCCGCCGCGGCCGCGGCCACCCCGGCCTCCACGGAGGCCTCATCGGTGACGTCGCAGCCCAGGGCGATGGCGGCATCCCCCAGGATATTCGCCGCCGCGCCGGCCGCTTCGGCGTCGAGATCCAGCAGCGCAACCCGGCCGCCTTCGGCGACAAAGCTTCGCGCTGTCTCCAGGCCGATGCCGGAAGCACCGCCGGTGACGATGACGCGTCGTCCCTGCATTCGCATGGCGACGGCTTCCTCCCATCCTTCACACGGCGAAGAGTTTCACGTCGGCGCTCCGGCGCAAAGAGATTATGGACGGCGCTTCCAGAAAAAGATTACCGTCGTATCAATAGGCCACGGTAGCGGGGCGAAGCCGCGTTGGGATGGCTCGAGCAAGAACGGCCTTCCGGATCACCACCGGCGCCCAGGAGGATGAAAATGGACGGAAGTTCCAGCGCGTTGGTCGCTTCGCAGCTCAGGCTCCGGCCGCTCAATCCGCATTTCGGCGCGGAGGTCACCGGGCTTGATCTGCGGGAGCCGATCGACGCCACCACGGGTGACGCGCTGCGCGCCGCCTTCCGTCAGCACCGGCTTCTGCTGCTGCGGGACCAGGATGTCTCGACCGCGGACCAGACCCGCTTCGCCGAGGTCTTCGGCGAGGTCTCCCTGCGCGAGAAGAACCGCGTTCGCAGTTCGGAGGCGACGGCGCAGCACGTCTCCAATGTCCGCGCGGACGGCGTGTTCGGGCTGGGTGAGCTCGACTTCCACCTGGACCAACTCTTCCACAAGGAGCCGCTTTCCGCCCTGATCCTCTACGCCATCGAAGTGCCGAGCGAGGGGGGCGATACGCGCTTCTCCGACTCCGGGGCCGCGCTGGACCTGATGCCCCAGCCCCTTCGCGATAAGATCGAGACGCTGAGTTGTCGGCATGCCTACACCTTTGACGGCGCGCTCGCGACCGAGTGGAACGTGGATGACGCGGCGAAGCAGACTCTTTCCGCGGTGCACCCCATGGTCTGGCGCAAGACCCCGGAAGAGCACGGCGTGCTCTGGGTGAACAAGCTGACGACGGTCGGCGTCGAGGGCCTGCCTGAGACGGAGGCACGCGCCCTCATGGCCGAGGTGCGCCAGTATCTCTACGCGGAGAGCATCATCTACACGCACCATTGGCGCCCCGGCGATCTGGTGATCTGGGACAATCGCCGGCTGCAGCACGCGCGAACGCCGTTCGACCCCGCCGCGCGCCGCACTTTGCGCCGCAGCCCGATCCTGTGAGTCCATCCGGAACGGCCCCGCCATGAACCACCTCGTTTGTGTCGGAGGCTCCCACGCCTGAAAGGCTGGAGCGATGCCGAGCACGAGGACGAACATATTCTCGCCTGAGGTGCGGGACAGCGCCTTGCGAATGGCGCTGGATCACAAGGCGCAGCCCCCTCTCCCGCTGGGCGACGATCCTGTCTATCTCAGCCCAGAGGGGCTGCACGGCGCAGACGCTGGACGAGTGGGTGAGGACGGCCGAGCGGGAGACCGGGCGCAGGCCCGGCGTGACGACAGGGATGGCCAGCCGAATGACGTGGCTGGAGCGGGAGAACCAAGCGCTGCGGCGCGTCAACGACATCCTGCACAAGGCCAGCCGGCGTCGCAGAAAGCCGTCATGCTGGCGGGGCCGGCCCCGAAGATGGAGGGCGTCTGCACTTGGCGGCTGGCATGACTTCTTCGGGTGAGCCGTGACGGCAGCGCAGCTCGAACAATGTCTCTCGGGGGATGCGCACATCCCCCGAGCCGGCCAAGGCGCGTTGGCCTTCATTCGCGCCTCTGAACTGCCCCTTGGTTCCGTCTCCTGTGGATCTTCCCCCGGGCGCAGAATCTCCCTCCGACCTGGCGCGGCCCAGGATCAGTTGCGGCCTGCAGAGGCTCCCCGCGGTGCGGATGCTGGCGGGGGCCGGCATCGTCCATCTCGGCTTCGCCCCCACCGTCTGGCGCTGGCGCGCGACCCACTGGCCCAAGCCATGGGCATCCATGCGGCAGCGGCATCCCGGACGACCTAACGCATGCCCTGCGCCGCACTGCCCGGAATGAGGCCGTGGACATAGGCCGCGAGGTCACCCAGCCGCCGCTGCCGCCCCGTGTCGATCGAGACCGTCGCCGTGATGCCCGCCCGCAGCGGCGGCTCATCGGCGCGCGGCAGCAGGCGGATGCGCACCGGCAGGCGCTGCACCACCTTCACCCAATTCCCCGAGGCGTTCTGCGGCGGCAGGATGGCGAATTCCGCCCCCGTCGCCGGGCTGATGCTCTCCACCTCCCCCTCCCAGACCAGGCCAGGGTAGAGATCCAGCACCACCTCCACCCGCTGGCCGATCGTCACATGCGCGAGGGTGGTCTCCTTCAGATTCGCATCCACCCAGGGCCGCCGGTCGGAGATCAAGGCGAAGAGAGGGACCGCGGCGCGCAGCTGCTCTCCCCGCTGCACCCTCATGTTGACCAGCGTGCCGGAAACCGGCGCCTTGATCTGCGTCCGCGCGAGGTCCAGCGCCGCGCGGTCGCGTTCGACCAGGCGCTCGCGCACATTGGGGTGGTGATCCACGGGCAGGTCCGGATCGCCCTTCAGCGTGGTCAGCAACCGCACCAGGCGCTGGCGCACCACATTGATCCGCTCACGCGCCACATCCGCCTCGTTCTGCGTCTCCTCCAGCCGTGTGGCGGGCGAGACGCCGCGCGCCGCCAATTCCTGCTGGCGCCGCGCCTGGCGCAGCAAGTGATCAGCGCGGGCCTGCAATTCGCCGAGCTCGCTCTGCGTCTCGCGATAGGTGGCGCGCGCGACCTCGACCAGGGTGCGGGCCGCGTCCAGCTCGGCCTCGGCCTTCTCGACCGCGAGGCGGAAGGGCTCGGGATCAATGCGCAGCAGCACCGTGCCGGCTTCCACCCGCGCATGATCACGCACCAGCACCTCCACCACGCGGCCTGTCACCTCGGGCGCGATCTGCACGATGTCGGCGCGGACATAGGCGTTCTCGCTGGTGATGTAGCGGCCGCCCTGCTGCCAGACGAAGAGCCCGCCCAGCACCGCCAGCGCCGGCACCACCAGCAGCAGGAACGTCCGAAGGCGGGACCGGTCCGGCGCGCTCATGCCGCATCCTCCCGCGCCCCGCGCGGCCCCATGGCCTGGAGCTGCGTCTTCACGCGCTCCATCATCGCCGTCAGCACGGCGCGCTCCTCCTCCCCAAGGCCGCTCATCGCCTCATCCAGGAATTCGGTCGCGATGCGGCCCATCTCGGCCTGGATGCCATCGGCCTCGGCGGTCAGGTGCAGGCGGTTTACGCGGCGGTCTGCCGGGTCGGCGCTGCGGACCAGCCAGCCGCGCCGCTCCAGCCGGTCCAGCATGCGGCCGGCGGTGGCGCGCTCCATCTCCAGCATCTCGGCCAGTTCGGTCTGGGTGATGCCGGGATAGCGGTGCAGCCGGCTCAGCACCTGCCATTGCGGGCGCGTCAGGCCGATCTGCCGCGCGCGGCGGTCGAAGGCCGCGCGCATCAGCCGCGCCACATCGGTGATGAGGTAGCCGATCTGGCGGCGATCATCCGGCCGGGCGGCCTGGTCGGGCGGCATCAACAGCCTCGCCTTGGATTGTTGTTGTGGTTATTATCGCCCGGACAACCTTCGTCAAGCTTTTCAGGAGGCCGCGGGCGCCGTGTCGGGGGGGAGCAGCGAGGAGCTTTCGGTCCCGCGCCGCTATGCCATCCTGGCGGCGGTGGTGCTGGGCTCCACGCTGTATGCGACGACGCTGCTGGTCGCCTCCTCGCTGCTGCCGCAGATGCAAGGCAGCTTCGCCGCGACGCCGGACGAGATCGCCTGGACCACCACCTTCAACATCCTCGCGACAGCCATCGTCACGCCGACCACGGGCTTCCTGGTGGCACGCTTCGGGCGGCGCCGCGTGATGATCTCCTGCGTGACAGGCTTCACCATCGCCACCTGGCTTTGCGGCCAGGCGGAATCGCTGGAGGCCATCATCCTCTGGCGCATCGTGCAGGGCGGCATTGGCGCGCCCGTCGTGCCGCTCTCCAACGCCATCGTGCTGGACAGTTTCCCGCGGCACCAGGCGGGGCTGGTGAGTTCCATCTATGGCATGACGGTGGTGCTGGGCCCCGTGATCGGGCCCGTCTTCGGCGGCATCCTGGCTGAGACCTACAGCTGGCGCTGGGCCTTCTACATGATCGTCCCGGCCGGAGCGCTCGCCGCGGTGGCGCTGTATTTCGCCCTGCCGGCCGACCGGGCGGCGCAGCGCCAGCCGATGGATTGGCTGGGCTTCCTGCTGCTGGCCACCGCCATCGCCTGCGTGCAACTTGTGCTCTCGCGCGGGCAGCGGCTCGATTGGTTCGAATCCACCGAGATCATTCTGGAAGCCTGCATCGCGGTCCTCGCCTTCTACGCCTTCGTGGTCCACTGCCTGACGACGGAGCGGCCCTTCCTGAACCTGCGCCTGCTGAGGCATCGCAACTACGCGCTCGGTCTGATTCTCGTCTTCATCTATGGCATGGTGAACTTCACGCCGATCGTGCTGCTGCCCACGCTGCTGCAGCAGCATGTGGGCTATCCGGACAGCGTCATCGGCATCATCGTCGGCTATCGCGGCCTGGGCGGCGTGATCGGCTTCGGCCTGACGCTGCTGATCGGCCGCTGGGATCCGCGCATCGGCATGTGCATCGGCTTCGGGCTGCTCGTGGTCTCGGGCCTCTGGCTGATGAGCCTCGACCTGAATGCCGGGCTGAACCTGCTGCTGGCCAATTCGGTGCTGCAGGGCATCGCGGTCGGCATCATCTGGGTGCCGCTCACGGTGATGACCTTCGGCGACCTCGACAGCCGCGACACGCCGGAGGGCATGTCGGTGTTTCACCTGCTGCGCAACATCGGCTCCAGCCTCTTCATCTCGCTCAGCGTGACGGAGATCGTGCGCTCCAGCACGATGAACTACAGCCGGATGATGGAGATGCTCTCGCCCTATAACCGCACGCTGCTCTGGCCGGGCAGCATGGGCGGGTGGGACATGGAGACGGCGCAGGGCCTGGCCCGCCTCTCGCGCGAGGTGGATCGCCAGGCGGCGATGATCGGGCACCTCAACGCCTTCGGGATGTATATGGCGGTCTCCGGCCTCGCCATTCTCTTCGTGCTGCTGGTGCGCGGGCCGCGGCGCTGAGCGCCGGGCCGCTCAGCGAATGCGCACCCCCGTCTCCGTGATGATGCTCCGCCAGATCGGCGCGTCATGCGCGATCATCGCCGCGAATTCCTCAGGCGTGCTGCCGACCGCCTCATAGCCGACGCCCCGGATGAGGTTGGTGGGGCCGGGCCGACGCACCGCCTCGCCCATCGCGCGGCCGACCGCAGCCACGATCGCCGCCGGCGTGCCCGCCGGCAGGAACATGCCCTGCCAGATCTGCGGGGCGAAGCCTGTCATCCCCAGCTCCGTCAGCGTCGGCACATTGGGCAGGTCCCGCGCGCGCTGCGGGCCGGTGACGCCGAGCGGGCGCAGCTGCCCGTTGCGGATGAAGTCCCGCGCCGAACCGGCATCGATGAAGCCGCAGCACAGCCGCCCCGCGATCAGTTCGGAGATGAATTGCGCCGTGCCGCTGAAGGGCACGGCCTCGACATCCAGGCCCAGCTGCCGGGCGAGCAGCATCCCCTGCAGATGGCTCGCGGAGCCATAGCCGTAATTGCCGAAGGCCAGCGGCTCCCGCGTGTTCCGCGCCCGGGCGGTGAATTCCTGCAGCGTCGTGACCGGCAGCCCCGCGCGCACGACAAAGACGCCCATGGCCGCCGTGATCTGCGAGACCGGCAGCAGGTCCCGCCCGATGATATAGGGCAGGTTGCTGTCCAGCATCGGCCCGATCAGCGAGCCCGAGACGGCGGAGAGGATGGTCATGCCGTCGCGGCGTGACTGCATGACGCGCGTGGCCCCGAGCACGCCGGCCCCACCCGGGACATTCTCCACCACCACGGGCTGGCCGAGGATCTCGGCGAGCGGCTCCGCCAGCACGCGCGCGACCGCATCGGCCGCGCTGCCGGGCGCGCCGGCCAGCACCAGCCGCACCGTGCCGCCGCCGGGTTGCAGCGCCTGCTGCGCCGGCGCCGGTCCCGCCACGAGCAGGAATGCCAGCAGCGCCAGCCAGGATCTTGCCTTCATCATGTCCTCCCCGCCCAGGCTTTGCGCCGGGCTGTTGTTTCAGGCCGGAACGGCGCTGACCTCGCGCAGCGCCGGCATCACCTCGGCCGCGTAGAGCCGCACCGAAGCCTCGACATCCGCAGGCGCCAGGCCGCCGAAGGTGAAGTTGCCGATGAGGTAGTTCAGCCCACCCTCCTGCACCTGGCGCCGCAGCGCGGCCCGCACCGTGGCGGGCGAACCGGCGACGGCCTGGCCGGCCTCGACCAGCGTGTCGAAATCCGGCGGCAGCTTCGCATTCACCGGCTGGGTTCCGTGCTTGTGCCAGAGCTTCATGAAGTGGCGGTAGAACCGGGGCCAGGCGGTGCGGCCGAGCTCCAGCGCCTCGGCATCCGTATCGGCCACCAGGATATAGCGGTTCACGCCGATCAGCGGTTCCTTTTCGCCATGCGGATGGGCGGCGTGCCACTCGGCGCGGTAGCGGTCCGTCACCGCGCGCACCCGCGCCACCGGCCCGCCGCAGAGCACGTTCACGCCGTTCTGTGCCGGCCAGACGGTGGAGTCCGGCGAGGCGAGCGCATACCAGATGGCCGGATGCGGCTGCTGCAGCGGCGCGATCTCCTTCGGCACATCCTCGATCTGCCAGAAGCGGCCCTGGTGGGTGAAGGAATCCCCCGCCGCGAAGAAGCCGCGGATCACCTCCAGCGCCTCGGTGTACATCTCCCGCGCATTCGCGACGTCCACGCCGAGCGCGGCCAGCTCATGCGGCGAGGCGCCACGCCCGATGCCGAATTCGAAGCGGCCGCGGCTGAGATGGTCCAGCATGCACATCTCCTCCGCCAAGCGCAGCGGATGGTAGGTCGGCAGCAGATAGACCAGCGGGCAGAGGCGCAAATTGCGCGTGCGCTGCGTCAGTGCGGCGATGAAGACGCTGGGCGAGGGCGCGGTGCTGAGCGGCGTCGCGTGGTGCTCGCTCATGTGATAGCGATCGAAGCCCAGCTCGTCATACAGCGCGGCGAGGCGCAGGCGCTGTTCATACTGGTCGGCCAGCGACAGGTGGCCGCGGTCATTCTGGTCGAAGATGCCGAACTGCATGGGCCTGTCCTGCTTTCCTGCTGCCATCGTCATGGCGCCGGCACGATGCGCGGCGGCGCGGTGATGCGGTCAATCTCCGCCATCTCCTCCGGGCTCAACGCCCAGGCGGTGGCGGCGATGTTCTGCACGATCTGCTCGGGCCGCGTCGCACCGGCGATGACACTCGCCACGGTCGGCCGCGCCAGCAGCCAGGAGAAGGCCAGCTCCAGCATCGTGCGGCCGCGTGCGGCGCAGAATTCCTCCAACGCCTCGAGCACGGACCAATTGTGGTCGGTGACGAAATGTTCGGAGAGGACGGGTGTGATGGCGAGCCGCGCGCCGGGCGGCATCGGCGCGTCGCGGCGGTACTTGCCGGTGAGCAGCCCACTCGCCAGCGGGAAATAGGGCAGCATCCCCAGCCCATGCGCGGCCATCGCATCCAGCAGGCCGAAATCGGGCTCACGCGCCAGGAGGCTGTATTCATCCTGGCAGGAGATGAAGGCGTTGAGCCCGGCCGAGCGCGCGGTCCAGAGCGCATCCACCACCTGCCAGGCGGCAAAGCGCGAGCAGCCGATGTAGCGGAGCTTCCCCTGCCGGATCAGGTCATCCAGCGCGCGCAGCGTCTCCTCGACCGGCGTCAGCGGATCGAATTTGTGCACCTGGTAGAGGTCGATCCAATCGGTGTTGAGCCGCCGCAGGCTCTCCTCGACCGAGGTCATGATGCTGGCGCGCGAGGCACCACCCAGCCGCCCGCCCGGCATCGGGATGCCGACCTTGGTCGCCAGCACGATCTCCTTGCGCCGCTCGCCCAAGATCTGGCCGAGATATTCCTCCGAGCGGCCCGCCGCGCCGCGCGGATAGACATTCGCCGTGTCGAACAACGTGATGCCGTGGTCCAGCGCCGCATGCACCACGGCGCGCGTCGCTTCGAAGTCGGAGCGCCCGCCGAAATTGTTGCAGCCGAGCCCGATGGCTGAGACGCGCAGGCCCGAGCGGCCGAGCTGGCGGTGCTGCATCACTCCACCCGCGCGCCCGAAGCGGCGACCGCGCTGCGCCAGCGCGCCATGTCCTGCCGCAGGAATTCGGTGAAATCGGCCGGGCTGCCGGCGACAAAGGCAACACCCTGCGCGGTTAGCCGCTCGCGCAGTTCGGGCGCGGCGAGCGCGGCGGCGATGGCGCTGTTCAGCATGCGGATCACCGGCTCCGGCGTGCCCCCGGGCGCGACGAAGCCCTGCCACCCCACGGCCTCGAAACCGGGCAGCCCGCCCTCGGCCACGGTCGGCACATCGGGCATGGCTGAGAGGCGTGTGGCCGAGGTGACAGCAAGTGCGCGCAGCGTGCCGGCAGCCACCTGCGGCATGGCGCCGGGCGGATCGGCGGAGAGCACCTCCACCTGCCGTGCGAGGATTGCGGCCATCGCCGGCGCCGCGCCGTTGAAGGGGATATGCGTCATCTCGATACCGGCCCGCTGCATGAACAGCGCCATGGCAAGATGCGGGAAGGTGCCGGAGCCGGCGGAGGCATAGTTCAGGCGGCCCGGCGCTTCGCGCGCCAGGGCGATCAGCTCGGCCAGGCTGCGCGCCGGCACATCCGCCCGCACCACGAGGACATTGGGCACGGCGATGGCGCGGATGATGGGCGCGAAGGCGGTCTCCGTCTCATAGGGCAGGCTGCGGTAGAGGCTGGGATTGATGGCAAGGTTGGTGTTGGCGAGCAGCAAGGTGTGCCCATCCGGCGCCGCCGCGGCCACGGCGCGTGCCCCGGCGATGCCGCCCGCGCCCGGGCGGTTTTCGACGATGATGGCGACGCCCAGGTTGGCGCGCAGCCGTTCCGCCACCATCCGTGCCAGCACATCCGCGAGGCCCCCAGGCGCGAAGGGGACGACGAGGGTGAGCGGCCGTGACGGGAAGGCCGGCGCCTGGGCCGCCGCCCGCAGGGACGTGCCCAGCAAGGCCGCGGCGGCCAAGCCGCGCCGGCCCCAGATGACGCGGGAATGCGCCATGGATCTCTCCTCCCTCCGCGGCTCGACGTGGAGCCTGCTTCTTGTTCCGCAGCGTGGCGGGCGGGTGCCGGGACTGTCAATCATGCCGCTCGGTGATCGCCCTCCAGCGCGGTGAACGCATGAGGAGGGTCTCCATGCCGCCCGAGACCATGGGTGTCAGCGGGACGCCGTCCAGCCGCGCGGCGGCCTATGGTGGCTGATGCGGCGCATCAACACCGCGGAACCCTCGGCCAAAGGCTGCGGGCAAGCGAGGTCGCGCCGCGGGCCACCAACCTCCGCCTTCGGAGGAAGCTCCTGCCACAGGATCGTCATCACCAGCGGATAGCCGGGGGCGCCTGCGGCCTGCACCGCCTCCTCCCCGGGGGTGCAGTGCCCGGTTCCCTTCGCCTTGCCGGGTCAGAACCGGACTGCCGTCACGCCGCCGTCGCAGAACAATCCAGGCCAATGATCCGCGGCGCCATCCCTCCCCAGGCCGCGTCGGTCAGCACAGGACGATCCAACACGCCCAACGCCACCTCCCGAGAAGCCGCCTTGAATGAGCTCACACCAGCTTCGGGAATCCCGAGAGCCCACACGACCTAGGACGAGGCGGCTTGCGGCGGCCCAAGCCGGGGGAAGGCGATCATGCCGGAGAATCCGAGGGCGCAAGGGGCCCCAGGCAGCAACTCGTCCTCCGCATAGCCCTCCATGGTCAGGCCATTCCACTCGACCAGGACACGGGGATGCGCAGTCTCCGAGGGCAGCAGACGGCGGACCAGCGCGGCCGGCGCAGTGGGCCGGTGCGCCGAGGCCCGCACCATGTGCGGTCGCAGGAAGACATCCACAGGGCCATCCGGCAGGGACGTTGATCCCATCGGGCCAAAGCCCTCCAGCACCAGCCACCCCTGCTCGGCCCGAGCCGGCAGGCGCGCCGCGTCCCCGAGAAAGCCTGCGACGAAAGGGGTCGCAGGGGCATCGAGCAGCGCCTGAGGCCGATCCACCTGAACGATGCGTCCGCGCTCCATGACCGCGACCCGATCCGCCATTTCCATCGCCTCCTCCTGGTCGTGCGTGACCAGGATGGAAGTGAGGCCCAGCTGCGCATGCAGTCCACGCACCCAGCGCCGGACATCCTTGCGGACCAGGGCATCCAGCGCGCCAAAGGGCTCATCCAGCAGCAGCAGCCGTGGCTCAATCGCCAGTGCGCGGGCGAGTGCCACGCGCTGGCGCTGCCCGCCCGAAATCTGCTGAGGATAGCGGGAGCCGAGCTCCGGGATCTGCATCAGCTCCAGCAACTGGCGCACGTGGCGCTCGATCACGGCACCGGCGGGCCGCTGCCGCCGGGGACGGACCCGCAGGCCGAAGGCCACGTTCTCGAAAGCGGTCATGTGCCGGAACAGCGCATAATGCTGGAAGACAACGCCCACGCGGCGCAGCCGCGCGGGCACCTGCGCCACGTCCAGCCCCGCGATGCGGACCTGGCCCTGATCCGGGAAGTCGAGGCCGGCCAGAATGCGCAGCAGACTCGTCTTGCCCGATCCGGACGGGCCCAGCAGCGCCACGAACTCCCCCTCCGCGAGGGAGAGCGACACGCCATCCAGCGCCGTGACCGCATCGAAGCGGCGAACGACGCCATCGATCTCGACCGTCATGCCGCACCTCCGATCTGGCGACCTGCGCGTGCTTCCAGCATCGCCTTGGCGGCCAGCGTCAAGAGGCCAAGCAACGCCAGAAGCGCGGCCACGGCGAAGGCGCCCACGAACATGTATTCATTGTAGAGGATCTCCACGTGCAGGGGCATCGTGTTCGTCTGCCCCCGGATATGGCCCGAGACGACGGAGACGGCGCCGAACTCGCCCATGGCCCGGGCGTTGCACAGAAGCACGCCGGCCAGCAGCGCCCATTTCACATTGGGCAATGTCACGCGCCAGAAGATGCTCCATCCCGAGGCGCCGAGCGTCGCCGCCGCCTCCTCCTCCTCGCGGCCCTGTTCCTGCATCAGCGGGACCAGCGTGCGTGCGACGAAGGGGAAGGTGACGAACACCGTCGCAAGCACGAGGCCGGGCAGCGCGAAGATGATCTGGATGTCGTTCTCCCGAAGCCAGGATCCGAAATAGCCCTGCGCGCCGAAAAGCAGCACATAGACCAGGCCGGAGATCACCGGCGAGACGGAGAAGGGCAGTTCAATGAGCGTGATCAGCAGTCGTTTGCCGGCAAAGTCGAACTTCGCGATGGCCCAGGCTGCGGCAATGCCACCGATCGTGTTCACCGGCACCGCGATCACCGCCACCAGCAGGGTCAGACGAATGGCAGCGATGGTGTCCGGCTCGACGATCGCGGCGACCGCCGGCGCCCAGCCGCGTCGCAATGCCTCAGCCAGGACAGCGGCCAGCGGCAGGATGAAGATGACCAAGGCCAGGGTCACGGCGAGCAGGGTCAGGCCCCAACGCAACCAGGCGGGATCGGCGGCGGCGGGGCGGCGCGGCGGGCTCATTCATGCCCCCGGCGCAGCGCCCGCTGCCAGAGATTGAGCGCGAGGAGCACGATGAAGGAGATCAGCAACATGCCGAGCCCGATGGCCGCCGCGGCGGCGTAGTTGAACTGCTCGAGCTTCACCACGATGAGCAGCGGCGCGATCTCGCTCACCATCGGCATGTTCCCCGCGATGAAGATGACACTGCCATATTCGCCCACGGCCCTTGCGAAGCCGAGGGAAAAACCCGTGATGGTCGCCGGCAGCAAGGCGGGCAGCACCACAAGCCAGATGGTCTGTGCCCGGGTGGCACCGAGCGTCGCGGCCGCCTCCTCCGCATCGAGCGAGAGGTCGCGCAGGAACGGCTCCACCGTGCGCACGATGAAGGGAAGGGCCACGAAGATCAGCGCGACCACGATCCCGGCCGGCTTGTAGGCCACCTGCCAGCCGAACAGCCCCGCGAGGGGCGCGCCAAGCCAGCCATTGGGCGCGAAGAGCGCCGTCAAGGCAAGGCCGGCAACCGCCGTCGGCAGCGCGAAGGGCAGGTCAAGGAGGCCATCGAGGAGGCGACGTCCGGGAAAGCTGTAGCGCGTGATGACCCAGGCAAACAGGACGCCCAGGGGCACGCTCACCAGCGCCGCCACCAGTGCCGCCCCGAAAGACAGTCTGAGCGCGGCGAGGACGCGTGCTTCCGTCAGCACGTCCAGAACACCCGCGATGCCCAGCTCCCACGGCTTGAGCGCCAAGGCGGCCAGCGGGACGAGCACGATCAGCCCGAGCCAGGCCAGCGTGATGCCAAGCGCGAGGCGAAAGCCCGGCAGCGCATGACGTCGCCGGCCCCTGGCTGCGTTGCGGTCACCTGAGGTGGCGAGGCTCGCTGCCATGCGCGACGGCTCAGCGGCCGGGGCGATAGATGCGGTCGAAGACGCCTCCATCGTCAAAATGTGTGCGCTGCGCATTCGCCCATCCTTGAAACACGTCGTCAATCGTGACGAGCTCGATCTGCGGGAAGCGACGCGCATTCGCGGCCAGGATGCCGGCGTTGCGTGGCCGATAGAAATGCTTGGCGGCCAGGGACTGGCCCTCATCCGTGTAGAGGTGGTTGAGGTAGGCGGTCGCCAGGATGCGGGTCCCGCGGCGATCGACATTCTGGTCCACGACCGCCACCGGCGGTTCGGCCAGGATCGAGAGGGGTGGGTAGATGATCTCGAGCCCTGCCTGCGGGAACTCCTGGATCGCAAGATGCGCCTCATTCTCCCAGGAGAGGAAGACATCTCCCTGGCCGCGCTGCACGAAGGTCGTTGTGGAGCCGCGTGCGCCGGTATCGAGCACCGGAACCTGGCGGTACAACTGCGCGATGGCCTGCTCGGCCGTCGCCGCACTGCCGCCAGGCTGGCGCAGCGCCCACGCCCAGAAAGCCAGGTAGTTCCAGCGCGCGCCACCGGAAGTCTTGGGATTGGGGGTGATGACGGAAACCCCGGGCTTCACGAGATCCCCCCAATCGCGGATCGCCTTGGGATTGCCGCGCCGGACCAGGAAAACGATCGTGCTGGTATAGGGGGCAGGCGTTGTTGGGCAGGCGGCGCTGCCAGTCGCGCACCAGGAGCCCGCGCTCCGCTACGGCGTCGATGTCATAAGCCAGTGCCAGGGTCAGCACATCCGCGGCGAGACCGTCGGACACTGCGCGCCTGCCGACCCGACCCACCATGGGAGGTGTTGATCACGGGGCGCGGGTGGCCGCGCCCGGCCCATTGGGTGGCAAAAGCGGCGTTGAACTCGCGGTAGAATTCGCGCGTCGGATCATAGCTGACGTTCAGCAGCGGGGGCGTGGCCTGGCCGAGGGCGGGCGTCACGGCGACGGCCGGGCTGGCCGCGATCAGCGCACGGCGGGTCAGGGACGGAAAGCTCATGCGTCGTGTCTCCTTCCGGGAGGATGGGCGAGGAACTCCTCGCCTGGCAAAGAAAAAGCTTCGCGCAGCGCTTCGCCCAAGGCGGCCAGGCTCGCGGCTGGCAGCG
Organism: Acetobacteraceae bacterium; assembly: GCA_027487385.1. GTDB lineage: Bacteria > Pseudomonadota > Alphaproteobacteria > Acetobacterales > Acetobacteraceae > Roseococcus. Next base: position 49,354 of record JAIYDS010000118.1, on the reverse strand, counting down.
CATAGGACAGGGCAATGCCACCGCTTTCGAGCACCAGGAGCGGTTGTCCCTGATCGGTCTGGGCGAGGCCGACCGCATCAGTGTGGACGAGAGCGGCCGGCGCGACCGGCTGCTGCGTTGCCAGCCGGCGGCCGGCGTCGAGCAGTGTCGCGGCGACAGCGGCCAGGGCCATTCGATGAACGGCAAAGCGCAGGTGATGCCCCTCGAGCGTGGTCACCTCAACCAGGACGCCGTCTGTGGCGGCACGGGCCCGCACCTCGTCCAGGACGGGGAATGCCAAAGCGGTGGAACTCATGGCCCAACCAGCCTTTCGCCCTTCACGGTTACGCGAGAGCCGCTGCGCGTTTCCGGGAAATAATCCCAGATCGCCAGGTGCTGCACGGCGCGGTTGTCCCAGAAGGCGACGGAATGCGGCCGCCACTGGAAACGGATCTGGAAATCCGGTTTCTCCGCATGCTCATGGAGCAGGCGCAGGATCGCCTCGCTCTCCTCCTCGCTCACCTCGTTGATCCGGAGCGTGAAGAGCCGGTTCACATAGAGCGCCGGGCGCCCGCTGATCGGGTGGCGGATCACCACCGGATGCACGGCTGAGGGGAAGACGCGCCCGCGGTCATCCACGCCGTTCAGCGCGTTGCGGCGGCGGTAGTTGCGCTCGCCCGAATGCGTCGCGGTCAGCCCCTCCAGATAGGCCTTGAGCCGCGGTGAGAGCGCCCCGTAGGCCGCGGTCAGGCTTGCGAAGAGCGTGTCGCCACCCAACGGCGGCGTCGCGTGGATGTGCAGGATGGAGCCCAAGGGCGGTTCCTGCATGCAGGAGACGTCGGAGTGCCAGCGCTCGCCCGCGATGACCTTGGAGTTCGCATCGGCATGGATCGGCAGGATTTCCGGATGCCCCTCGGGCCCGGGCGTGTTGGGGTGGATGGCGAGCTCGCCGAAATAGCGGCCGAAGCGCTTCTGGCTCTCGAAGTCGAAGCGCTGGTCGCGGAAGAAGAGCACGCCGTGCTCGCCGAGCGCCTCGCGCAGCGCGGCCACCTGGGCGGGTGTCAGCGGGCGCGTGATGTCGAGGCCCTCGACCTCCGCGCCGAGATGCGGCGAGAGGCGGCGAAGCTGCAGGCCCTGGCGGGGCGGAAGCGGCATGTCCATGGCTCAGGCCTCCCCTGCGCGCAGGCCGAGCAGCTGCGCGATGGCGCGGAAGCGGTTCACATTGTCGCGCAGGACGGCACCGAATTCCTCGGGCGGCAGACCGGGGGACTCGAAGCCGAGGGCGGCCAGCCGCTCGGTGACGGCGGTGCGGCGCAGAGCGGTCAGGCTCGCGGCATGCAGCTGCGCGAGGATGGCCGGTGGGGTGCCCGCGGGCGCGAGCACGCCCATCCAGGTCTCCACCGCAAAGCCCGGGGCGAGGCCTTCGGCGAAGGCCGGAATGCCTGGCGCCGCCGCCGCGCGCTGCGGCGAGGTGACGCCGAGACCGACCAGCCGCCCATCCCGCAGATGCTCGATGCCGGCGCCGAGCGTGACGACACCCGCATCCACCGTACCGGCCAGCAGGTCGGTCAGCAGCGGGCCGCCGCCGCGATAGGCGACATGCTCGGGCCGCCCGCCCAGCGCCTGGCCGATCAACTCGGAGGCGAAGTGCTGCGAGGAGCCGAGGCCCGGGATGCCCACATTCACCCCCCGCCCAGATCGCAGCCGGGCTGCATAATCCGCGGCGGTGGCGAGGCCGGAGCGCGGATGGGTGATGAGCAGCTGCGCGGCGGAGGCGCCCAGAAGCACCGGCGCCAAGCCCGGAAGGAAGGGCCCGGCCCCGACCACCGGCAGGGCCTCGACGGCGGCCAGCGTGTCATTGGTGATCAGGATGGTCTGACCATCGGGCGCGGCGCGCAGCAGCGCTTGCGTGCCCAGGCGCGAGGAGGCGCCGCCGATATTCTCGACCACCACGGCCTGGCCAAGGGCGGCGCCCAGGGCGGGGGCCAGGATGCGCGCAAAGACATCCACCCCGCCGCCGGGCGGGAAGGGCACGATGGCGCGCAGGCTGCGCGCCTGCGCACGGGCGATGGCGGGCGTGCTGAGCAGGGCCAGCAGGGCGTGACGACGAAGCATGGCTCTCAACCTCTCGGGGTGGCGTCGGCGATGGCGCGGATGACGGGGGCGAATTGCGCGCTGCTGGCGGCGGCGCGCGCGCGGAAGGCCTCAGGGGCAAGGCCGGTGACGACGAAGCCGAGGCCGCGCAGGCGCTCGGCCAAAGCGGGCTCGGCGAGGCTCGCGGTCAGGACCTCGTGCAGCGCGGCAACGGTGGCCGGCGGCGTGCGTGCAGGGGCCAGCACGCCCTGCCAGGAATCGACGTCAAAACCCGGCGCTACCGTCTCGGCGAGCGTCGGCACCTCGGGCAGGGCGGGGTCGCGCGTCGCGGTGCTGACGGCGAGCGGGAGGATCGCACCTTGGCGGATCTGTTCGGTCACGGCCGGGAGGGTGATGACCAGCGCGTCGGTGTTGCGCGCGATCAGATCGGTGATGGCGGGACCACCGCCCCGGTAGCTGATGAATTCGACGCGCAGGCCACCAAGGCGCGCGGCCAGCATCTCGTGCACCACCTGTGCGATGCCGGCCTGGGCCGGAATGCCGATGTTGAACGCGCCGGGCCGCGCACGAACGGCCGCCACATAGCCCGCGATGTCACGGAAAGGCGCGCCCGGATGGGTAACGAGGATCTGCGCCGCCCGGACCAGCTGCGTGACGGGGGCGAAGGCCGTCTCGAAGGCGAGGCCCGATTGCGGCTGCGCCAGGCTGGCGAGCACGATGGCATCGCCCGTCAGCAGCAGCGTGGTGCCGTCGGCCTCGGCGCGAGCCACCTGCTGGGCGGCGAGCAGGCCATTGGCCCCGCCCTGGTTCTCGATGATGACGGGCTGGCCCAGGCGGGCGCTGAAATTGGGGGCAATGATGCGGGCCAGCGCATCGAGGCTGGCGCCGGGGGCGGAGGACACGACAAGGCGCAGCGGGCGTTGCGGCAAGGCGCGGGCCGGCAGGGGCAGCGCGGCGGCTGCCAACAGGAGGCGGCGAGGGATCATGGATGGGCTCCGGGAAGGGGATGGCGGACTGGGCGGGGGCTCAGCGCCGGCGACATCGCTCCCGGGCCTGGGGCAGGCGGGGCAGGGTCTCTGGAAATTCACTCATACGTATGGTGATAAGGATATTTACCATTTCTGCCAAGTGATTTTTATTGATTCACGATATAAACTCGCCTATATGGGAGTCATGAGCATGCCCCACCCGCCGCGACCCGGCCGATGATCAACGCCCTGCTTCTTTCGACCCTCCAGACCGATCTGTTGCCCATATCCGCATTTTTCGGCGCTACCTTGGGTGCCCATCTGCACGCGACCTCGCCGCCCCCCACCCCTCGGTGGAGGCGGCGGTGCTTGCAGCGGCGAGCGCGGCCTAGGGCGGCAGTCTTGGCATCTATTTCACGCGCGAAGACCGCGAAACATATCCGCCGCCCCGGCCGATCGGCCATCGCGGCTCACCTCCTCCGCCCGTCGCCGGCGGAGCGGTCCCCCAGGGGCCGTTGCCAGGCGATACCGTGACTGGCGTTTCCTCCCGAGACTTGGCCGGGGCCCTCGGGCTCCGGCTCTCTTGGGACGCCGACGCGGGCGCCTCCGTTGAGATGAATTTCCCCACGACGCGGGAGAACGATTGAGATAAGGCGCACCGGTCTTTGCGGATCGTGCCCCGAGGCGTGGTGCAGGAGTTGCGCTCCCTGGCGTGTTGAGCCGCCGCGTCAGCCCGCGACGGTGGGCAGCCTGGCTGGAGGATTTCACGGCGCCGATGGTTTCCAGCGTCATGTAGCGGGCACGCTGTGTGGCCCATTCAAACGCACGCGGCAGCGCTGCCAGCTTGCCCGCAGCACCTGGGTCACGACGGCCTTCAGGCCGTCATGGGCACGCCCAGCTGCGCCTCGGGCAGCAGCGGATGGCGCTGGTCACCCAACGAGAATCCATCCATCTGCATGTTGTAGAACCACACCCCCGTCGGGCCTTTATGGATCCTTGATGCGCGGCAGCCCGGTTCAGCATCGTTCCCTCACGGCGCCCGACCGCAAGCTCTGCCCCTCTTCCAGGGGATTTCCATGCTTGACCTCCTTCTCCTCCTTGCCGGCTTGGCCGGCTTTGGTGCGCTTGCGCTCTACGCCCAGGTCTGCGGGCGCGTCTGACCATGGCACTTGAACTCTGGCTGGGCGGCGCCGTCGCACTGGGCCTGTTCGGCTATCTCCTCTGGGCCCTGCTGCGGCCTGAAAGCCTCTGACATGACGATCATCGGATGGGCGCAGATCGCGCTCGTGCTGGGCTGCGCACTCCTCCTGGCGGTGCCGGCCGGCGCCTGGCTCGCGGCCATCGCCCAAGGCCGGTTCGGGCCGCTGGCGCGGTTGGATGCGGCGCTCTTGCGAGCCGCCGGCGTGGACGCCGCCCGTGGCCACGCGTGGCAGGGCTATCTCCTGTCCATGCTGGCCTTCAACGCGGCCGGCTTCGCCCTGCTCTACGCCTTGCTGCGGCTACAGGGCGTGCTGCCGCTGAACCCGCAGGGCTTCGAAGGCATCCCGCCCTTCCTGGCCTTCAACACCGCCATCTCCTTCGTCACCAACACGAACTGGCAGGCCTATTCGGGCGAGGCGGCGATGTCGCATTTCAGCCAGATGGCGGGCCTCGCGGTGCAGAACTTCCTCTCGGCGGCCACCGGCATCGCCCTCGCCTTCGCGGTGGTTCGCGCCTTCGCCACCGGCGGCGTGACGCAGCTTGGCAATTTCTGGGCGGACCTGACGCGCGTCACGCTCTGGGTGCTGCTGCCGGGCTCGATCCTGGCGGCCTTCGCCTTCGTCGCCATGGGCGTGCCGCAAACGCTGGAAGCGAGTGTCACCGCTGAGACGCTCGCGGGTGGCCAGCAGGTGATCGCGCTCGGCCCCGTCGCCTTCCAGCTCGCCATCAAGCATCTCGGCACCAATGGCGGCGGCTTCTTCGGCGTGAATTCGCTGCATCCCTTCGAGGGGCCCAGCGCGCTGGCCACCAGCCTGCAGATCATCCTGCAGGTGGTGATCCCTTTCGGCCTTTGCCTGGCCTTTGGCCGCATGATCGGCGATGCGCGGCAGGGCCGCGCCCTGCTGGCCGTGATGGTCGGCTTCGTGCTGGCCGCCACGCTCGCCATCTACGCCGCCGAGGCCGCAGGCAACCCGCTGCACATCGCGGCCGGTGTCTCGCCCACGCAGGGCAACATGGAGGGCAAGGATCTCCGCTTCGGGCTGGCGCTCGCCGCCCTTTTCACCGCCACCACCACGGGCGCCAGCTGCGGCGCGGTGAATGCCATGCTGGACAGCTTCACGCCGCTCGGCGGCCTCGTGCCGCTCTTCCTCATCCAGCTGGGCGAGGTGCTGCCGGGCGGCGTCGGCTCGGGCCTCTATGGCATGCTGGTTTTCGCGCTGCTGGCGGTCTTCATCGCCGGGCTGATGGTGGGACGCACGCCGGAATATCTCGGCAAGAAGGTGCAGGCGCGGGAGGTGAAGCTTGCGATGCTCGCCGTTCTGGTGCTGCCCGCCGCGATCCTCGGCCTCGCCGGCCTGTCGCTGGTGCTGGAGGTGGGCACGGCCTCGCTCCAGGATGCCGGGCCGCATGGCCTGACCGAGATGCTCTATGCGTACACTTCGGCGGCGGGGAACAATGGCTCGGCCTTTGGCGGGCTGACGGCGGATACGCCCTGGCTCAACACCACGCTGGGCTTCGCCATGCTGGCCGGGCGGTTCGGCTTCGCCATCCCCGTGCTCGCCATCGCCGGCAGCCTGGCCGCCAAGCCGCGCGCGCCCGAAGGCCCTGGCACCTTGCCGACCCATGGCCCGCTCTTCGCCGGGCTGCTGGCCGGCGCGATCCTCATCCTGGGCGGGTTGCAATACCTGCCCGCCCTCGCCCTCGGCCCGATCGCGGAGCATGTCGCGATGCTCGCCGGGCAGAGCTTCTGAAGGCCCCCTCCATGCAAACCCAGATCGCGCTCTTCGACGGCGCCATCCTCCGCCGCGCCGCGCTCGACGCCGTGCTCAAGCTCAACCCGCGCCACCTGGTGCGCAACCCGGTCATCTTCATGACGGAGGTGGTCTCCATCCTCGTCACGCTGCTGGCGGTGCGCGATGCCGTGCTGGGCCACCCCTTCGCCTTCCAGGCAAGCGTGGCCGCCTGGCTCTGGCTGACGGTGCTGTTTGCCACCTTCGCCGAAGCCGTGGCGGAGGGCCGTGGCAAGGCGCGCGCCGCCTCGCTGCGCGCCGCCCGCGGCGAGACCATGGCCCGCTACGTGCCGCTGCCCGAGGACCCCAGCCTCACCCTCCCCCGCCCGGCGGCCGAGCTGAAGCGCGGCGACCATGTACTGGTCGAGGCGGGCGAGATCATCCCCTCGGATGGTGAGATCATCCAGGGCATCGCCAGCGTGAACGAGAGCGCTGTGACCGGCGAAAGCGCGCCCGTGATCCGCGAGGCCGGTGGCGACCGCAGCGCCGTCACCGGCGGCACGCTGGTGGTGAGCGACCGCATCCTGGTCCGCATCACCGCGGAAGCCGGCGGCACCTTCCTGGACCGCATGATCGCCATGGTGGAAGGCGCCTCGCGCCAGAAGACCCCGAACGAGATCGCGCTCGACATCCTGCTGGCGGGGATGACGCTCATCTTCCTCATCGCCGTGGTCACACTGGTGGGCTTCGCCAGCTACAGCGGCGCGGTGCCCTCCGTGGTGGTGCTGGCCGCGCTGCTGGTCACGCTGATCCCGACCACCATCGGCGGCCTGCTCTCGGCCATCGGCATCGCGGGGATGGACCGCCTGGTGCGCTTCAACGTGCTGGCCACCTCCGGCCGCGCGGTGGAGGCGGCGGGTGATGTGGATGTGCTGCTGCTGGACAAGACCGGCACCATCACCTTCGGCAACCGCCAGGCCGCCGCCTTCCTGCCCGCGCCGGGCGTGAGCGAGGCGCAGGTCGCGGAAGCTGCCGTGCTGGCAAGCCTGGCTGACGAGACGCCCGAAGGCCGCAGCATCCTGGCCTTCGCCCGCGAGCATTTCGGCATCATCGCCGCCACGCCCGAGGGTGCGCGCGCAGTTCCCTTCACCGCGCAGACGCGCATCTCGGGCATGGACCTCCCGGCCAACGACCCGAAGGCGGGGGCCTATCGCAAGGGCGCGGTGGACAGCCTCGCCGCCACGCTCGGTGTCGCCATCCCGCCCGAATTGGCGGCGGGAATGGACCGCATCGCCCGCACCGGCGCCACGCCGCTGGCCGTGGCAAAGGATGGCCGCATCCTCGGCGCCATCGAGCTGAAGGACATCGTGAAGCCCGGCATGCGCGAGCGCTTCGCTGAACTCCGCCGCATGGGCATCCGCACCGTGATGGTGACGGGCGACAACCGCCTCACCGCCGCCGCCATCGCGGTCGAGGCCGGCGTGGACGACTTCCTGGCCGAAGCGAAGCCGCAGCAGAAGCTTGACTACATCCGCGCCCAGCAGGCGGAAGGCCGCCTCGTCGCCATGGCGGGCGACGGCACGAATGACGCGCCGGCCCTCGCCCAGGCCGATGTGGGGCTGGCCATGCAGACCGGCACCCAGGCCGCGCGTGAGGCCGGCAACATGGTGGACCTCGACAGCGACCCGACGAAGCTGATCGAGGTGGTGGAGATCGGCAAGCAGCTGCTCATCACCCGCGGCGCACTCACCACCTTCTCCATCGCCAATGACGTGGCGAAGTACTTTGCGATCCTGCCCGCGATCTTCGTGGCGCAATATCCGGGCCTCGCCGCACTGAACGTGATGGGCCTCACCAGCCCGCAAAGCGCCATCCTCTCGGCGGTGATCTTCAACGCGCTGATCATCGTGGCATTGGTGCCGCTGGCGCTGCGTGGCGTGGGCTATGCGCCGATCGGCGCGGCGGCTCTGCTGCGGCGGAACCTCCTGGTCTATGGGCTTGGCGGCCTCATCGCGCCCTTCATCGGCATCAAGATCATCGACGTTATCCTGACCGTCATCGGAGTGGCCTGAACCATGTTGCGTCCGCTTCTCTCCCTGCTGCTCGGCGCCACGCTGCTGCTGGGCGTGATCGTCCCGCTTGGTGTCACCGCGCTGGCCGGGCTGGTGCTGCCCGAACAGGCCGGCGGCAGCCTGGTCCGGCGGGAGGGCCAGGTGGTGGGCTCCGCGCTGGTGGGGCAGAATTTCGAAGGCGACCGCTGGTTCCACGGCCGCCCCTCGGCGGCAGGCTATGATGCCAGTGCCTCGGCGGCCTCGCAGCTCGGCCCGACCAGTGCCGCACTGCTGACGGCGGTCACGGAGCGACTCGCCGGCGCGCGGGACGTGCCGGCCGATGCGGTGACGGCCAGCGGCTCCGGCCTCGATCCCCATATCAGCCTGGAAAACGCGCAGGGCCAGGTGGCGCGGATCGCGGCCGCCCGCGGCCTGCCGACGCGGCATCTGGCCGAGTTGGTGGCGAGGCAGGCCGAAGGCCGAGAGTTCGGCCTGCTGGGCGAGCCGCGGGTGAACGTGCTGCGGCTGAACCTGGCGCTTGAGGCGCTGCGTTGATGCCGCGCTTACACCGGCCCACGGCCTTTCCCATCGCGCCCTTGCGCGGCTTGGCGCCATGGTCCGGCTCCCTCCAGCACGCAGGCCCGGAGCCTGCCAGGACCCATGGAAGACCCGATCCGGTTTCACGACCTTCTCCTCGCCCTCGCGCCCATCCTGGGCGGGCTTTGGCTCTGGGCCCTTGCGCGCGTGCTGCGCGATCTGTGGCGTCGCGATTCGGCGGGGCAGGATCTCTCCCGTTGCGGCCTGCCGCGGCGGCCGCTTTCGCCCGCGCCCCTGGCCCGCTGGCTGGGCGGCCGACGCGGCCGCCTGCCGCGCGGCCTCGCCATCCGGTGATGGGGCGCCGTGGCGCCGGCCCGGACTCCGCACGGGATGTCTGGGCCCTGGTGATGATCCTGCTGATGGCCTGGTGCGGCATCGCCTGGACCATCCAGGGCCTGGCGGGCCTCACCGCCGGGCCCGCTCTCGCCCTGGGGCTTGTGGGCGGCGCGGCGATCCTGGCCGGCGGCTGGGCCTGGGCCCGGCGCTGGCGCCGCCGCTGACGCGCGGCCTATCCTCCGCGCCCGATGCAGCCCGCCGAGCCCAAGCGCCCTGACCCTGACGCCCTGGCGGAGCTGGCGGCGCGGGAGGGGCGTGGCCGGCTGAAGGTCTTTCTCGGCGCCGCCCCGGGCGTCGGCAAGACCGTCGAGATGCTGGCCGAGGGACGCCGCCTGCACCAGGCCGGGCAGGATGTGCTGATCGGCCTGGTCGAAACCCATGGGCGCGCCGAGACCGAGGCGGCGATCGGCCCCCTGCCCCGCCTGCCCCTCAGCGCCATCGCCTATCGCGGCCAGGTGCTGCCCGAATTCGACCTCGACGCCGCGCTCGCCCGCCGCCCGGCCGTCCTGCTGCTGGACGAGCTCGCGCACAGCAACGCGCCCGGCAGCCGCCACGCCAAGCGCTGGCAGGATGTGGAGGAGCTGCGCGACGCCGGCATCGAGGTCTGGACCACCATGAATGTCCAGCACCTGGAGAGCAGCGCCGAGGCCGTGGCGCGTGTCACCGGCGTGCGCGTCGCCGAGACGGTGCCCGATGCCGTGCTCAAGGGCGCCGATGCGGTGGAGCTGGTGGACATTCCGCCCGCGGAGCTTCTGGAGCGCATGCGCGCGGGAAAGATCTACCGCCCGGACCAGGCCGAGCGCGCGCTGCGCGGCTTCTTCAAGGAGGGCACGCTGGCCGCCCTGCGCGAGCTGGCGCTGCGCCGCACGGCGGACCGGGTGGATGCCGATGTCACCTCCTGGATGCGGCGCAACGCGGTCGCCGGCCCTTGGCCGGTGGGCGAGCGCGTCCTGGCGCTCATCCCCGGCGGCGCGGCGGCCGAGCCGGTCCTGCACCAGGCGCGCCGCCTCGCCGATGCGCTTCACGCGCCGCTCCTGGCGCTGCATGTCGAGCAGCCAGGCCAGGCGGAGGATCCCGGCCCTGGCGTCGCCCTCGCGCTGCAACTGGGCGCCGAGACCGAAGTGACGACGGCGACCGACCTGCCCTCTGCCATCATCGCCCATGCTCGCGCGCGACGTGTGACGCACATCATCCTGGGCCGCGGTTCGCCAGCCTGGTGGCGGCGCATGCTGGGGCGGCGACTGATCGCCGTGCTCGCTCGCCAGGCGCCGGAATTCAACCTGCATGTGGTGCCGAGCCCGGCAGCCGCACGCGCCTCGGCACCGCCCCGTGCTTGGCCCGGTTGGACCGCCTGGCTTGTGGTGCCACTCCTGGTGGGCGGCGCCACGCTGACCTGCGCCGTGCTGGACGGGATGGTGCCTGACGCTGCCTTCGGCATGGTTTACCTCGCCGCCATCGTCGCGATCGCCGCCATGGCGGGGCCATTGCGGGCGGGCATGGGCGCGGTGCTGGCCTTCCTTGTCTGGAACTTTCTCTTCCTGCCGCCGCGCTACACACTGACCATCGCTTCCGCGCAGGATGTGCTGGGCGCGGTGGTCTTCGGCGCGGTGGCGGCCCTCCTGGCAGGCACCACGGGGCGGCTCGGCCGCAATGTGCGCGCGGCCGCGATGCGCCTCGCCGCACTGCGGCGTCTCGCCGCGCTCTCGCGCCGGCTGAATGCCCAGGCCTCCATGGCCGAGTTGCAGCTCGCGGTCGTGGAGGAAGCGGCGCGCATCGCCGGCGGACCCGCCTGCCTGTTGCTGCCGCTGGACGAAGCCCTGGAATCGAGCCTTCCCGGCCAGTTCGCGCGCGGGGGATCACTGCCGGCCGAGCCCGTGTCACGTGCCGCATACCCGGCCGATGCGACACCTGATGATGACGCCATGGCGGCCGCGCGCTGGGCCCTGGCCCATGGCCGCGCCGCCGGGCGCGGCACCGCGACCCTGCCCAGCAGCGCGTGGCGCTTCCTGCCACTGACCGCGCTGCGCGAGGGTGAGGTCGTCACCCTTGGCCTGCTCGGCCTGCGCCCCGCCGCCGAAGCGCCCGACCCCGAGGCCGACCGCGCGCTCGAAGCCCTGCTGGACCAGGCCGCCGTGGCGCTGGAGCGCGCGCGCCTCGCCGACATCGCTGCCAATGCCCGCGCGCGCGGCGAGACGGAGGCGCTGCGCACGGCGCTGCTGACCAGCCTGGGGCATGACTTGCGAACGCCACTGACCACCATCCGCGGCGCCGCCGAGACGCTGCGCAGCACGGGCCCTGCGTTGAACGAGGCCACCCGCGCCGACCTGCTCTCCAGCATCGAGGAAGAGGCCACGCGCCTCGCGCGCTGGATGTCCGCCATCCTTGACATCGTGCGACTGGAGACAGGCCTGGTTACGCCTCGCCGCGAGCCGGTGGATGTGGCCGAAGCGATGGAAGCGGCCGCCGACCGGGCGGCGCTGACGCATCCCGGACGGGGCATCCGGCGTGATTTGCCCGTCAGCCTGCCGCGCCCGCGGCTTGACCCAGCGCTGCTGGACCGGGTGCTGGAGAATGTGCTGGACAATGCGCTGAAGTATTCGGCGCCGGCGGGGGAGGTGCGCCTGTCAGCGGCTCGGGAGGGAATGGAGGTGATGTTGCGCGTGGAGGATGACGGCCCCGGCATCCCGCCTGAGGATCTGCCCCGCATCTTCGATCCCTTCTACCGCGCCGCCCGCGCGGACAACATCGCGGCGGGCTCCGGGCTCGGCCTCTCCATCTGCCGTGGGCTGGTGGCGGCGATGGGCGGGCGCATTGCCGCCGAAAGCCCCGTCGCCAGCGGCCGTGGAACGCGCATCACACTGCGCTTCCCCGCATGACGGCCGCGCCCCTTTCCATCCTCGTGGTGGATGATGAACCGCAGATCCATCGCTTCCTCGGCCCCGCGCTGGAGGCGGCCGGCTATGCGCCGCTGCGGGCCGAGACCGCGCGCGAGGGGCTTCGCCTGGCCGCCGCGCGCGGCCCCGCCTGCGTGCTGCTGGACCTCGGCTTGCCGGACATGGACGGCAAGGAGGCGCTGGCCCGGCTTCGAGCCTTCAGCCAGGTGCCCGTCATCGTGGTGAGCGCACGCGACCGCGAGGCGGAGAAGGTGGCAGCCCTGGATGCGGGTGCCGATGACTATGTCGAAAAGCCCTTCGGCCTGGCCGAGTTGCTCGCCCGGCTGCGCGCGACGACGCGACGGGCGCTGTTGATGGAGGCGCCGGCACCGCTCGTCACCGCAGGCCCGCTGGAGGTGGATCTCGAGCGACGGCTTGCGCGGGTTTCGGGGCAGGAACTCGCCCTCACGCCGCGGGAGTGGGAGTTGCTGGTCGCGCTCGCGCGCAATCTCGGCCGTGTCGTCACCCAGCGTCGGTTGCTGGGCGAGATCTGGGGGCCGGCGCATGTCGAGGATAGTCAGTACCTGCGGGTCTATGTGGGCCAGCTTCGTGCAAAGCTCGGCGCCGCCGCGGGATTGCTGCGGACGGAACCCGGGGTGGGGTACCGGCTCATGGAGGGCGAAGGGTGACATCGGAGGCCGCGCGTTGCGCTTTCGAGGCCACAGAACGACGAAACGCCCGTCACTCGTTGGAGCTGCATGCGTTTTGTGGGGCTATTGGGATGTTTGGATACGGGGACGCGCAAGCGTCTTGATTTGCTGTTGTGCGCGCAGCCTTTTGGCAACTGTGCCGGCGCGGCCAGTGTCACGCTCCGCCCGCTTCACCCATTCGTTCAGCGTGTGCGCGATGCAATGCATCTTCGCCGCGCGCTAGAGGATTGTCGCCCAGCGCGACTCGTGCAGCACATCGTGTTCCAGCACCTTGGGCGCAGCTCCTTCGCGAACCTTTGGCGAAAATCTGCTCGTCATCGCTCCAGCAGCGTCTCAAGCTTTTTGGGCCCCAACAAATTCGGCGCGGTTCACCCATCCCCCCAAAGCAAAGCCTTGAGACATTCCATCGAAGTTGCCGATGGAGGGCACCCCGCTGCTTCAAGGAAGGCGGAGCCAGGCGGCCATCCCGGGGGAAGCGTCCACCCGATAGGGCGGGGCGCTGTCCCCATGCGAATGGATGTTCACCGATGAAGAGGCCATGGTTCTGGCCTGGTTTGCGTTCTGTCACCTTCCCTTGGCTCTGCAGGCGGAGCCATGCCAAGAGACCGTATAACAAAAATTAAATTTCGCGCGGCTTTTCAGAAACATCCGCGCGTGTTTCGTTTCGGTATCAGATATCGAAACGCCTGGCTTCCGTCGCCCGGCATGCTTTCCGCGGAGACACAGGGATGGCCAACAAGCTCCTTTTCAGCGCCGATGATGGCGTGAATGGCGAGGCGCTTTGGATCTCGGACGGCACGGCGCTGGGCACTTCCCTCCTCCTGGACATCCACCCGAACATCGATGGCGCCCAGATCAGGAATTTCACCCTCCTTGGCGGGGGGCAGGCGATCTTCACCGCGGAGAACGGCACCACGGGGCCCGAGCTCTGGGTGACGGATGGCACCACCGGCGGGACCACCCTCGTCAAGGATATCCATGCGGGAAGCGATGGCGCGAACATCGCGGACTTCACGGCACTGGGCAATGGCCTCGCCGTCTTCCAGGCCAATGACGGCATCACAGGCCGCGAGTTCTGGGTGACCGACGGCACCGCGGACGGCACCCTCCAGCTTGCGGACATGTCCGCCGGGTCCGGCAGCAGCGGTCTGACCAGCTTTGCCGCCCTGGGCGATGGCCGCGCCCTCTTCGCAGGCCGGGACACGAGCGCCGGCACCGAACTCTGGGTCACCGACGGGACGGTCGCCGGCACCACGCTGCTGGCGGATATCCGCACTGGCTCGGTCTCCAGCTCACCCGCCGGCTTCACGGCGCTCGGGGACGGGCGGATCCTCTTCTCCGCGAATAACGGGACCACAGGGACGGAACTCTGGATCACCGACGGGACGGCCGAGGGCACCGCCCTGGTCCTGGACATCCGGGCCGGCGGATCCAATTCGTCGCCCAGGCAATTCACCTCGCTCGGCGATGGCCGTGCCCTCTTCACCGCGACTACGACGGCCGAAGGGGCCGAGCTGTGGATCACCGATGGCACTGCCGCCGGGACCGTCCTGGTGCAGGACATCGCGCCCGGCACGGACGGCAGCAGTGTCCAGCTGATCACGCCGCTGGGCGATGGGCGCGCCCTGTTCCAGGCCGGTGACGGCACGCACGGTCAGGAAATCTGGGTCACCGACGGCACGAATGCCGGCACAAGCCTGCTGTTCGACCTGCAGCCCGGGGACCAGGGCAGCTACTATCCCTCGGTCGGGGAAATCCTCTCGCTCGGCAATGGCCGGGCGATCTTCGCCGGCGATGACGACATCCATGGCCGCGAATTGTGGGTGACCGACGGCACGGCCGCTGGCACCAGCCTGCTGCGGGATTTCATCCCCGGCGAGGGCAGCGGCAGCCCGGGCGATTTCGTGGCCAATGGCGACGGCACCGCCTTCTTTGTCGTGGATGATCCGCTGGTCGGCGCGGAGCTCTGGGTGACGGATGGCACCCTCGCCGGCACGCATCTCGTCGTGGATGTGAACGTCCAGGCTACGCCCAATCTGGGCGGGAACCCGGATGTCTTCGGCACCATCGCGCCCGGCGAAGCGCTCTTCATCGCCAATGACGGCACCGGCGGCGCGATCTGGATCACCGATGGCACCACCGTCGGCACCGTGCCCCTGCTGGAGGGGCTGAGCGCCAGCTATGATCACGGCGCCTTCAAGCTGGCCGCCGGCGTCACGCTGTTCGCCGCGTCCACCGCCGATCACGGCGCGGAGCTCTGGGTGACCGACGGCACCGCCGCCGGCACCAGCCTGCTCAAGGACATCAATTTGGGCACCGCGTCATCCTATCCTGGCGAATTCGTCGCCCTGGGTGACGGCACCGCCCTGTTCACGGCCGGGGACGGCCCGAACGGCTTCGAGCTCTGGATCACCGACGGCACGGCCGCGGGGACCAGCCTCTTCAAGGACATCAACCCCGGCATCGACAGCAGCTATGCCTCCGGGCTGCGCGCGCTCGGCAACGGCAAGATCATCTTCAACGCCGATAATGGCACCGATGGCTCCGAACTCTGGGTCACTGATGGCACGGTGGATGGCACGGTCCTGCTGAAGGACATCAACCCCGGCGCGGCCTATAGCGCCGCGTCGGAGTTCACGCCCATCGCCGGGAACCGGGCGCTGTTCATCGCGGCGGACGGCGCGGGGATGGAGCTCTGGGTGACCGACGGCACCGCCGCCGGCACCGTTCAGGTGAAGGATATCAATCCCGGCGCCGGGTCCTCAACGCCCCAGCGCTTCGCCTCCCTCGGCAACGGCCAGACGCTGTTCAAGGCCGATGACGGCGTCCATGGCTATGAGCTCTGGACGACGGACGGCACGGCAGCCGGCACCTCCCTGGTCAAGGACATCCAGGCCGGCAGCGGCCACGGCGTAGGCGGTAACGGCGCCATCACCGCGCTCGGCAATGGCCTCGCGGTCTTCGCCGCCAATGATGCCATCAGCGGCATCGAGCTCTGGGTGACAGACGGCACCGGGGCCGGGACGAGCCTGCTCAAGGATATCCGCGTCGGCGGTTATGACAGCCGGCCCTACATGCCGGTCGCGCTCGGCGACGGGACGGCCCTCTTCGTCGCCGATGACGGCGTGCATGGCTATGAGCTGTGGCGCACCGACGGCACCGCGGGCGGGACCAGCCTGGTCAGGGATATCCGGCCCGGCCTTGAGGGCGGCCTTCTTTCCGCCTTCAGCCTGACCTCCCTCCAGGATGGGCGGGTGATGTTCAACGCCAATGACGGCGTCAACGGCCCGGAACTCTGGGTCAGTGACGGTACCGCGGCCGGGACGGTGCTGCTGAGGGATATCCTCGGCGCAGTCACCGATAGCGCCCAGGTCCAGTCGCCCTTCCTGCTGCCTGAGAACATCACGCCCGATGCGCCGACCGGCCTCGACATCGCCGCCATCTTCGACACCGGCGCCTCCGACACCGACAACCTGACCGCGGCGACCAGCCTCACCATCACCGGCTTCGCCGCGCCCGATGTCCTGGTGACGCTGCAGGATGGCGCGAGCGTGGTGGGCCAGGTGCGCTCCCACGAGGTGACGGGCGCATGGAGCATCAGCCCGCCCGCACTCTCGGAAGGCGTGCACAGCTTCACGGCCACCGCGCTCAACGCCTCCGCCAATACCTCCGGCGCTTCGGCAGCGCTGACGGTTCGGGTGGACAGCACCGATCCGGTGGTGACGATCACCTCGGCAGGCGGCGCGGTGGCGGCTGCGACGCAGACCATCAGCGGCACTCTGTCCGATGCGCATGCCGGCACCACCGTCTTCATCTTCAGCGATGGCGGCGCGACTCCGATCGGCACCGCGACGGTGGGTCTGGGCGGCGACTGGTCCGCCGACGTGGATCTCGGGGCCGACGGCACGCATGAACTGGTCGCGACAAGCACGGATCTTGCCGGCAATCTCGGCAGCAGCGCGCCCGTCACCTTCACGGTCAACACCAGCCTCCCGCCGCCCATTCTGGACCTCGCCAGCGCCTCGGACAACGGCGCGTCCGACACCGACGATGTCACCGGCATCCACACGCCGACCCTGGTGGGCACCGCCGCGGCGAACGCGTTGGTGAGCCTGTTCGATGGCGCGACGCTGCTCGGGACCACCAACGCCAACGGGGCGGGCGCCTGGAGCTTCACCACGCCGATCCTGGCGGCCGGCGCCCATGCGCTGAGCGCGACACAAAGCCTGGGCGAAGTGACCTCGGCCGCGGCCCTGCTCGACCTGACCATCGATCTGCGGCTGCAAACGGGCACGTCGGGCAATGATGTCTTCACCTTCACGAGTGAGGGCGCCTTTACCGATGCGCTGCGGTGGGTGGACGGGCTGGCCGGCATCGACACCCTCCGGCTGAATTTCACCGCAAACCTGACGGACACCGACTTCTTCGGTCTGCTGGGTCTCGAGAAGATCACCTTGGGCGAAACGGGCGCGCAGAGCCTCGTTCTTGGCGCCAACGCAGCGCAGGGCTTCGGCGCCAGGCTGGAGGTGAGCGCGACGGGGGTAGCCTCCCTCACGCTGGATGGATCGGCGCTGGGCGCGGGCACGAACCTGGTTGCCACCGGCGGCGCAGGGGATGATGCGATCATCGGCAGCGCCGGTCAGGACTCGCTGACGGGCGGGCTTGGCGCGGATCTGCTCACCGGCGGCGCGGGCAGCGACACCTACTATGTCGACAACGCGGCGGACGTGATCGTGGAACAGGCCGCCGGCGGCTCCGACCGGATCATCGCCTCGATGGACTGGACGCTGGGTGCGGAGATCGAGCGTCTCAGCCTTGCCGGAACGGCCGGTCTGCGCGGCACAGGCAACGGTCTCGCCAACCATCTCGACGGCAATGCGGGTGCGAACCTTCTCGATGGCGCCGCCGGGAATGACACGTTGAACGGCGGCGCCGGCGACGACACCCTGACGGGAGGCAGCGGGGCCGATATCTTCCGGGTGAGCCTCGGCACGGACCTGATCACCGATCTCGGCGCCGGCGACGTGCTGATCGTTGCGGGCGGCGGCACCGCCAATGCGACGCTGGCGGCCGCCTGGACGGCCAGCGCCGGCAGCAACAACAAGGGCACCGCCCATCTGACCACGGCGGGCTTCGAAGTCGATCTTTCGCGCGCAACCGGCACCAGCGGCTGGTCGGTGACGAATGAGAGCGCCACCGGCGTGGCCCTGATCGGCTCGGCCCGGGCCGATACGCTCACGGGTGGGGCCGGCGATGACACGCTGACCGGCGGCGGCGGGGCGGATCTCTTCGTGCTCAGCCAGGGCGGTCAGGACGTCGTCAACGGGTTCACCGGGGTGGACGTGATCAGCCTGGCGGGCTGGGGCATCGCGGATTTCGCAGCGCTCGGCGCCTTCATGTCCCATGTCGGCGGCAACACCGTGATCCACATGGATGCGAGCCACCAGGTGACGTTGATGGGCGTGGCGCCAGGCACCTTGGTGGCGAACGACTTCATCTTCGGCTGAGGCGCGTCCGGGGCGCGGGGCATGGGCGGGCCTGGCCCGGCCCCCCCACCGTGTCCCCGTTGATGTTGTAGGAGCGACAGAGGCTGGGACGCGGAGCGCCCTGGTCCGCGGCTTGGCGGAGGCGATCAGCTGCTGGAGCGGCCCCCATTTCGACCGGACATATGGCGCAACCTTGAGGGCCAAGAGCGTGCTGCGTTCACATGCGCTCACTCCGCACGCTCCAGACTTTGCTGAGAGGATGATTCAGCGTCTCGGCGATTCCGCCTCAGCGCACCATGCTCTCGGTTGAAGCCCAGGTGCACGCCTATGTCGAAGCCCTTCGATCGCGTTGAAATCATCAGCGGCACCCATCGCCGTCGGCGCTACACTGCCGAGGGTCCGAAGCACTGCTTCGGACGGCCGACTGGTGGAGCAGACGATGCAGCCCGGCATGACGGTCTCGGGCGTCGCGCGGCTGCATGGTGTCTCACAATGCCTCAAGCCGCATTCAACCGCGGGAAGAAGCGAAAGCCCAATCCCCGCATCCTGGTTCCTTCCCCTAGCCCCGCATCTGATGCGGCGCCCACAGCGCACTCTCCCATGCGCCGGTGCCAGGCTCAGTTCGTGCTGATCCGGGCCACGCGAACCACCTCGCGCCACTGCTCGATATCGCGACGGAAGAAAGCCTTGAACTCCGCGGAGGACATCCGGAGCGGCAAATGCACGATGTCGCGGAATCGCTGCTGCACCTCGGGATCGTCGAGCACGGTGGCGACCGCGCGCGACAGGACGGCCTCCGCCTCCGGCGGAATCTGGGCCGGGGCCAGCAGGCCAAACCAGGACTCCGCCGTGAAACCCGGCAGCCCTGACTCGTCCAGCGTCGCCACCCCCGGCACGAAGGGCGAGCGCGCGAGAGAGGCCACGGCGAGGGTCTTCAACTGCCCGCCCGGCAAATGCGGCAGCGCGGCACTCAGGCTCGTGAGATACACGTCCACCCGCCCCGCCAGCATGTCGGTGATGGCCGGTGCGGTACCTCGATAGGGCACATGCACCATGTCGATGCCGGCCCGCATCTTCAGCAATTCCCCAGCCAGATGCGGACCGCTGCCGATCCCCGAGGATGCGTAGGTCACCCGCCCCGGATTCGCCCGGCAATAGGCCAGGAACTCGGGGAAATTCGTCGCCGGCACATGGGAAGCCGCAATCAGGAAATACGGCGTCACGGCGAGGGAGGCGACGGCGCTGAGGTCGCGCAGCGTGTCGTAGGGCAGGTTCGGGTTGAGCGCCGCGCTGCCCGAGGTGCCATTGGTGCCGATCAGCAGCGTATAGCCATCGGGCGGTGAGCGGACGACATGCGTGGTGCCGATCACGCTGTTGGCGCCGCTGCGATTCTCGACGATGACGGATTGCCCGAGCAGGCCGGCCAGCTTGACCGCCACCAGCCGCGCAATGGCATCGGTCGGGCCGCCCGTCTCAAACGGGACGACGATCCGGACCGTCTGAGTGGGATAGGCCCTGGGTTGGGCTCGCGCGGAAGCGGAGAGCAGCGCCCCGCCCGCCGCGGCCAGCGATCCAAGGTGGCGGCGCGACATGGTCTGACGCATGGCTGGGCTCCTGGAGGCGGATGGGCACATGAAGCGGCGGACCACGAGTGTCGCCGAATATCGCGCGAGGTCCAAGCGTTCTGATGGCCGGGCGCCGGCAGATATGCGAGCCTGACCATGCGCGGATAGGAAGCATCACATGGTGCATGACGTGATCATCGTCGGGCTGGGTGGGATGGGCAGCGCCGCGGCCTGGCAGTTGGCCCGGCGGGGGCAACGCGTCCTCGGCCTGGAACGCTTCGACATTCCGAACGCCATGGGCTCCTCGCACGGCGTCACCCGCATCATCCGCCTGCCCTACTATGAGGATCCGGCCTATGTGCCGCTGCTGCGCCGCGCCTATGCCCTGTGGCGCGAGGCCGAGGCCGCGACGGGGGAGCGGCTGCTCTTCATCACCGGCTCGCTGGATGGCGGGCATGAGGATACCGAGGTGTTTCAGGGGGCGCTGAACTCGGCCCGGCTGCACGGATTGCCGCATGACGTGCTGACGGGCGACGAGGTGAATGCCCGCTTCCCCGGCTATTGCCTGCCCTCCCGCATGCGCGCGGTGTTCCAGCCAGAGGGCGGCTTCATCGCCAGCGAGCATGCCATCACCGCCCATTGCGGCCTCGCCCAGGCGCAAGGCGCCGATCTGCGTGCGCGTGAGCGCGTGCTGCGCTGGGAAGCGCGGCCCGGCGGCGAGGGCGTGCGCGTCACCACGGATAAGGGCCAGTACGACGCAGGCCGCCTGGTGCTGACGGCCGGCGCCTGGATGGCCGATCTAGCCCCCCTGCTCGCAGGGCGGGCCGTGGCGGAGCGGCAGGTTCTGGCCTGGCTGCAGCCACATCAGCCGGCCTTGTTCCGGCCCGATCGCTTTCCCGTCTTCAATCTGGCGGTGGAGGAAGGCCGCTACTACGGGCTGCCGATCCACGAGGTGCCGGGCTTCAAATTCGGCCGGTATCATCACCGCGCCGAGACCGGCCCCGCCGAGACGATGCGGCGCGAGGTGGATGCCGAGGATGAGCGCCTGCTGCGGCAATTCGCGCAGCGCTATTTCCCGCAGGGCAGCGGTGCCACCATGGCGCTGCGGGCCTGCATCTTCACCAACACGCCGGATGAGCACTTCATCCTCGATCACCATCCTGAATTTCCGCAGGTGACGCTGGCCTCTCCATGCTCAGGCCATGGCTACAAGTTCTGCTCGGTGATCGGCGAGATCCTGGCCGATCTCGCCACGGGCGATGGCGCGACGCGCCATGACATCGGCTTCCTGCGGCTTGGGCGCGGTCCGTAAGCCGCAGCGCTCCGGGCCATCACGCCGGTGGGGATCAGACCTCCCGCCCGGCCAGGAAACCCTCGTAGATCGCCTCCTCGGCGCTGCGCGGGGCCAGGCAGTCCCCCACCATGTGCACGGTGCAGGAGAGCCCGGCCAGGGCCTGTTCCAGCGCCGTCTCCGAGGCATGGCCGGTCGCCAGCACCACGGTGTCCACGCCCTCCCGGATGATCGGCGCGCCCGAGGTCGCGTGCCGCAGATAGGCGGTGGTCCCATCCACGCCAAACAGGCTGGCATCCGTGACGACCTCGACGCCAAGCCGGTGCAGGCGGCCGATCCACTGGCTGCGCAGGTAGAGTTGCAGGTTGAACCCGGCATGCGGCGCATTCACCGCGAGCGTGACCTGGTGCCCGTCCAGCACCAGCCGCTCGGCCAGGCCCATCCCCACCCAATCGGCGCGCCAATCCGCGATCAGCACCCGGGCACCGGTATTGGCACCCTGCAGCACGGCCCAGGCGCCGACCACATGGCCATCCTCCCGCCCCTCGATCACCGGCTCATAGGGCTGCGCGCCGGTCGCGATGATGACGGCATCCGGCGCGAGCCGTTCCACCAGCGGGCGATCCACCGGCGTGTTCAGCCGGATCTCGACGCCGGCGGCGGTGAGTTCCTGCTGGAGGTTGGTGATCAGGCCACCAAACTCGGCGCGCTCGGGCAGCAGTTGCGCCAGCAGCGCCTGCCCCCCAAGCCGCGGCGAAGCCTCGCAGAGGATCACGCGATGGCCGCGTTCAGCTGCGGTGGCTGCCGCCTTCATGCCGCCCGGCCCACCGCCGGCCACCAGGATGGTGGCGGCGCGCGCGACGGGCGGCAACGGCTTGAGCTTCGCCTCCCGCCCGGAAACCGGATGCTGGATGCAGGAAATGCCATAGCCCGCGTGAAAATGCCCGATGCAGGCCTGGTTGCAGGCGATGCAGGCGCGGATCTCGTCCAGCCGCCCGGCCTGCGCCTTCCGCGCCATGTCGGGGTCGGAAATCATCGCGCGCGTCATGCCGATCATGTCGGCCTGCCCGGCGCGCAGCACCGCCTCCGCGGTTTGCGGCTGGTTGATGCGCCCGGCGACGAAAACGGGCAGCCCGGTCGCCGCGCGCAAGCTGCCGGCCTGGGGCGCCACATAGGCGGGCGCGTAGCCCATCGGCGGGACGACATGGATCGAGCCCCCCTGCCCCGCCATCGAACCAGTCGTCACATTGAGGTAGTCCACGGCCCCCATGGCCGCCAACGCCTGGCAGGCGGCGATGACCTCGCCGACCTCCAGCCCGCCCTCCTCCAGCTCCTCCGCCGAGATGCGCAGGCCGAGCAGGCGATCCCCCACCGCGCGGCGCGCCCCGGCCAGGCACTCCACCAGGAAGCGCAGCCGGTTCTCCGGCGAACCGCCATAGCGATCGGTGCGCAGATTGGTGCGCGGGTTGAGAAACTGCGCGAAGAGCAGGCCATGGCTCGCCAGCAGTTCGACGCCATCGAGCCCGGCCTCCGCAAGCCGCCCCGCCGCGGTGGCACAGGCCTCGACCAGTTCTTCGACCATCGCCGTGGGCATTTCGCGCGGCATGGTGTGGAACCGATTGTCCGGCACCGCCGAGGGCGCGAAGGCGACCTCCCTGAGGCCGCCCCGCACGCGCTTCGAGACCCGGCCGGAATGGGAGAGCTGCCCGAAGATGCGCGCGCCGTGCCGGTGCACCGCCTGGGCCAGGGCCCGATAGGCCGGGATGGCGCGATCCTCGGTGACGACCAGCTCCGGATAGTCCGTGAAGGAGGAGGCGTGGAAGCGGGCGGATTCGACGATGATGAGCCCCGCCCCGCCAGCCGCCCGCGCCGCGTGATAGGCGATCAGATCCTCGCCCGGGATTCCGTCCCGCGCCAGGAAGGTCTGGTGACCGGTCGAGAGGATGCGGTTGCGGATCTCGACCTTGCCCAGTTGGAGCGGCGAGAAGAGCAGCGGGAAGGATGCAGCCGTCATGTCAGGGGTTCCTGGTCCGGGGGCGGAGCCCAGCTTATTGGCGGGACGCTCTCGCTTGGAACTGTGCCGGGGGTCCGCCCCCCATCTACCGGCGAAAGGCCGCGAGCCGGGATTCCAGCCCGAGCGAGAGCGCGCCGAGGTCATTGGAGATCATCAGCAGATCCGCCCCGCCTTCCGCCCAGGCCTGGGCCTGGGCCGGATCGGGATCGGAAATGCCGACCCGCTTTCCGCGCGCCTTGGCCGCGGCCAGGGCGGCGTGCAGCACGGTTCGCGGATCCTTGCCGCCCAGGCGTTCGGAGATCTGCAAGGTGAGCAGGCCGAGGAAGAGGCCATCCAGGCCCGGCAGCGCCGCGATATCCTCCGCCGCCTCGAAGCCTTCAGGCTCATCCAGCTGGGCCAGCACCAGGAAATCACGCCGCGCGGCCGCGCTGAATTCGGGCCAATGCATGCTGCGCCGGGCCGAACTGCGACCCACACCGGCATAGGCCCGCTGCACCGCCGCGCCGCGCGTGAAATGAACGAAGCGCGCGACGGCGGCGGGGTCGCGGCAATGCGGCAGGATGACGCCATCGGCGCCGATCATCAGCGCATGCTGCGCTTCCGCCTCGCTCGCATCCGGCAGGCGAATGAGCACCGGGGCGCCACGGCTCCGCGCGATGAACACGCATTCGGACAGGGCGGCGCGGCCGAGGGAGGCGTTCTCCGCGTCAATGACGAAGCAATCCGCGCTGGATCCCGCCAAGACCTCATGCACATCCGCCGAACCGGTCTTGATGAAAATGCCCAGCAGCGGCGCCGGCTTGCGACGCAGCGTCTCGCCGAAGCGAAAAAAATCCATGCCGATCTCCTGGCCGCGCCGCGGGCAAAATGCCTCTCGGAGGGAGCATAGGGCAGAGCCGGAAATTTTCGCATCCGTGAAATGGCATTGCGCTCCTTCACATCGCGGTCAACACTTTCCCGCCAAGCAGGAGCGATGCCATGTCCGTGGACTCTGCCGGGGAAATCTCGACCGAAACCGGCAGCTATGCCGCGCATCGGCCGGTCATCGCGGCCAGGCGGCACGTGGTTTCCGCCGGGCATTACCTGGCCGCGCAGGCCGGCTTTCACGTGCTGGAGGCGGGGGGCAACGCGGTGGATGCCGGCGTGGCCTCGGCCCTGGTCCTGGGCGTGGTGCATAGTGACCAGGTGAACATCGCCGGCGTCGCGCCGATGATCATCTTCATGGCCGAGACCGAGGAACTCGTCGTGATTGACGGGCTGGGCCGTTGGCCGGCCGCCGCCAATTGCGAATATTTCCAGCGGGAGCATGGCGGTGAAATCCCGCATGGCCTGATGCGCACAATCATCCCCGCCGCGCCCCAGGCGCATCTCACCGCGCTGGAACGCTACGGCCGGATGAGCTTCGGCGAGGTCGCCTCCTTCGCCACGCGCTTCGCGCGCGAGGGCTTCGTGATGTACCCCTTCCTCAACACGCAGCTGAAGATGGTGGAGGCGCGCAACCGGCGCTGGCCCTCCAATGCCGCGATCTACCTGCCGAATGACCGCACACCCGAGGTGGGCGAGGTCTTCGTGCAATCCGACCTCGGCGCCTCGCTGCAATACATGATGGATGAGGAGGCCGCGGTCCTTGGTCGCGGTGGTGACCGCAAGGCCGGGCTGCGCGCGGCACGGGATGCCTTTTATCGCGGCGACATCATGCGAAAGATCACCCGCTTTCATGCCGAGAATGGCGGCTGGCTGACCGAGCGGGACATGGCGGAATACGATGTGCGCATCGAGCGGACGCAGATGGCGCGCTATGGCGACCTCGAAATCCATTCCTGTGGCTTCTGGTGCCAGGGGCCGGCGCTGCCCCAGGCCATGGGCATCCTGCGGGGCGTGGATCTGGGGGCCATGGGGCACAACACCGTGCCCTATATCCATCACGTCGCCGAAGCGCTGAAGCTGACCTTCGCCGATCGCGAGCGCCATTACGGCGACCCGGATTTCCTCGATGTCCCGGCGGAGACCCTGCTCTCGGAAGCCTATGCCGCGCAGCGCCGCGCGCTGATTGATCCGAACCGCGCCTGGCCGGAAATGCCGCCCGCCGGCATCATCCGGCCAAACCAGCACCCGCTGGCCGCCCCCCTGCCGAGCCTGACCGAACCCGCCATCCCGCCGCTCGATACCTCCTATGCCTGCGCGGTGGATCGCTGGGGAAATGCGATTTCCGTGACGCCGAGCGATGTCTCCAGCGACACCATCATCATCCCTGGCACCGGCCTCGCCCCCTCCTCACGCGGGTCGCAATCGCGGGCGGACCCGAACCATCCGGCCGCGCTGGCGCCGGGGAAGCGACCGCGCCTCACGCCCAATCCGGCGATGGCGATGCAGCGGGGCAAGCGCGTCATGCCGCTCGGCACGCCAGGGGGTGACAGCCAGGTGCAGGCGATGGTGCAGGTGCTGCTGAACATCGCGGTCTTCGGGATGGACCCGCAGACGGCCATCGAGAAGCCGCGCTTCATCTCCTACAGCCACCCGGATTCCTTCGCGCCGCACGCCTATTATCCCGGCCGGCTCTGCCTGGAAGGGCGCATCCCCCAGGAGATCGGCGAGGGCCTGTCGCAGCTCGGCCATGACATCCGGCGCTGGCCCGACTGGCTGTGGCGCGCCGGCGGCGTCTGCCTCATCGACTCCGACCGCAGCACCGGCATCCACCGCGCCGGCGCCGATCCGCGCCGCGCGGCCGCCTATGCGGTGGGGTGGTAGCGGGCTTCAGCCCACCCACACGCTGTGCAAGAGCGGCGTGTCGCATCAGGATATCCACCCGGGTCCAGCGCCGCGGGACGCTTGCACGCGCACCGGAAATCTCCGATCTGCTGGGGCGCGAACAACACGAAAGCCCCCGGTGGCGGACAAGCCCATTCCCAGCCAGCCCATGCAGATCGGCCGGCAGATCCGCGAGTTGCGCAAGCTGAAGGGTCTGACCCTGACCGACATGGCCCAGCGGCTCGGCGTTTCGATCGGCTATCTCAGCCAGATCGAACGCGACCGGTCGCGCCTGCAGATCGGCACCCTCAAGGCGATCAGCGACGTGCTGGGCGTGCACATCAACTGGTTCTTCCAGGCCCAGCCCGAGCGGCCGCCGGAGGAGGTCGAATACATCGTGCGCGCCGAAAGCCGGCGCTGCATGACCTTCACCGGCCTCGGCATCCGCGAGGAGCTCGCCTCGCCCAACCTTGCCGGCCCCCTGGAACTCCTGGTCAGCACCATCGAGCCCGGCGCCGATAGCGGCGACTACAGCCATGAAGGGGCGGAGGCCGGGTTCGTGCTGACCGGCCGGCTCACCCTCTGGATCAATGGGCGCTGCTTCGAATTGCGCGAGGGTGACAGCTTCTCCTTCCCCAGCACCCTGACCCATCGTTGCCAGAATCCGGGCACCACCGTGACGCGGGTGCTGTGGGTCATCACCCCGCCCTCCTATTGAGGCGGCGGGCCGTCGGGGTGCCGTGAAATTCTCTGGATTTATTTCACTTGCCTGAACAAATCTCCCCTCCCTAAGCTCCCAGTGTTTCCGCCTGGAGGGGCTTGTCATGGACGTGGTTCCAACCGGGCACGGCGTCGCCCATACCGCTCATTTCTGGCTGCCCATGGCGGATGGGGTCCGGCTCTCGGCCTCGCTCTGGCGGCCGGAGGGAGCAGGCCCCTGGCCGGCCGTGCTGGAGATCATCCCCTACCGCAAGCGGGACCACACCGCGACGCGGGACTGGGGGATCCATGGCTTCCTCGCGCAGGCCGGATTTTGCGGCATGCGCGTGGACATGCGCGGCACCGGCGACAGCGAGGGCGTGGACGACCCGCACCAGACCTATGCCGACACGGTCGAAGTGCTGGCCTGGATGAAGGCGCAACCCTGGTGCGACGGGCATCTGGGCATGATCGGCCTGTCCTGGGGGGGCATCAACGCGCTGATGGCGGCCGAGCAGCGCCCGCCGGGCCTGGAAGCCGTGGTCGCCACCGCCTTCAGCCATGATCGCTTCAATGTCGGCATGGCGCGGAAGAACGGCGTCATCCTGAACGAGAACCTGGCCTGGGCGGCGGCCTGCACCGGCTTCACCTCCCGCCCGCCCGACCCCGCCGTGGTGGGGGAGGCCTGGCGCGAGATGTGGCTGCAGCGGCTGGAGACGATGGCCCCGCATGCGCTCACCACCTTGGGTCGGCAGCGGCGGGACGCCCATTGGGACAAGCACCAGATGAAGGATCCCAAGGCCATCTCGGCCGCCTTCTGCATGTTCTCGGGCCAGGCCGACAGCAACTACGCACAGACGCTGCCCTATCTCATGGGGGCGCTGGACGCGCCGCGGCGCGCGACCCTCGGCCCCTGGTGCCACAAATACCCGCATCAGGCGCAGCCGGGCCCGGCCATTGATTTCCTGGGCGATGCGGTCGCCTGGTTCGGCCAGCATCTGCGGGGCGAGGCGCCGCAGGATGACCGCCCGCCCTTCATCGCCTTCATCATGGAGGACCTGCCCACGCAGGAATTCTACCCGCAGACGCCGGGCCGTTGGGTGGGCCTGCCCGCCTGGCCGCCTGCCGCCCCAGGATTTCGCAGCTGGTTCCTGACCCAGGGGCGCCTGACCGATGACGCGCCGGCCGGGGCAGCGCTGAGCCATCTCTCCCCGCAAACGCTGGGCCTGGCCTCGGGCGAGATCATGCCCTGGTTCGCCTATGCCCCGGGCGCCGAGCTTCCAGGCGACCAGCGGACCGATGATGGCGCCTCCCTCTGCTTCGACACCGCGCCGTTGGAGGAAGCCGTGGATTGCCTCGGCGCGCCGGAGCTGGAGATCGAGCTTTCGGTCGACCGGCCCGCCGCCTTCCTCGTGGCGCGGATTTGCGATGTGAAGCCCGATGGCAGCTCGGCCCGCGCCTGGCTCAGCCTGCACAACCTCACCCAACTCGAGGATGAGCGGAATCCGGTCGCCTTGGTGCCGGGCCGGCGCTACCGCCTCCGTCTGAAGCTGGATGTGCGCGGCTACCGCTTCCTGAAGGGCCATCGGATCCGCCTGGCCTTGTCCACCAGCTACTGGCCCATCGCCTGGCCCTCACCGGAGCCGGTGACGATCACGGTTCACACCGGCGCCACGAGGCTGCACATGCCGTTGCTGACCACGGCGATCACACCGCCGGATTGGCAGCCCTTCGGGCCGCCGCGCAGCTATCCGCCGCCGGCCCGCACCGAGGTCGCGCCGGTGAAGCGCGCGCGCCGTATCACCAAGGATGTGGCGACGGGCGAGACGCGCCTCTTCATCGAGGAGCAGAACGGCGCCTATCGCCTGGATGATATCGACTGGACCGTCGCCTCTTCCGCGCGCGAGGAATATCGCATCACGGAGGCCGACCCCACCACGGCCGGCGTGGCCATTGCGCTGCGCTGGAAGTTCAGCCGCGGCGCCTGGAATGTCGCGACCGAGATTGACACCGAACTCACCTGCGACGCCACGAACCTGCATTGTCGCATGCGGCTGCGGGCGCTGGAGGGTGAGGCGGAGGTGTTCTGCCGCGACTGGAACTGGACGATGAAGCGGGATCACCTGTGAATGGCTGAACTTCCAAAGCATGCGCGCGTCGTCATCGTCGGCGGTGGCGTGGTGGGGTGCAGCCTCGCCTATCACCTCACCCGGCGCGGCTGGAGTGACGTACTGCTGCTGGAGCGGAAGCAGCTCACCAGCGGCACCACCTGGCATGCGGCCGGCCTCGTCGGGCAATTGCGCGCGACGCAGAACCTGACGCGCCTCGCGAAATACACCTCGGGGCTTTACCAGCAATTGGAGGCGGAGACGGGCCAGGCGACCGGCTATCGCCAGGCCGGCTCGCTGGCCCTCGCCACCACCGAGGCGCGCTTCGAGGAGTTGAAACGCGGCGCCTCGATGGCGAGTTGCTTCGGGCTGGAGGTCCGTGTGCTGGGCCCTTCGGAGGCGGCGGCGCTGTGGCCCCTGATGGAAGCGCGCGACATTGTCGGCGCGGTGCACCTGCCAGGCGATGGCTATGTGAACCCGATCGACACCACCCAGGCCCTGGCGCGCGGCGCCCGGCAGAAGGGCGCCCGCATCGAGGAGGGCGTTTCCGTGACCTCCATCCTGCAGAAGAACGGCCGCGCAACCGGCGTGATGACCGATCGCGGCCCGATCGCGGCCGATGTGGTGGTGAATTGCGCGGGCATGTGGGCGCGCGAATTGGCCGCCGAGGCCGGCGTGACGGTGCCCCTGCACGCGGCCGAGCATTTCTACGTCGTCACCGAGGCCATGCCGGAGCTGCCGCCCAACCTGCCCGTGCTGCGTGACCCCGACAACATGACCTATGTGAAGCCCGAGCCCGGCAAGCTGCTGGTCGGCTGGTTCGAGGAGGTGGCGAAGCCCTGGGGCATGGGCGGCGTGCCGAAGGATTTCGCCTTCGGCCACCTGCCCGATGACATGGAGCATGTGGAGCCGCTGCTGGAACGCGCCATGCAGCGTATCCCGCTGCTGGCCAGGACGGGCATTCGCCTCTTCTTCAACGGCCCTGAGAGCTTCACCCCCGATGATCGCTATCTGCTCGGCGAAGCACCGGAATTGCCGGGTCTCTTCGTCGCGGCGGGCTTCAATTCGATCGGCATCCAGTCGGCCGGCGGCGCGGGTCGCGTGCTGGCGGACTGGATCGTGGATGGCCACCCGCCCATGGATCTGTGGGATGTGGACCTCCGGCGTGCCATGCCCTTCCAGCGCAATGCGCGCTACCTGAGGGATCGGACGGTGGAATCGCTCGGCCTGCTCTACGCCATGCATTGGCCGTTCCGGCAGCCCGAGACGGCGCGCGGCGTGCGGCGCTCGCCGCTGCACGATGCCCTGAAGGAACGGGGCGCCGTGTTTGGCGAAGTCGCCGGCTGGGAGCGCGCGAATTGGTTCGCATCGCCGGGCATGAAGGCCGAATACGAATACTCCTACGGGCGGCAGAACTGGTTCGCACCATCGGCCGAGGAACACCGCGCCGTGCGGGAGGCGGTCGGCCTGTTCGACCAGACCTCCTTCGCGCAATTCATCGTGGAGGGTGCGGGCGCGGAAGCTGCCCTGAACCGGATCTGCGCCAATGACGTGGCGGTCGCGCCCGGCCGCGTCATCTACACGCAATGGCTCAATGAACGCGGCGGCATCGAAGCCGACCTGACGGTGACGCGAGAGACGGCCACGCGCTACCGCATCGTGACCGCGGCCGCGACGCAGGTGCGCGACTTCGCCTGGCTGAAGCGGCATTTGCCTGAGGGCGTGGCCGCCTGGGATGCGAGTTCGGCCTATGCAACCCTCTCGCTCATGGGTCCGAAATCGCGCGAGGTGCTCGCGGCGCTGACCGATGCCGATCTCTCCAACACGGGTTTCCCCTTCGCCACGGCTCGCGAGATTGATCTCGCCTATGCGCGCGTCTGGGCCACCCGCATCACCTATGTGGGTGAACTTGGCTGGGAATTGCACATGCCCGCCGAATTCGCGGCTGGCGTCTTCGAGGCGCTGCTGGAAGCCGGGCAGCCGCATGGCCTCCGCATGGCCGGCTATCACGCACTGAACTCCCTGCGGATCGAGAAGGCCTATCGCCATTGGGGCCATGACATCACCGATGAGGACACGCCGCTGCAGGCGGGGCTGGGCTTCGCGGTCGCCTGGGACAAGCCTGGCGGCTTCATCGGGCGGGAGGCGCTGCTGCCCCAGCGCGGCCAGACGCCGGCGCGCCGGCTCGTCACCTTCCTGCTGGAGGATCCGGCCCCGCTGCTGCTGCACAACGAGCCCATCTGGCGGGATGGCGTGCGCGTCGGCCACACCACCTCCGCGATGTATGGCCATACGCTCGGGCGGGCGATCGGGCTCGGCTATGTGAGCCATGCGGGCGGCGTCACGGCGGATTTCATCCGCGACGGGCGGTTCGAGATCGAGATCGCGGGCCAGCGCCATGCGGCGCGCGCCACACTCAAGCCACCCTATGATCCAACCGGCGCCAGGGTGCGTGCCCCGAAGGAGGAACCGCATGAAACGTCGTGATGTCCTGACCGCCGGCGCGGCCCTGGCTGCCACGGTGAAGGCGCCGCAGATCCGCGCGCAGGCCGCGCGCATCCTGCGCTTCCGGCCCAACAACGACCTCAGCGTGTTGGACCCGATCTGGTCCTCGGCCTTCGTCACCCGGCACCATTCCAACGCGGTGTTCGACACGCTCTACGGCATGGACAACCGCCTCAACCCGCATCCGCAGATGGTCGAGGGGCATGTCATCGAGAATGACGGCCTCCTCTGGCGCCTCACCCTGCGCGAGGGTCTGAAGTTCCATGACGGCGAGCCGGTGCGCGCGCGGGATTGCGTGCAGAGCATCCGCCGCTGGGCCGTGGTGGACGCCTTCGGCCAGACGCTGATGGCGGCCACGGATGAACTCAGCGCGCCATCGGACCGGGAAATCCGCTTTCGCCTGAAGCACCCCTTTCCGCTGCTGCCCAATGCCCTGGGCAAGGCCAATACCTTCATGCCGGCCATGATGCCCGAGCGCCTGGCGCTGACCGATGCCGCACGGCAGGTGACCGAGCCCGTGGGCAGTGGTCCCTTCCGCTTCATCGCCGCCGAGCGCGTGGCCGGGGCGCGCGTCGCCTATGAGCGCTTCGCCGATTACATCCCGCGGCCGGGCCGGCCCGAATTCACCTCCGGCCCCAAGATCGCGCATTTCGACCGGCTGGAATGGACCATCCTGCCGGATCACGGCACGGCGGCCAATGCGCTGCGCGCCGGGGAGATCGACTGGTACGAGGACCCGCTGCTCGATCTCCTGCCGACCTTGCGGCGGGATCGTCGCGTGGTGGTGGATGATTTCAATCCGGCCGGAAACATGGGGATCATCCGCTTCAACCACCTGCATCCGCCCTTCAACAATCCTGCGATCCGCCGCGCCGCCATGCGCGCGCTGGACCAGGCCAGCCTGATGCAGGCCATCGCCGGTGCCAGCCGGGACATGTGGAATGACGGCGTCGGCGTCTTTGTTCCCGAATCCCCCATGGCCAGCCAGGAGGGCATCCTGCCACCCCAGGACGCCATGACCGCGCGCCGCGGGTTGGAAGCCGCCGGCTATGCGGGCGAGCGCATCACCTTCCTGACGGCCACCAGCAGCACGGGGATCAACACGCTGGCTGAGGTCGCGTCGGATCAACTGCGCCGTGCGGGGATGAATGTGGATTTCGTGGCGATGGATTTCGGCAATTGGCTGCAGCGCCGCAACCGGCGCGAGCCCCCCGAGCAGGGCGGCTGGAACGTGCTGACCACCTTCCTGCCGGGCCTGGAGATGTGGGATCCGGCGGGCCATCTGGCGCTGCGCGGCAATGGCAACGCCGCCTGGTCCGGCTGGCCCAGCAGCCCGCGTATCGAGGCGCTGCGGGACCGTTGGTTTGAAACAGGCGATGCGGCCGCACGCGCCGCGATGGGCCCCGAATTCCAGCGCCTGGCCTTCGAGGATGTGCCCTTCGTTCCCGCCGGGCGCTGGAAGCAGCCGACCGCCTATCGCGCCGGCCTGACCGACCTGCCGCGCCACATGCCGCTCTTCTATACGCTGCGTCGCTCCCCGTGATTGATCTTCTGGTCACCGGTGGGCAGGTGATCACCATGGATGCGGGCCGCCGCATCCTGTCCGACGGTGCCGTGGCGATCAGCGGCGGGCGCTTTCTGGCCGTGGGCGAGACAGGGCCCATGCTGCGCGACTTTCCGGAGGCGCGGCGGCGGCTGGATGCGCGCGGCAAGGTGGTGCTGCCAGGGCTGATTGACGGACATACCCATGCAGGGCACGCGCTCACCAAGACCGTTGGCAGCGGCAACAACGCGGCGTGGTCGGCCGCTGTTGCGCAGATTTATGGGCAGGGTTCAAGCGCCGAATTCTGGCGCGCTTCCGCCGCGCTTTCCGCCTTGGAGCGTCTTCGCTTTGGCGTCACCACGGCCGTGGTCCTCCTGGGCGGTGGTGACTCGATCATGCGCGCGGACGATCCCAGCTTCGCGGCGGCCCATCTCGCGGCGGTGCGTGAGATCGGTGTCCGCGAAATCCTTGTACTGGGGCATCCCCGCCCACCCTTTCCGGTGATGCTTTCCAGCTGGTCGCGCGGCGTCGCGCGCCGCGCCGAGGTTCCCTTCGAGGCCTTCCTCGACACCTGCGAGGCGGTCATCGAGGCAGCGCACAGGCCGGAGGAGGGCCGCTTCCGCATCGCCTTGCTCTCACCCGTTCATCACGCCCAGGCAGATCCGTCCCAGGCCGCGGCGCTGTTCGCGGCGACACGCCAAATGCGGGGCCTCTCACGCCGGCGCCGCGTGATGTGGCATCAGGATGGCCACCGCCAAGGCTCCATCGCCCGGCTTCAGGCCGAGACAGGGGCGCTCGGCCCCGATGCCTGGCTGTCCCACTGCATTGATCCGACCGCCGATGAGGTGGCCTTGTTGCGTCAGACCGACACGGCGGTCGTGCACAACCCGGCCGCCAATCTCTCGATGTTCGGCCGCTGCCCCGTGCCTGAGCTGATCGAGGCCGGCATTCGTGTGATGCTGGGAAGCGATGGGCCCGGCCCCGACCGCTCGACCGATCCTTTCCGCAACATGTGGCTGTGCATGCACTACCACCGGACCGCTCTGCGCGATCAGCAGGTCCTGCCGCCCGGCAAGGCGCTGGAACTCTGTACGATCGAGGCTGCGAGAGGGCTGAACCTGGCTGATGAGTTGGGCTCCATCGAGCCGGGAAAGCGTGCCGATCTGATCACGGTCGATCTTGGCAAGCCACATCTCATGCCGGTCCAGATGCCGTTGCATCGCGCCGTGTGCCACGCCAGCGGCGGGGACGTGACGGATGTGGTGGTGGATGGTGTCCTGCGCGTCGAATCAGGCGAAATCCTTGGCCTCGACTGGCGCCGCATGCTGAACGATGCCGCACGCGAAGCCGAACTCGCCATCGCCCGGAGCGGCACCGCTGCCGCCTTCGAGACACCGCTCGATATCTGGCAGACCCGCCGAGGGTGAGGCGGCACGCTTGGCAGCAGCAAGGCGCCGGTCCCTCCACCGTTCCTGAGGAGCAACTGGAGAGCCATGTCCGCGAGGAGACGGCGCGCTGGAGTGCTCTCGTCACCTCGCTCGGGCTGCGTGCGGAATGAACCCGACGCGAACATCTCGCCTCGCGGTGGTCACCGGCGCCGCGACGGGTATCGGCCTCGCCGTGGCCCGCCGCCTCGGTGCCGGGGGCCTGCGCGTCGTGCTGCTGGATCGTGACGGGGAGAGCCTCGCGGCACTGGCGGAGGAAGCCTGGATCGCGGATCGCCTGCCACTGGATGTTTCAGACCCGACCGCGGTCGACGCCGCATTCCGCATGCTGGCGGAGAGGCATGGCCCGGCTGGCGTTCTGGCCAACAATGCCGGCATCGCCGCCGTGCACGCGTTCCTCGATCATCCGGCGGAGGCCTGGAATCGGGTGCTCGCCGTCAATGTCACGGGCGCATTTCTCTGTGGGCAGGCCGCCGCACGGCAAATGGCGGGGGCCGGATGGGGGCGCATCGTCAACATCGCCTCCATCAGCGGCGTGCGCGCCAGCCTGGACCGCGCAGCCTACGGCACCTCCAAGGCGGCCGTGATCGGCCTGACCCGTCAGATGGCGGTCGAGCTGGCCCGCTTTGGGATCACGGCAAATGCGGTCGCGCCGGGGGCGACCGAGACGGATTTCGTGCAACGCCATCACCCCGCCGCCATCCGCGCCGCCTTTGACGCCGCCACCCCCGACGGCCGCTACGCCGCGCCCGAGGAAATTGCCGAGGCAGTCGCCGTCCTCGCGTCGGACGCTGCGGCACACGTCAACGGCGTGGTGCTGCCGGTGGACGGGGGATTCCTCGCGGCCGGGGTATTGGGAGCCGATACGGGACGTTGATCCAGCAGCGGACAGTAGGGTGACCTTCACCCCTAGGAACGGTCCGCCGGTGATGTGGTCCTGCGGCAGCGAAAGGGGTCTGGGATGGCGGGCCGGCCAGCGCGCAAGGTCGCCTTTTGCGCGATTCCGGCTGCGGTTAAGGTTTCGGCCCTTCTGCTACATATAGCAGTGGCACAGACGCCAGAATCCCATCAAACATTTGAATTGACGGGTTTTTTGGATGCGGGGTCAGGGTTCGGCTTTTACAGAACTCGACTGGGCGAAGGAGACGACCTCGGGAAGGTCGGGGCCAAGCGCACCCAGGCAGGAGGTTGTTCCCATACAGGGCTATTCGGCGCCATGGACGAATGCTGCTGCATTCAGCCTCTGGCGTTTCTGGCCCCCCTCGCCCGAGCACCCTCCGACCTGGCGCGACTGCCCTATCTTCCCACGGCCCCGGCGGAGGTCGAACTGACCGCGCGCGCCCGGCTGATGAATTCCGCGAACATGGCGGTGATCATCTCCGTCGTTTCGGCTGGCGCCTTTGCGGGGCTTCCGGCGTCGAAGGGCGGCGCGGGCTCGTATTCCGCGACGAGCTGGACAGCCTTCGCATAGGCATCGTCCCGCAGAGCCGCGACCATGGTCAGCCCGAAATCAATCCCCGCCGTCACCCCGCCCCCTGTGGCGCGGTTGCGATCGATCACGACCCGTTGATCCACCGGAATGGCGCCGAAGATCGGCAACAACTCGCGCGTGATCCAATGCGAAGTCGCCTGGTAGCCGCGCAGCAGCCCGGCCGCGCCCAGCAGCAGCGAACCGGTGCAGACCGCCGTGACCCATTCGGCCTTGCCGCCGCGATCGGCGAGGAAGGCCATGGTCTCCGGATCCTCCATGGCCTGCAGCGTGCCCTCGCTGCCGCCGGGCACGCAGATCACGGTCAGCCGCTCGGGGCAGCTCGCGAAATCCGTGTCGGGGATCACCGTCAGGCCGGTGTCGGTGACGATGGGATCGCGCGTCTTGGCGACGAGGCGCACGGTCGCTCCCATCAGGCCGCGGAACATGTTGTGCGGCCCGACGAAGTCCAGCGCCGTGCAGCCGGGATAGAGAAGGAAGGCGATATCCTCTGGCCCCCGCGCCGGGGCCAGGTGGAAGCGCGACATATCGTGGTCGTGCTGTGTCGCGGTGGACGCCGCGGCGGGCTGCGCGGAGGCAACCCGCGCGGCACCCGCCAGCGCCAGCGCGGCGACGAGCGCCACGCGGCGGGACTGGCTTTCTGTCATCGCATCCTCCTCAGAACCGCAGCGCGGCGGAGACATAGACCGCCGCCGGCGCGCCCGGCGCCATCGCATTGTTGAAGTAGCTGAAGGGGATCACGTAGTTGCGATTGCCGATGTTGCGCGCCGCCACACTCATCCGCAGCGGCCCGTTGTCGTAGTTGATGGCCGCGTCAAAGATCGTGTAGCCCTTCGTACGGATCGCGTTCACCTGATCCGAGGTATTGGCCCCGGCAACCGACGTCAGACCACCGCCGATCGAGAAGCCCTGCGCCCAATCCGGCAGGGCCAGGCCGCGCAGGCGGTAATTGGCCCAGACGCGCCCGGCATTGCGCGGCACGAGGCGCAGCGGCTGGCCCGGCGCGATGATGCTGTCCGACACTGTCTCGGCCATGGTGTAGGCGTAGGTGCCGAGCAGCGAGAATTGCGGGGTGGGCTGCCACAGCAGGTCCATGTCGAAGCCACGCGAGCGCTGCTCGCCGATCTGCCGGTTGCCGCCGGCGGCGAGATCGAAATACGGCACGTTGGTCCGCTGGATGTTGAAATAGGCCAGGTTGCCGCTGAGCCCGAAGGGCAGGTTCACCTTCACCCCGGCCTCGAACTGCTGGCCTTCCTCGGGCTTGGGCGTGGTCACGAAGCCGCCGAAGCCATAGCCGCCCGGCGAGCGGATCGAGTTGCCCCAGCCGACGAAGGGCGTCAGCCCCGGCAGGATGTCATAGCCCACGCCCACGCGCCCGGTCGGCCGGGTGGTGGAGGAGGTGGTGTTGATCCCCGCACTCGGCACCTCGCTCTGGATGTTGAGATTGGTCAGGCGGATGGCGCCCAGGATGTGCAGCCGGTCCCAGAGCTTGATCTGGTCCTGCAGGAAGGCCGCGGTGGTCGTGTAGGTGTTGTTCGTCGGCGGGATGGCGAAGGGACTGCCCGCGCTGGGCTGCACCCAGGGCGCCTGGGTCGGGGACGCGAAGTTGAAGATCCCGGCATCGCCGATATCCATGCGGCCATTGTCGCGCGTCTGGTCGAACTCGACGCCCGCCAGCACGGTGTGCTGCGCGGGCCCGGTGCGGAAATTCGCCCGCACCATCGGCATGACCGAGAACTGCGACAGGTTCTGGTCGAGATAGGCGCTCAGCCGCGAATAGGTGTAGGGCCCGACCGGCAGGCCGAAGCCGGCGAGCGGCGGCCCGAACTGGAACTGTGCCGGCTGGCTCAGGCTATTGGTCGAGAACTGTCCGATCAGGCTCGCCGTGAAGACCTCGTTGATCCGGTGATCGAAGCTCACGCGGACGCCATTGCGCTGGGTCTCGGTGCGCGGGACGTTGCTGCCATTGGCGTTGGTGAAGCGGTCAAAGGGAATGCGCGAGCTCCCGCCGCTGACGCCGGGCGGCAGGCCCGGATAGTCATTCGCCTTGCGCTGCGAGAAGAAGGCCTGGACGACGAGGTTGGTGCTGTCGCTCGTCACGCTGAAGGTCGGCAGGACGTTGTAGCCCTCGGTCGTCACATTCTCGATGTAGGAGCGGCCATATTGCGTCTCGGCCTGCAGGCGCATCGCGAAGACCGTGCCGGTGTTCGGGTCGCGATAGGCCTGGTTCACATCCACCCAGGGGTTGCGATAGCCATAGGGGCCCACGGTGATGCCGGCGGCATAGCTGTTGTTGGGCAATGGCCGCTGCGAGATGATGTTGACCAGGCCGCCGAAGCCGCCACCCAGGCCGCCGCCGAACAGCGCGCCCGAGGGCCCCTTCACGATCTCGATCCGCTCGATGCCGAGCAGGCTCTGCGCCAGGCCGAGCTCGCTGTAGCTTTGCAGCCCGTCGCGGAAGATTTCCGCCTGGAAGCCGCGGATATAGGTGTTGAGCGTCTGGTTCAGGAAGAGCGGGCTTTCCGGCACCACGGCGGCTGAGTTGCGCAGCGCCTCCTCCAGCGTGGTGGCGCCCTGGTCGGTGAAGAGGCTGCGCGGGATGACCGTCACCGATTGCGGAATTTCCTGGAGCGGCGTGTTGGTGCGCGTGGCGGTGCCCGAGGTGAGCGCCTGATAGCCGCGCAGCGGCCCCACCTGATCCCGCTCCTCGCGGCCGATCACGGTGGTGGGCGGGACGGTCGCCTCGGGCGTGCGCGGCGTGGTCTGGGCCGCGGCGGTGTTGGCAGAGACCAGGGCGACGGCGAAGGCAAGACGGGGCATGCGCCGCTCCCGGCGGCGGTTGAGCTTGGACAAGGGACGAATCCTCTCGATGGGTCATGGTGCGGATGCAGGCGGGGACACGCCCGCGCAGCCGCGCGGGACGTCAGCCGAGGATCGAGGGAGGCGCCCTGGAGCCGCTGGGCGGCCCGCGAATGGCAGGCGGCGGTGCCGCGGGCCCGGCGCTGCGCCAGGCGAGCTCCACGCGGAGCCAGAGCGGATCGGGCGGCAGCGGCGCGTTGCAGGCGGGGGCCTGCGGGAGGGCGTGGCAGAGCGGGCAGAACCCTTCCGGCATCGGCGCCCCGCCGTCTCCGTCCTCTGTCATGCGGATGAGCTTCAGCCCCTCCGCCGTGCAGATCTCGACCAGCCCGAGGCCGGACGCGGAGGCCCGCCCGAGGCAAAGCGACGGCGCCAGGACGACCTGCAGCAGCAAAAGCCCCGCGAGCAGGAAGCGGTCGCGCCTCACCGGAACGGGTCGGCCAGGCGCGGATCGCGCGTCATCCGCTCATCCGTCAGCGTGTGGAGGAAGGCCAGGATGTCGGCGCGCTCGCGCTCGGTCAGGCGGAAGCCGGCGAGCAGCGAGGAGGTGTGCGGCCCACGCGCGCGGCCGCCGCGCGCGTAGTGGCGCAGCACCTCCTCCAGCGTCGCCATCGAGCCGTCATGCATGTAGGGCGCGGTCAGCGCCACATTGCGCAGCGAGGGCGTGCGGAAGGCGCCGTTCTGCGCCGGGTTGCCGGTGTGCTCGCCAATGCCGCCCGTGCGGGCCACGCCGGTGTCGTGGAAGGCGATCTCGGGCGCGATCAGCCGCGCATGGGTCACGTTGTCGGTGAAGAGGAAGCCGCCATGGCAATGGTAGCATTCCAGCCTTTCGCCGAAGAACAACCGCTCGCCGCGGCGGGCGGCCGCGCTGATGGCGTTGCGATCGCCGCCCCAGCGATAGCGGTCATAGGGGCTCTCGAAGCTGGTGATGGCGCGCTGGAAGGACGCGAGGGCGCGGGTCAGCGTCTCCAGGGTCATGGCCCCGTCGCGCTCCGGGAAGGCGGCGAGGAACATCGGCGGATAGCGCGGATCGGCCGCGAGGCGCGCAAAGATCTCATCCTCCCGGCCCGACATGCCCATCTCGACCGGATGGTCGGAAAACAGCGGGATCAGCGCCTGTTCCTCCAGCCGCGTCTGGCCGGGATTGGCCCAGGTCAGCACCGGGGCCCAGGCGAGGTTCACGAGGCTCATGGGGTTCTTCAGCCCGGGCGAGCCATCCACGCCGGGT
The DNA here is from genome assembly GCA_027487385.1 of Acetobacteraceae bacterium. GTDB lineage: Bacteria > Pseudomonadota > Alphaproteobacteria > Acetobacterales > Acetobacteraceae > Roseococcus. The sequence continues at coordinate 9,839 of JAIYDS010000118.1, read as the reverse complement.
ACCGTCGCGCGATTCACCGTGAAGGCGCGCGATTGCTGGTGGCAGGTCGCGCAGCTCATCGAGCCATCACGCGAGAGGCGCGTGTCGTGGAACAGGTATCGGCCCAGCTCGACCTCGGCCGCACGCAGCGGGCGGTCGAGCTGGGGCGGTGGCACCCAGGCCGGCAGCCGCCACTCCCACAGCGTGGTCGTGCCCATGAAGGGGGCGATGCCGCCCGAGGTGCCGAACAGCAGCGCGGCCGCGACAGTGAGGGCCGCGAAGACCCTCATCGGGCCGCCTGGCGCAGCGGCTGGACGCGGAAGAAGCGCTGCTCGCCGGCCGGGAGATCCATGTAGGGCAGGCCGAGTGCGGGCAGCACCGTCCGGCATTCCGGATCATTCGGGAAGGACATGCAGCCGGGCGGCGTGCGCTCGGTGTTGCGGGTGATGTCCACGCCCTGCAACACCGGGCCGACATCGGCGATCACGGTCGTCGAAAGCGGGTCGAAGCCGGAGAGCGTGATGACCGGGCGGTTGGGGTTGCGGCAATCCCGGCCCGGCTGCGTGGGGGCGGCGGCCACGCATTGCGTGCTGCCCAGATGCAGGGCGAAGCCGCCCTGACCCGCCGCCCCGCCATGCGCCGGGGCATTCGGCGCGACTGGGGCGGCGGCGCCCACCTGCAAGTCCACCTTCACGAATTTGTAGCCATTCTGCCAGTTCCAGAACATCGCCGTCAGGTTGAAAGGGCTCGGCGCCACCGTGGCATCCTGGTGGTTCAGCCGCTCGGGCACGCCCAGCGTGAAGCGCAGCCCGGTGTAGCTGCCGGCCGGCGCGGTGCCGCGCAGCGTCTCGTTCAGCGCGGCATTGCCGCCCTGGGCACAGGGGCCCTGGCCATTCTCGAAATCGAGCAGCGCCACGCCCTGGTGCTGCCAGGGCGTCTCGGCCAGGGTCAGCGGCGCGGCGCTGCCATCGGCGCGCAGCAGCTGCACCTCATGCACGTAGAAGCGGAAATCGGTCGGCGTCGCGGTGGCCTGGGTGGTGCCCACGCCGCTGTAGCTCTGGCCGCAGGCGAAGGCGGCGCCGTTCACCTGGGCGGCGAAGCGGATCGAGACCTCCTGCTGGGCCAGGGCGGGTGTGGCCGCGAGCAGCAGGGCAGCGAGGCCGGGGATAAGGCGCGTCATGGCGTTGTTCCTTTGCGTGTCGGCGTTCAATGCGTGTGGCCGGGGCTGCCGGCGGCCTGGACCTCGAGGGTGATGCGCACCTCGCCCGCCTGCTCGAAGCGGAGCGTCAGCGGCACTTCGGCGCCCTGGCGCAGCGGCTCGGTCAGACCGATCAGCATCACATGCAGCCCGCCGGGGCGCAGGCGCACCGTCTGGCCAGCGGGCACCGCGATGTCCGCCACGGGGCGCATGCGCATCACCTCGCCCTCGCGGATATGCGTGTGCAGCTCGACCGTGCGGGCCAGGGGCGTGGAGGCGGCGATCAGCTTGTCCGGCCGCGCGCCCGTGTTGCGCAGCGTCATGTAGCCAGCCCCATTGGTGTTCACGCCGGCGGCGCGCGTCCAGGGATGGCCGATCCTGAGATCGCCCAGGGTGAAGTCGTGATGCGCGAAGGCCGGGGTGGCGATGAGGGTGGCCGTGCCGGCGATCAGGCCGCGGCGAGGGATGCGTGTCATGGCGTTCTCCGTTCTGTTGCGGGTTCAGTTGGGCAGGCGGGCGGGCAGGAGCGATGCGGCGGCACCGCGCGCCTCAATCCGGCCCACCAGCCGGGCGAGTTGCACGGCGGCCAGCGCACCGGCGGCCGGGTCCCCCACGTCACAGGCATCGCCGGCCGCGACAGCGAGGCGGCCGAGTTCCGCCGCCTCCTCCGCGTTGGCCAGCGGCCGCACGGCCTCAGACCAGGCGATGGCGGGATCGAGCCCGGCGCGGCACAGCGCCGTGAGTTCGGCATTCATGGCTTCGGGGTCGCAGGCGCGGGCGAGCGGCGGGGCGGCGATCAGGGCGGCGGCGAGCAGGAGGGTTCGGGCGCGCATGGCGGTGGCTCCGGTTTCAGCTGCCGGCCACGGCGCGATGGAGCGCGGCGGCCAGGGCTTCGGGGGTGGTTTCAGGGGGGAAGAAGCGCAGCGCCCGGCCATCCGGCCCGGCGAGATAGATGAAGGAGGAGTGGTCCATCAGATAGGCGTCCGCGTCGCGCCCCACGGTCTGCTTGGCGTAGAAGACGCGCCAGGCGCGTGCCGCCGCCCTGGTCTCGTCCGGGGTGCCGGTCAGGCCGATCAGCGCCGGGTGGAACAGCGCCGTGTAGTCCTTCAAGCCCGCCGGATCGTCGCGCTCGGGGTCCACGGTGATGAAGAGCGGCTGGATGCGGGCCTGGGTCGTGGCCGGCAGCAGATCGAGAGCAGCCGCCATCTTGCCGAGCTCCGTCGGGCAGACATCGGGGCAATAGCGGTAGCCGAAATAGATCAGCAGAAAGCGGCCCGCATAACTCGCCTGGGTGACGCGCCGCCCTTCCTGGTCCACCAGGCTGAACGGCCCGCCCAGGCTCGCGGCGAGGCCGGGCATGGCGCCCTCCGCGGCCGGCGCCATGCCGCCGCGCTGGAACCACATCGCCCCGCCGGCCAGCGTCGCCGCGAGGATAGCGATCATCGCCAAACCCTGCCTGACCCGTTCCGACATCGCCGCGGCCTCAGGGCGCCGCCGGCATGGGCCCGGAGGGCCGGGACGCGCCACTCGCGCCGAAGACGGCGATGCGGTTCGGCATGGCGACCACGGGGAAGCTCCGCACCACCTCGCGCCGCGCGGTGTCGATCACGCTGATGGTGGCATCCACATTGTTCGGCACGATCAGCAGGCGGCCATCGCCGGTCAGCGCGTTGTCGCGATGCCCGTTATGCGCGCCGACGCGGATCGTGGGCAGCTGGCGCGGCTCGTTCGGCACCGAGACATCCACCACCGCCACGCCATGGCTGCGCGTGGTGGCGGCGCCCAGCGTCGCCAGCGGCAGGAACAGCGTGTCGGCCACCAGGGTCGCATAGCCGGTGCGCAGCCCCGCCTCCGGCGTGCCGGCGAGGCTACGGGTGCAGTCCGGCCCATCGGCCAGGATCGGCAACTCCGCCGCGACGCGATCGGCCCGCGCATCGAGCAGCGCCACCTGGCCCACCTGGCAGGCCACGCCCGGGCTGCGGGCATCGCCCTCGCGCGGGGCGAATTGCGGGGCATAGGCGAAGCCGGCGGTTGGGTGCGCGGCGATCGCCGCACCGCCCCAACCGCGCGTGGCGGGCAGCAGGCGGAAGGCCGGCGCTTCGGCGCGCGTATCGAGGCTGACGAAGGCGCCCATCCCGTTCAGGTTGTGCCAAGCGCGGCCGGTCACCGGATCGGTCGCGGTGCCATGCGGCGCGGGGCGCACCCCAGCCTGGCCGCCACGCGGATGGCAGGGGCGTGCGCCAGGCTCCGCCGCGGTCGGCCCTGTCAGGCCTATGCCGGCGGCCTCCAGCGCGGCGATGACGCGCGGCTGGGTGGGATCGGTGAAATCCACCACCTGCAGCACCGCCGCGCAGTCGCCGATATTCGAGACCACCGCCCGCGCGCGATCCGGCGCGAAAGCCAGCTTGTGATGGCCGGTGCCGAGGCGGACCTCGCCCAGGGGCTGCAGGAAGGTCGGGTTGCCCGGCGTGGCATCCAGGAAGAGCGCGCTGCTGTCCGCCGCCGGCGTGCCGGGCGGCGTGCGGCTCTCATCACCGTCATTCATGATGACGACGACACGCCGCCCCTGCAGCACCGGCGAGAGATAGGCGTGGACTGGACGCATGCCGCCCAGCGTGGAGGAGGGGAAGCGCGCCACCTCGGTCAGGGTATTGGCGTCCACCACCAGCACCGCGTGGCCATCGCGGTGGTTGAGGAGCAGGTGGCCGGTCTCCAGCATGACCATGTCGGCCGAGACACCCGGCGTTGGGAAGCGCGCCGCCTCCTGCCCGGTGGCAAGGTCATAGGCGACCAACGCATCCTGGCCGGAGACGAAGACACGATCGTGCGCGGCCAAAGGGGCGGCGGGGAACAGGAAGGGCGCGCTTAGCGCGGCGGCGGATAACCTGCGGAACATGGATGGAATCTCTCCGGAAATGGCGGATCGCCCCGCGCCGGCATCGGCGCAGGGTGGTCTGGCAATTCAGGAGAAGGAGGGTGGGCCCGTGGGGCGGTAGGGCGGAGCCCGCGCGCCAGGCGGCAGCGAAGCCTGCGCCGGACATGGCGCCAGGGCGTCGGGGACCACCAGCGGCGCCGCCACCTCGCCCGGCGCCGGCAGCGCGCCGACGGCCACGCCCAGGCAGGCGAGGCAGAAGCCGGCATGCCCGTCCTCGCGATGGTCTTCGCCATCCTCGGCGCCGCCCAGGTCCAGCTTGACCAGGCCTTCGGCGGTGCAGATCTCGACCTGGAAGGGCTGATGCCCCGGCGGTGCCACCAGCCGCAGCCCATGTGCCATGGCCAGGCCACTCTGCAGGCAGAGCACCAGGGCAAGCACCAGACTGAGGGCGCGACGGACGGGCATGGCTGAAGTCAGGGAGTAATCGCTAGCTTGCCACGTGGCAAGCTTGGGTCACGCCCCGCAGCAGGCTGCCCCGGCTCTCGATGAAATCGGCGACGGCAGCGACGAAGCCATCCGCCTCCGCCGCGCCGATCTCCAGGCTCATCGCCAGCATGCCGCGCCGCGCCAGGTAGAAGCCGCGCTCCAGCATGTCGAGAAAGAACAGTTCCCGCAGCCCGGCATCGGGGCGCAGATCGGCGGGGCTGGCGATGGGCTCGCGCTGGAAATGCACCGTCATCAGACTGCCGAGGTCCGTCCATCGCAGGGGCAGGCCGGGCGAGAGGGCATGGAGCTGCGCCCGCAACGCTTCGCCCCGCGCGAAAAGCGCGTCCGCCACCTCGGCAGTGAAGATGCGCGAGAGCCCGGCCAGCGCAGCCGCCATGGTCAACACGTTGTTGTTGAAGGTGGCGGCATGCGGGATGGCATCGGCGCGGCGCGGGTCGTAGCGCTCCGTGAGCCGGGTCCGGCCGCCAAAGGCGCCGAAGCTCATCCCGCCGCCGATGTATTTGCCGAGCCGCGCCTGCTGTCCACCGGCCGACATGCGGCTGGTCATCGCCAGCCCGATACTATGCCGCGCTGGAACAGCCAGCATTGGCCGCGTGACTCAAGCCAAACAGCCTCCGGCGAACCCGTGGCGGTTCACGGCAAGCTCGCTCGGCAGGTCCGGCATTGGCTCGATCTGATCAAGGAAGGTCACGGGAGCGGCGCTATGGTGGCGGAGCTCCGCAAGGTGGAGGCACGCCAGGCGGAACTGGCCACGGAGATGGCGGCGTCTGAGCATCCCGAGCCGGTGCCCGTGCCGCACCCAAACCTCCCCGCACTCTATCGCCGACGGGTCGAGGCGCTTGAGGAGGCGTTGACCGATCCTGAAACGGCGATGGCGGCGACGGAGGCGCTCCGGACGCTGATCGACGCGATTCTGATCTTCCCGGGTGAGTGCCGCGGCGAGGTGGAGATCTCGCTGAGGGGTGATTTGGCGGCTTTCCTGCATGCGTCTGAAGTGTGGGCGGCCGCCGGTTCTGGTGACGATCTACGGACCCAGAACGGCAACAAGCCCGTAACTCGTTGGAGTTACGGGCGATTTAGTCGTGTATTGGGATCGTTGGATGCGGGGACAGGATTTGAACCTGTGACCTTCAGGTTATGAGTGGGACGGAAGCGATTTAGCACAAATACGCACAAACACTTTTTCTTTCGATATTTCCGCATGTTAGTTGAATACTGGCGCCGCACCCGCCATTCTGTTTTTCGCAGGCACTCGCCACAACTTGCGCCCTCTTGCTTCCACAGTGCTTTCACGGACGCAAACGGGCGGGGCCTGGAAGGAAAACAGAAGACGGAGCGAGGCCCCTCCCCCATGCCCAAACTCACGAAACGCGTCGTCGACGCAGCTGAAATCCGCAGTGCCGACTATTTCCTCTGGGACGACGAGCTCCCTGGCTTCGGCCTCCGCATCATGCCCAGCGGACGCAAGGGGTATACGGTGCAGTTTCGCGCCGGGCGGCGGTCCCGCCGCATGAGCCTTGGCCCCTCCACCGTCCTCTCATGCGAGCAGGCTCGGAACCGTACCATGGCCATCATCGCAGCCGCCAAGAGCGGCGACGATCCGGCGGCCAAGCGGGATGCCGAACGCCAAGCGGTTACGGTCAAGGAACTGGCGAAACGGTTCGACGAAGAGCACATCGCCCTCCGGGTGAAGGCGACGACCGGCAAGGGCTATAGGCGGCTGCTTGAGAAGACTATCCTTCCTGCTATTGGCAACCTCCGCATCACCGACGTCACGCGCGCGGACATCGCGAAGCTTCATCACGACCAGCGACATATCCCCTATGAGGCCAATCGCTGCCTGGAGGTCGTCTCGAAGATGTTCACCCTCGCCGAGATGTGGGGCCTCCGTCCGGACGGCACGAACCCTCGCAAGCACATCAAGAAGTACCCAGAGGAGAAGCGGGAACGTTTCCTCAGCCAGGCAGAGATGCGGCGCGTCGGCGAAGTTCTGCGCGACATGGAGGCCGAAGGAGTCGAACTGCCATCTGCCATCGCAGCAGTGCGGCTACTCATGCTGACTGGCTGCCGCCTGGGCGAGATCATCAACCTGAAATGGGAGTACGTGGACCTCGCTGGCCGCGCCCTCCGCCTGCCGGACTCGAAGACTGGCGCAAAGGTTGTCCACCTTGGGCAAGCGCCCATCGAAGTGCTCGCGATGATCGCCAAAGTGCCGCGGAATCCCTGGGTAATTGTGGGCACCCTCCCCGGCGCACGCCTCTCTGATCTGCAACCCTTTTGGCAGCGCGTCCGCGCACGGGCCGGCCTTAAGGACGCCCGGATCCATGATCTCCGACACACCTTCGCATCCACCGCGGTGGCGTCGGGCCAGGGACTGCCGATGATCGGGAAACTGCTCGGGCACACGCAGGTGCAGACCACGGCACGCTATGCGCACCTCGCTGCCGATCCAGTCCGGATGGCTGCCGACGCGGTATCTGGCCAAATCGCCGAGAACATCACCGGGACAGCTATCCCCGACCGGGCATGATCCGATACCGCAGCGCAGATGCTCCAATGGCGGTTGCGGCTAACCTTCAGCGATTTGGTCAAAGCTGAGCAGATGGGCCCGCCCTGCGTCTTCCAACTGCTGAAGGCGACTCGACTGATGCCGGGGCCCCTGCAAGCGATTTTGCATGAACTTGGCAGCGCGCTTTCGGCACGCGCCTTCGGTTAGTCAACGGATACCAAGCAGTTTGTGCGTCTGAAGACTGAGTTGCCACCGTGGCCGTCGGAGACATAGCTCAAGGGCAGCTTTGGTGTTGGCCGCGGCCGCGGGACCGTCCATGGGTTGGAGCGAGAAGCGCTTAAACCGGAGTTGCTCGAGTGCCTCCAAGTCCATACCGATCTGAGGCACGACAACCTTCAACTCGTCACCGTCGAGAAGCCGCAGCGGCGCGCCAGCCTTTGGGCTCACACATACCCAATCGATCCCAGCCGGCGCGGGTGCGATCGTCCCATTCGTCTCTACCGCAATCTCAAAGCCGAGTTCATGGAACGCGCCGATCAGAGCATCGTCCAGTTGTAGCAATGGCTCGCCACCTGTGCAGACGACGAACGGGGTGCCCCCGCCTGGCCATGTCGAGGCCACAGCGTCCGCAAGCGTGCGAGCATCAGGGTAACGGCCACCCATCGTCCCGTCGGTTCCCACAAACTCAGTGTCGCAGAACTTGCAGACGGCCTCGGCTCTGTCCTCTTCGCGGCCTGACCACAGATTGCAGCCTGAAAATCGGCAGAAGACGGCTGGCCTGCCTGCCTGCGCCCCCTCTCCCTGCAGCGTGTAGAAGATCTCCTTGACCGCATAGCTCATCGTGCCGCGGCTCCGTGCAGGTTGGCTGGCGAGGGGGACAGGGCATCGAGATCGCTGATGCTCATGTCGGCACGCGTCCACCAGGGGCGCTCAAGGAGAGGCCTGGGAAGGACGGCCTCAGGCTCTCCCTCGAAGGTGACTGTGTTGGTTGGCGTTTCATCCACGCGAATCGAAGCACAGACCAGGTGTCCGCCGTCGGCCGTGAGGAAAGCATTGAGCTTCGCCATCATGCACGCGGCCAGCACCTCTGTTGTTGGGTCACCCGGCGTGACGAGAATGCGCGCAAGCCGATGCGGCTCCCGCTCGGCGAACCAATCGAGCAGAGGATCGTCGGCGGAGAGGTGGAGCGAGTGATCGACGTGCTCATCGATCCATCTGTGCCAAGTGCCCTTCGCACGCTCGAAAGGCACGACCATGTTCGCGGCGCCGTCGAGATGTGTGGGAGAGACTGCTCGCAGCGTCACAGTGACAATCTCATTGTGGCCGTGCGGGATCGCGCACTTCTCGGATAAGCCCGCAATCAATCGGTGTGCCATCGCGTAGCGACGACTGAAGACAAGGCTAAACATCCGCCGACTCCGTTGCCTGGCTCTGGCGTTCGTTTGCCACGAACTCGTTCCATCCCTTTCGCCGTAGTTCGCACGCAGGGCATTCCCCGCAACCGTACCCCCAGTCGTGGCGATGCGTTCGGTCGCCGAGATAGCAGGTATGGGTTTCCTCACGGATCCGGTCGACCAATGCAGCACCACCCAAATCTGCTGCGAGTTTCCAAGTCGCCGCCTTGTCGATCCACATCAGCGGCGTGTGGAGAACGAACCTGCGCTCCATACCGAGATTAAGAGCGACCTGCAGCGCCTTGATCGTATCGTCACGGCAGTCCGGATAGCCGGAGAAGTCGGTCTCGCACATGCCGCCGACGATGTGTCGAAGCCCCCTGCGGTACGCTAGCGCCGCTCCGAAAGTTAGGAAGAGAAGGTTGCGACCGGGGACGAAGGTATTCGGCAGCATGTCCTCGCGCATCCTGATTTCGACATCGCGGGTGAGCGCTGTGTCTGATACCTCGGCCAGCGCGTCGAGCCTGAGAGTGTGGTCTTCGCCGAGGCGGTCCGACCAGGCTGGGAAGTCGGCCACAAGCCCCGCTCGGAGTCCTGTCCGACAATCAAGTTCGACTCTATGGCGCTGCCCATAGTCAAAGCCGAGGGTTTCGACACGCTCGAAGCGGTCGAGTGCCCATGCGAGGCAAGTGGCGCTGTCCTGGCCGCCACTGAACAACACGAGAGCTCCGTTCGATCCGCTCATGTCGACCCTCCTTTCATGTTCAACCTCAGGCTCGCGCCAGCTTTAGAAGAGGAGGCTCAGCACCGACGGCCGCCTTTCGCGCTTTCGAAGCATTGCCGACCACGCGCGTGAGAAAGGCGGTGAGCGTCGCGGTATCTCCTCCGGTATTCTGGATCGCCTTCCAGTGCCGACGGTCGCCGCCACCAAAATCCCACTCGCCCGATGTCCATGCGACCTTGTCGACAAGACAACTGAGACCGGCCGCGAAGTCGTCATGGGTCCGGGCCCCATCAGACCGATGCAAAAGGTCCATCACGTAGCCCATCGAAACGATGCCGGCGCCGTGTACCAGCCGTGACGTCTTGGGGGTATGGCCGTCCCATGCGTCTCGGAACACGTAGGCGACCGCGGTGAAGAACTCCTGCGCCAGACCGAGACAGAGGTCTACGCCGTTCTCCTTGGAGATCAGCAAACGCATCGCGCCGTCGCTCAGAGAGTTGAGGAAGAACTTCTGGACCGCGATGTCGCTCATGATGTGAATAGGCGTGGAAAAGGGACCCCGTTAGCGGGGTTATCGGCGTCCAATCGGGACCCCCCTGGCGATGGGGTTCACGTTGGCTCTCGTGATGAGCGGGGGCCGGATTCGGATGTTT
>JAIYDS010000282.1 GCA_027487385.1 Acetobacteraceae bacterium | reverse complement strand
GTTCGCATCGCCGTCGATATCGGCGGGACCTTCACCGACCTGCAGATCCTCGACGCGCGCCCAGGGGCACAGGGGGGCCGGGTCGTCGCCTGGAAAACCCCCACCACGCCGGCCGACCCTTCCGAGGGGCTGATGACCGGCGTGCGCGAGGCGGCAGAGCGCTTCGGCTTCGCGCTTTCCGATGTCGGCATGCTGCTGCATGGCACCACCATCGCGACCAATGCCGTGCTGGAGCGCAAGCTCGCCCGCGGCGTGCTGCTGACGACCGCGGGCTTCGAGGATGTGCTGGAAATCACCCGGCACTTTCGCCGCGACGTTTACGGCCTGGCGCCCGACCCGCTGCCCTGCCTGATCGAACGCGATATGCGCCTGGGCGTGCCCGAGCGCCTGCGCGCTGATGGCAGTGTGGAGACGCCGCTCGGCGATGTTTCCGCCGTCATTGCACGGCTGAAGGCATTGCAGCCCGAGGCCATCGCCATTGGCCTGCTGCATGCCTATGCCAATCCGGCGCATGAGATCGCGCTGCGCGATGCGGTGCGGGCCGCGCTGCCGGATGTGCCCATCAGCCTTTCCAGCGAGATCAGCCCCGAGATCCGCGAGTATGAACGGCTTTCCACCACGGTGCTGAATGCGCTGCTGATGCCCGTGGTGCAGCGCTACCTGGCGCGGCTGGAAGCCCGCGTGGGGGAGGGCGGCTTCGCGCCGCGCATCTTCCTCGTGCAATCCAATGGCGGCATGTGCAGCCTGCGCCGCGCGGCCGAGCAGCCGGCGCGGCTGCTGCTCTCCGGCCCCTCCGGCGGCGCGCTGGCCGCCGAGCGGCTTTCGCGCCGTCTGGCGCGCCCCAACCTCGTCGCCGTGGATATGGGCGGCACCAGCTTCGATGTGAGCGTGGTGCAGGATCACCGCATCGGCCTCGTCACCCAGGGCGAGGTGGATAGGCTTCCCGTGCGCCTGCCCATGGTGGAGATGCGCACCATCGGCGCGGGCGGTGGTTCCATCGCCGCGGTGGACGCCTCGGGCCGGCTGACCGCCGGGCCGCGCTCGGCGGGCGCGCGCCCGGGGCCGGTCTGCTACGGGCGTGGCGGCATGCTGCCCACCGTGACCGATGCGAATGCCGTGCTCGGCCGCTTCGACCCGGATTTCTTCCTCGGTGGCGCGATGGCGCTGGAACTGGACGCGGCGCGCGCGGCCATGGCCGAGCATGTCGGCAAGCCGCTGGGCCTTCCCGTCGAGGAAGCGGCCGAGGGCGTGATGCGCGTGACCAACGTCAACCTCGCCTCCGCCGTGCGGCTTTCGCTCTTCGAGAAGGGGCTCGACCCGCGCGATTTCGCGCTACTCTCCTTCGGCGGTGCGGGCGGGCTGCACGCCACGGAAGTGGCGGATGAACTCGGCATCACCGAGGTGATCTTCCCGCGCGAGCCGGGCACGCTCTCGGCCTATGGCATTCTGTTTTCCGATCTGGTGCAGGACCTCGCGCGCTCGCGCCTCCTGCCGGCGGAGCCCGCCGCGCTGCCCGAAATCGAGACCACCATCGCCGGATTGCGCGCGGAAGCCATCGCACGGCTCGACGCGGATGGCGTGCCGCAGGAGATGCGCGCGACGGAAATCTCGGCTGATCTCCGCTATCACGGCCAGGCCTTCGAATTGCTCGTCCCCTGGCCCGAGGCGCCGGACCTGCCCGCGCTTCTCACCCGCTTCCACGCCGAGCACCGCGCCCGCTTCTCCTACGCGGCCGAGGATGAGACCGTGGAGATCGTCACGCTGCGCATGGCCGCCATCGGCCGCCTGCCCAAGCCGGCCGAGGCCGCGCCCACACCGCCCGCCGCGCGCACCGCCCCCGGCACGCGCCAGGTCTGGCAGCAGGGCGGCGCGGCCGCCTGGCCCGTCTGGCGGCGTGAGGCGCTGCATGGCGCGGACGTGATCGAAGGCCCCGCCATCGTCGAGGAAGCCTTCGCCACCCATGTGATTTCGGCCGGCTGGCGCGCGGGGCTGGACCCCGAGGGCGCCGTCATCGCGAGGAAAATCTGATGAGCTTGGGTCCCATCGAGATCGAGGTCATCCGCAACGCGCTGAACGCCGCGGCGGCCGAGATGGATGTCACCGTCTGGCGCACCAGCCGCAGCACCATCGTGCGCGAATTGCTGGACTACTCCACCGCCGTCTTCGACGCCGAGGGCTGGAACCTCGCGCAATCCGCGCGCATCCCGGGCCATCTGAATTCGATGAGCCACGCCCTGCGCGAATTGCTGGCCAACTACGTGCCGAGCGGTGAGTGGGGCGAGGGCGATGTCGTCATCACCAATGACCCCTATTGCGGCGGCCAGCATCTGCCGGACATCCTGGCCTTCAAGGCGGTGTTTCACGAAGGCCGCCGCATCGCCTTCGTCGGCACGCTCTGCCATCACATCGATGTGGGCGGGCTCGCCGCCGGCAGCTATGCCGCCAAGGCGACCGAGATTTTCCAGGAAGGCCTGCGCATCCCGCCGGTGAAGATCATCGCGGGCGGTGTGCGCAATGACGGCGTCTGGGCGATGATCCGCCAGAACATCCGCAAGCCCGACCTGCTGCTGGGCGATCTCTCCTCGCAGCTCGCGAGCCTCGACGTGGGTGCCGCCGCCATCCTGCGCCTGGCCCGTCGCTTCGGCGCGGAGGCGATGCTGGAGGCGGGCAACCGCATCCTGGCGATGAGCGAAGCCGGCATGCGCGCCGCCATCGCCCGCATGCCCGACGGCATCTATGAGTTCGAGGATTTCCTCGATGATGACGGCATCGCGCTCGGCCAGCCCATCCGGCTACATGTGGCCGTCACCATCAAGGGCGATGAAGCCAGCGTGGACCTCTCCGGCTGCGGGCCGCAGGTGGCGGGGCCGACCAATGCCACGCTGGCCAGCACCAATGCCGCCGTGATGTTCTCGCTCATGTGCTGCGCCGATTCGTCGCTGCACATGAGTGCCGGCTGCTACCGCCCCATCAGCGTCGTGGCACCCGAGGGGCTGGTGGTGAATGCGCGCCACCCCGCGCCCGTGGCGCATCGCGTGGCCGTGACCCACCGGCTGCTCAACGCCATGATGGGCGCGCTGCACCAGGCCGTGCCCGACATCATCCCCGCCGCCTATTACGGCAACAGCTACGTCACCACCTTCCAGACCGTCGCCGCCACGCGCGAGGTGCTGGTGGAGATCGAGATCGGCGGCTCGGGCGGGCATCCGGCCAAGGATGGCGTGAACGCCTATGCGAGCGGCATGCACAACAACAGCAACATCCCGATCGAGATGATCGAGGCGCAGCTCCCGCTGACGGTGGTGCGCTACGGGCTGCGCAATGGCAGCGGCGGCGAAGGGCGCTTCCGCGGGGGCTTGGGCCTGATCCGCGAATGGCGCATCAACAGCCCGGCCTGCTTCTTTACCAGCAACATGGACCGCTTCGACCACGCGCCCTATGGCCTGGCCGGCGGCGGCCCGGCCGCCAAGGGCGCCCTGGTGCTGCGGCGCGATGGCGTGGAAAGCCCCATCCCGCCCAAGACGGACAACCTCCCGCTCCGCGCTGGTGACGTCGTGCGGCTCGAAACCTCCGGCGGCGGCGGCTTCGGCCCCGTGGCGGAACGCGCACCGGAAGCCAAGGCGCGCGATGCCGCCATGGGCTATCTGTGAGCTTCGACCCGCGCGCGCACCGGATGGCGCCGCAGCGCTGGTTCGAGGATTTCGCGCTGGGCGAGCAGTTCCGCCTGCCCAGCCGCACCATGACGGAGGCCATCTTCCTCGCCTTCCAGGCCGCCAGCGGCGACAACCATCCGGTGCATTACGATGTGGAATTCTGCCGGGCGCGCGGCATGCCGCACATGCTGGCCCATGGCTACCAGGTGCTGATCCAGACGGCGGCCGGCGCCGGGCTGCTGCCCTTCATGATCGAGGATTCCCTCAAGGGGTTTCTCGAACAATCCAGCCGCTTCCTGCACCCAGTCTTCGTGGGGGACACGCTCTATGCGACGCTGACGGTGGATGAACTGACGCCCGGCCGCACCACTGGCGTGCTGGGCCTTGCCTCCACGGTCCATAATCAGGCGGGAGTTCTCGTCATGGATGGGCGTCAGCGCTACCTGCTGCGCAAGCGGTGAAGCGAGAGGGGCTTTGCCCCCCTCGCGCTCCCCCCACCAGGAAACTTGTTTCCTGGACCTTCACGAAGGGAGGTGCAGGAACCTAAGGTTCCTGCCGGGGGTTCCGGGGGCAGCGCCCCCGGGTTCCAGAGGGAGGATCTCAATGCCAAAGCAACTCCGCGTCGCCGTCATCGGCGCCGGCACCATGGGCCATGCGCTCGCCCTGGTCTTCGCCATGGGCGGCCATCAGGTCCGCCTCACCGACGCCAGCGAAGCCACGCTCGCCCGCGCCCAGGTGCTGATGGAAAAGGCGCTCGCCACGCTGGAGGAGGTGGGCGAGGCGCCGAAGGGCTGGGGCAGCGCGCAGCTTGCCCAGGCCTGCACCCGCCACGCGACGCTGGAGGAATGCGTCGAAGGCGCGGAACTCATCGTCGAGGCCATCGTGGAAAACCCCGAGGCCAAGCGCGACCTTTACGCCCGCCTCGACGCCTGCGCGCCGGCCAATGCCATCTGGGCCAGCAACACCAGCTACCTCGACGTGTTTCCGCTGATGCCCGCGCATCGCCTGAAGCGGGCTCTCATCGCCCATTGGTACACGCCGCCCTATCTGGTGGATCTGGTGGACCTCGTGCCGCACGCCGAGACCGATGAGGCGGTGCTGCAGGAGGTGAAGGCGGTGGTGGAGGCGATGGGCAAGGTGCCGATCGTCATGCGCAAATTCATCCCCGGCTATATCGCCAACCGCATCCAGGCCGCCGTCCAGGCCGAGGTGCAGATGCTGATCGATGAGGGCTATGCCACGGCGCAGGAGGTGGATGCGGCGGTGCTGCACGGCATCGGGCTGCGGCTCAACATCATCGGCGTCATGGCCAAGGCTGATTTCACCGGGTTGCCGATGCTGCAGCACGCCGCGCGCAACAAGATGTACACGCCCCCCGAGGACAAGGGCGGAAGTGCGAGCATGGATGCGCTGGTGGCCAAGGGCATGGGCGGCGTGATGGATGGCCGCGGCTATTACGACTGGGAAGGCCGCCCGCCGGCCGAGCTGTTTGAGGAGCGCGACCGCAAGCTCATCCAGCTCAAGCAGAGCCTGCGCAAGATCGGATACATGGCGGGCTTCGACGTGAAGGCGAACAAGGCATGATCCGCTACGACCTCAAGGGCAGGACGGCGCTGGTCACAGGTGGCGCCTCCGGCATCGGCCTTGCCACCGTGCGGATGCTGGCGGCCAATGGCTGCAAGGTGGCGATCAACCACCTGGCCGATGACCCGCGCGGGATGGAGCAGGTGGCGGCGCTGACCGCCGAGGGCTTCGATGTCATCTCCGCGCCCGGCAATGTCGGCGATGCCGCGGATGGCCCGCGCATGGTGGACCAGGCGGCGGCGGATCTGGGTCGGTTGGATTTCCTGGTGAACAATGCCGGCACGCCCGGCACCCGCACCACCATCAAGCCCACCGAGCTGGACCGGTTGACGGAGGAGCTTTGGGCCTCGGTGATCGAGGTCAATCTGCTCGGTGTGTTTCGCTGTTCCAAGGCGGCCGCGCCGCATCTGAAGAAGACGCGGGGCGCCATCGTCTCGGTCGCCTCCATCGCGGGGATCAATTCGGCCGGCTCCTCCATGGCCTATGGCGCGACCAAGGCGGGCGTGATCTCGCTGACGAAGAACCTCGCGCGCGGTTTGGGGCCGGAGGTGCGGGTGAACGCCATCGCGCCCGGTGCGGTGAATTCCAGCTGGACGGTGGAATGGAGCAATGAGGAGCGCGCCAGTTCGATCGACGGTGCCGTGCTCAAGCGCCGCTGCGAGCCGGAGGACCTGGCCGAGGTGATGGTCTTCCTGCTGGCCGGTGCCGCCATGGTGACGGGCCAGACCATCGTGGTGGATGGCGGGCTGACGCTGTAGCGGTCAGCGCAAGCACTGGGCCAGGCGCTTCGCCGCCCAGCGCAGCGCGCCCGGCTCATGGCCGGTGAAGCCCAGCATCAGCCCCTGCTGCGGCGGGGCTGCGAGATACATCGGGCTGACGGCGCGCGCGATGATGCCGCGCCCGGCGGCGGCGGCCGCGACTTCGGTGTCCTTCAGGCCGGGCCGCAGCCGCGCGATCAGCTTCATGCCCTGGTCCGGCACTTCGACGCTCAAGGCATGGCCGCATTCGCGCGCCAGCGCCTCCACCAGCGCATCGCGCGCCATGCGATAGCGCTGGCGCATGCGGCGCAGATGCTGGGCGAAATGCCCCTCCTGCAGGAAATCCGTGACGACGCCCTCCTGCAGCGTCGCCGGGTGCCAATCGGCCAGCAGCCGCGCCGCCAGAACGGGTTGCAGCAATTCGGGCGGCAGCACGGCATAGCCCAGGCGCAGCCCGGGAAAGAGCACCTTGCTGAAGGTGCCGATGTAGATGACGCGCCCGCCTTCATCCACGCCCTGCAGCGAGGCGAGCGGGCGGCCGGCATAGCGGAACTCGCTGTCATAGTCGTCCTCGATCACCCAGCCGCGCGCGGCGCGGGCCCAGGCCAGCAGTTCCATCCGCCGCGCCATCGAGAGCGTCACTCCCAGCGGATATTGCGAGGAGGGCGTGACATAGGCGAGGCGCGCATCGGGAGCCGCCGCCACGCCGGCACTGACCACCAGCCCCTGCCCATCCACCGGCACGGGGACGATGCGCGCGCCTGCCGCCGCCATCGCCGCGCGCACGGCCGGGTAGGCGGGGTCCTCGATCCAGGCGGCATCGCCGGGCCCGAGCAGCACCCGCAGCACGAGCCCGATCGCCTGCTGCGCGCCGGAGGTGACCACCACCTGCTCCGGCGTGCAGCGCACCGCGCGCGCGGCGCCGAGATAGGCGGCGATGGCCGCGCGCAGCGCGTGCGCCCCCTGCGGGTCGCCATAGCCGAGCATGGCGGGGTCGGGGGTTTGCAGGCGGCGCAGCATGAGCTGCCGCCAGATGCGCGCGGTGCGCTCATCCCAGGCGGTGCGGCCGGTGTTGAAGGGCGCCGTGCCCGGCTGGGCCATGTTGGGGATGGGGGCGGGGATCGGCGCAGCCGCTGCGGCCGGCGCGGGCCGTGGCTCCAGCCCCGTATTCAACCCCTCCGGCAGGTCGCGCGAGACATAGCTGCCCGCACCGGTGCGTCCCTCGATGAAGCCCTCGGCGAGCAACTGGTCATAGGCCGCGACCACGGTGTTGCGCGCCACGCCGAGCTGTTGGGCCAGGGCGCGCGTGGCCGGCAGGCGTGCGCCCGGCGGCAGCACGCCGGCCAGCACGGCGCGGCGCAATTCCAGGTAGAGCTGGCGCAGCAGCGGTGCCTCGCTGTCACGATCCAGGCCCAGCAGCAGCAATTCAGCGAGGTCGGGCGGGGCGGGCATGCGGCAGGGTAGCCCGGAATTGGACCAGCCCTGCAAGCCTGAATTGGCCCTCGCGCCGGTCCAATCCTGCGGCTGTCATGCCGGCATCACCGAACGCCAGGACCCGCCATGACCGATTCCACCCACTTTCCCGTCACCGAGCGCAACAAGGTGCGCCGCCTGCATGAGCGCGGCCGCTACGATCGCGAGAGCGTCTACGCCATCCTCGACGCCGCGATGCTCTGCCACATCGCCTACATCATTAATGGCCAGCCCTATTGCACCCCCACCGCCTTCTGGCGCGAGGGCGACCGGCTCTATTGGCACGGCTCCTCCGCCAGCCGGATGCTGCGGGTGCAGAAGCCGGGCCTGCCGGTCTGCCTCACCGTCACGCATCTCGACAGCCTGGTGCTGGCGCGCTGCGGCTTCAACCATTCGGTGGACTACCGCTCGGCCATGTGCTTCGGCCAGGCGCATATCATCGAGGACCTGGACGAGAAGGCGAAGGCGCTCGACCTGATGATCGAGCGCTTCTATCCCGGCCGGAACGCCGAGTTGCGGCCGAGCACGGCGCAGGAGCTGAAGGCCACCATGGTGATCGGCATGGAGATCGAGAACGCCTCGGGCAAGATCCGCACCAAGGGCGTGGGCGATGAGGAGGAGGATTACGCGCTGCCGATCTACGCCGCGCGCTTCCCGGTCACGCAGGTGATCGGCGCCGCCGAACCCTGCCCGCGCCTGCTGGAGGGCGTGGCTT
>JAIYDS010000264.1 GCA_027487385.1 Acetobacteraceae bacterium | reverse complement strand
TCCTTGATCCGCGCGCCCCCCTCGCCGATCAGGATGGCCTTCTGCGTGGCCCGCGCGATGTAGATGGTGCAATCCACCCGCGCGCTGCCATCCGGCCGCTCGGTCCATTGCTCGGTCTCGACGCTCGCATGGTGCGGCACTTCCTCATGCGTCTGGCGCAGGATCTGCTCGCGCACCACCTCCGCCGCCAGCATGCGGTTGGGCAGGTCGCTCAGCTCATCCTCGGGGAACATCCAGGGGCCGGGCTGCATCGCCTCGGCCAGCTTGGCGCGGAGCCGGTCCAGGCCCTTGTTCTTCTCGGCCGAGATCATGAAGGTCTCGGCGAAGGGCAGCATCTTGTGCAGCTCAGCGGCGAGCGGCAGCAGCGTCTCGGGCGGGATCAGATCCACCTTGTTCAGCGCCAGCCAGACGGGCCGCTTCTGCTCCGCCAGGCGCTCGATGATGCCGCGCACCGTCTCGGTGATGCCGCTCTTCGCATCCACCAGCAGCAGGGCGAAATCGGCATCCTTCGCCCCCCCCCAGGCGGCCGAGACCATGGCGCGGTCCAGCCGGCGGCGCGGCGCGAAAATGCCCGGCGTGTCCACCAGGATGATCTGCGCCGCGCCCTCGATCAGCACGGCGCGCACGCGGAAGCGCGTGGTCTGCGGCTTGGGTGAGACGATGGTCACCTTGGTGCCCGCCATGGCGTTCACCAGGGTGGATTTTCCCGCATTGGGCGCGCCCAGGATGGCGACGAAGCCGCAGCGCTGCGGGCCCAAAGCCTGGGCGGGGGTGTCATTCATTTCGCAATTCCCAAAAGCCAGGCCTCGGCCGCCGCCTGTTCCGCCGCGCGCTTGTTGCTGCCCGCGCCGCTCGCCTCACGCCCCGCCGCGATCACCGTCGCCTCGAAGCGCGAATCGATCCCCTCGCCCCCCACCGAGACGGTGATATAGGCGGGCAGCCCGAGGCCCCGCTTGAGCGTCCATTCCTGCAACTGGCTCTTCGGCGAGCGCGGCGGCCGCGCCTGGCCCTGCAGCGCATCCCGCCATTCCCGCTCGATCACCGCGCGCGCGGCGGGCAGGCCGGCATCAAGGTAGATCGCGGCCAGCACCGCTTCCAGCGCATCCGCCAGCGCCGTCGCACTTTGCCGCAGATTGCTCTGCCGCTGGGAGGGCGGCAGGCGTAGCGCCTCGCCCAGGCCCAGCCGCTCCGCGATCGGCGCCAGCACATCGCGCGAGACGAGAAGGCCGAAGCGCTTGCCGAGATCGCCTTCCTTTTCGTGCGGATAAAGCTCGGAGAGCCATTCGGCCATGCAGAGGCCGAGCACGCGGTCGCCCAGGAATTCCAGCCGCTCATTCGTCTTGGCGGCGCCACTCTCGCCGGCGGCGGAGGCATGAGTCAGCGCCCGCTGAAGCAGCGCGCGATCCTTGAAGTGATGCCCCAGGCGGGTCTCGAAGGGCGTGGGCCCCTCGCTCATCGCACCGCGCTGAGAAGGCGCGAGTAGCGGATGGCGAAAGGCCAGCCCCAGACCTCCCACCAGCGCGCGCTGCCATCCACCGAGAAGAAGATGAACTCCGCCCGGCCCACCAGGTTCTCGATGGGGATGAAGCCCACGGCACTCGGCACCCGGCTGTCCAGGCTGTTGTCGCGATTGTCGCCCATGGCGAAGACATGCCCGTCCGGCACGCGGAATTCGGGCGTGTTGTCGAGCGGCCCGTCATCCGATTGCTCGATGATGAGGAAGGAGCGCCCGCCCGGCAGGAATTCGCGGAACTGCTGCACCGTCATGCGCGGCCCATCGCCCTCCGCCACGAAGGGGCCGAGCGATTCGCGGCGCAGCGGCTGGCCGTTCAGGTGCAAGATGCCGCGGCGCACCTGCACCACATCGCCCGGCAGTCCCACGATGCGCTTGATGTAGTCCTGGCTCGTGTCGCGCGGCAGCTTGAACACCGCCACATCGCCGCGCTCGGGCGTCGCCCCCCAGATGCGGCCGGAGAATAGGTTCGGACTGAAGGGCATGGAGTGGCGCGAATAGCCGTAGGAATACTTCGAGACGAACAGATAGTCGCCCACCAGCAGCGTCGGGATCATCGAGCCCGAGGGGATGTTGAACGGCTCGAAGGCCACCGTGCGAATGCCGATGGCGATCAGCGCGGCATAGACAATCGTCTTGACGCTTTCGAGCCAGCCGCCCGTCTTCTTCTTCGACATCAAGGAGGAGCTTTTCGCCATGAAACTGGAGGGGGGGTCGCCGAGGGGGAGCCAGGATTGAGCCCAGCCCCCGCGCGAAGTCAAGGAAGGCCGGGCGCTTCGGGCACGGCCGAGATGATCACGATGGCGCTGGCATATGGGTATTCATCGGTCATGGTGAGCTGGATCTCGGCCCGGTGGCCGGGGGGCGTCATCGCCTTGAGCCGCTCGGCCGCGCCGCCCGTCAGGCGCAGGGTGGGCTTGCCGGAGGGCAGGTTCACCACGCCCAGATCCTGCATGAAGACGCCCGCGCGGAAGCCCGTGCCCAGCGCCTTGCTCGCCGCCTCCTTCGCCGCGAAGCGCTTCGCATAGGTGCCGGCGCGGATGCGCTCGGTCCGGCGCTCGGCCTTGGCGCGCTCAAGCGGGGTGAAGACGCGCTCCAGGAAGCGCTGGCCGTGGCGGGCCATCACCTTCTCGATGCGGCGGATGTCGCAGACGTCGTTCCCAATGCCGAGGATCATTTTGCGCCCTCAAACGCCGGGCGCCGGCTCCGCCGGCTTGGCTTCGCGCCGCGGCTGGTGCGCTGGAGGGAAAGGCAGCCTGGGCGCGCCGGCCGCGTTGCGGCCGGATTCTCCTGGGGCGCAGCGGCTTCCGTCGGGGTCATCGTCATCCGCGCGCCCGATCCACCCGCACCACACCCTCGCACGCCCGCAGCGTGCCCATCACCTCGGCCAGGTGCCGCGTGTCGCGCACTTCCACATCCAGCGCCAGGTCGCATTCATCATCTTCGCGCCGGCCGAGGCGCAGATTGGTGAGCACGCCCTTCTGCTTGCTGATGGCATTGGCCACGCCCGAGAGCAGTTGCGGCCCATTCACCGCCGTCAGCGAAAGCCGCACCACATGGGCGGCGGGGCCGAGCGCCCCCTGCTCCCAATCCACATCCAGGAAGCGCTCCGGCGTCGCGGCGAAGTTTTCCAGCATGTGGCAATCCTGGGTGTGGATGGTCACGCCCTTGCCGGTGGTGACGATGCCGACGATCCGGTCGCCCGGGATGGGGTGGCAGCATTGGGCGAAATGCAGCTGCATGCCCGCCACCACGCCGGTGATGGGCGCGGCCGGCACCGCCGTCTGCTTCTGGCCATTGCGCCCGAGGCGTGCGCGGGGCGCGACCAGCCCCATCGGCTCCATGCCGCGCGCCGGCGCCCGCAATTCCGGGAAGGCCGCGTTCACCACATCCCGCGCGCTGATGCTGCCGGCGGCGACCGCGTGGAACATCTCCTCCACGCCCGATTGCCGCAGCGCCTTCACCGCGGGCTCCAGCAGCTTTTCCTGGAATTCCAGCCCGTTCTGCCGGAAGGCCTTGACGATGGCCGTCCGCCCCTCGTCGCGCTGCTTCTGCTTTTCCTCGGCCTGGGCGAAGCGGCGGATGCGCGCCTGCGCCTTGCCCGACTTCACGAACTTCATCCAGGCCGGATTGGGCTGCCCGCCCTTGGCCGTGATGATCTCCACCTGGTCGCCGTTCAGCAGCCGGTGATCCAGCTTGACGATGCGCCCATTCACCTTGGCGCCGACGCAGGCATCGCCCACCTGGCTGTGGACGTGATAGGCGAAATCCACCGGCGTCGCGCCCTGCGGCAGCTCGATCAGGTCGCCCTTGGGCGAGAAGCAGAAGACCAGCTCGCGATGGAGTTCGAGCTTCGTGCTCTCCAGCGCATCCTGCACCTCGGGCTCGGTCTCCAGGATGTCGATGAGGGCGCGGACCCAGGGGTAGCTCTTGGCGGCCGCGGCCTGGCCGCCCTGCTTGTAGACCCAATGCGCGGCGAGGCCGTATTCGGCGATGTGGTGCATCTCCCGCGTGCGGATCTGCACCTCGATCTTCGCCTCATCCCGCCGGCCCGGCAGCAGCACGCCGGTGTGGAGCGACTGGTAGCCATTGGTCTT
>JAIYDS010000077.1 GCA_027487385.1 Acetobacteraceae bacterium | reverse complement strand
AGCGAAGACCGCCGCCAGAACCCGACGGTCCCGCTGAACGACCGCGCCGTGCCGACCCGCCCGCAGCGCGGCCGCGGCGGCGCGCCGGCGCAGAACCACCGCGCCCCGAAGCGCGACCATGGCGGCGGCCGCGACCATGACCGCCGCGACGAGCCGCGCGCGCCGAACCGCCCGGCCGCGCCGGAACGCGCCTGGGTGAAGCCGATCAGCGATGCGGGGCGGAAGCGGCCCAGCGCGCCGTCTGCCGCGCCGCGTGGGTTTATGGCGCGCGGGCGTTAAGCTGAGTTCCGGGGGCGCTGCCCCCGGGCCCCCGCCGGGGTGACAGTGTCACCCCGGACCCCGCCGTTGGATTTATCAAATGCGTTGGGCAGGCGGCCCGCTTTTTGTCCTTTAGATGAATATTTCTATTGCTTGCCATATTGCCAAAATCAATGAAATTATTGTGCCAGAAAATCCAATAAACTTACTGATTCTACTTTCGAAAATACGGTCGAGCATCACGCCAAAACCTCGTGAAGCCGTTTTCAATTTGTTTTTCAACATTTGATTTACTACGTGAACAAAAAATCCTGATTTTGCTAATGTGGAGTTGTGCATCCGCATAAACTCATTTTGCTCGAAAGCTCGAACCTCTTCTTCTCCTGAGAGAAAATGACGATCTATGCCGCCATTCATCTCCATTAGTGACTTCATTTTCGGATGCTTAGCGTAGTCTGACCCATACCTATCAGTCAATAAATCATATAAATTTAGTCTCTTCTCGACTAATATCGCGGATATGTTTGAGCCTCCAAGAACTCGAAATCGGTGTTCAATGTGCTCAAAGCCGTAAGTCAAATTTCGCATATTCCAGTGAATCCAGAATTTATCCCGCCTATCTTGGATGAATTTGTAGAAATTTTCGAGCAATCGAGACTCTACTTGATCAAAACGTACGCGAACTTCATCGCGCGGAATAGCAAGCTCCTCTGCTATAGAATGAGTTGAAAAGCTAACAGTTTGGCTGGTTGCATAATGTGTGACAGCGATTGACGTAATGCGAGGCGACAAGCCTTCATTTTCGTCATTTAAGCTTTGGCATGAGTAGTGAATGATGTAGAAATTCTCGGGATGCTGTCTGATCTCCTTCATGAAAACACGACTGTCGTTGTAAATGCTCACAGCGTGCTTCCTGGTCCATCCTGGGTGGCTTGGTGTCAGACGACTCGGGGCTGGATGAATAAGTGATTCCGCTGCGTTAGCATAATCGGAATTTTGCGATTGGATCGGATCGCGCCCGACCACTTCGTGCAGAGTCCGTGGCTCGCGGCCGGTCGGACTTAGGATCGGAACAGTCGAGGCGGGGTCCGGGAGGCAGAGCCTCCTGGGGCGTCACCCTCAAACG
Organism: Acetobacteraceae bacterium; assembly: GCA_027487385.1. Classification (GTDB taxonomy): domain Bacteria; phylum Pseudomonadota; class Alphaproteobacteria; order Acetobacterales; family Acetobacteraceae; genus Roseococcus. The sequence continues at coordinate 5,976 of JAIYDS010000077.1, read as the reverse complement.
ACTTGCGCCGTGACTCCGCGCCGCCGCAGCAGCGGCATCATCACCACCAGCGCCGCCAGCAGCAGCACGATCTCCACCGCATAGACGCTGGCATAGCCCAGCATCGGCCCATTGCCCTTCGGCCCGGCCCAGCCGGTCACCACATCCCGCATCACCCCGCCGAGTGCCATCGCGACGCCGGCGGCCGTCGCCTGCACCGCGCCCCAGGCGCCGAGCGCCAGGCCCACCTGGTCGCGCGGGGCCAGGTTCATCGTAGCGGTCAGCGTACCGTGGCTGAACAGCCCGCCGCCGAAGCCGATCAGCAGCACGCCCAGCGCGAACAGCGCCGGCATCTGGAAGGGGGCGGCCAGGATCACCAGCGCGAAGCCCGGAATGCCGAACATCACGCCGAAGCTCGCCATCCGGAAGGGGTCCACCCCGCGGCTCAGCACGCGCGAGGCGTAGCTGAAGCCGATCAGCCCACCGAGCGCCAGGCTCGCCGTGAGCGTGGTGGTGGCGGAGACGGAGAGTTTCAGGATCTGCCCGCCATAGGGCTCCAGCAGCACATCCTGCATCGAGAAGGCGGCGGTGCCGAGGCCGAGCGCCAGAAGGCGCCGCACCGCTTGCTCACCTTCGATGAAGCTGCCCCAGGAGGCGCGGAAGCTCGGCTGCGGCAGATGGAAGGCGGTGCGCGCGGGGTTTCGCGCCTCCTGCTTCCACAGGGCGATCACGTTGAGGATGATGGTGACCACGGCCGCGCCCTGGATCACCTGGATCAGCTTGCCCGAGGTGAAATCCGACAGCAGCGCGCCGAACACCACGGCGCTGATGATCATGCCCACCAGCAGCATCACATACATCAGGCCGACGATCTTCGGCTGCGACTCGGGCGGCGCCAGGTCGGTCGCCAGCGCCAGGCCCACGGTCTGCACCGTGTGCAGCCCCGCACCCACCATCAGGAAAGCGAGGCCCGCGCCCGCCAGGCCGATCCAGCGCGGCGCATCCAGCGCCTCGCCCTCGCCGGCCAGCACCAGCAGGGCGAAGGGCATGATGGCCAGGCCGCCGAACTGCACCAGCGTGCCCTGCCACATGAAGGGCACCCGCCGCCAGCCGAGGAAGGAGCGATGCGTGTCGGAACGAAATCCGATCAGCGCGCGAAACGGCGCAAACACCAGCGGCAGCGCCAGCATGATGGCGACGAGCGAGGCCGGCACGCCCAGCTCCACGATCATCACGCGGTTCAGCGTGCCGATCAACAGCACCAGCGCCATGCCGACCGAGACCTGGAAGAGCGAGAGCCGCAACAGGCGCGAGAGCGGCATCTCCGGCGTCGCGGCATCGGCGAAGGGCAGGAATTTGGGGCCAAGGCTGGCCCAGCCATAAATGACCTTGCGGGTCAGCGGATTCATGCGCGACGTCTCCCGTCCCGGCGAGAGGAACGTGGAAGCGAATGAGGGGTCGGCGCAACCCAGAGTCGGCCCCCCGTCAAACCTGTGAGCCTCGGCCTGGCTACTTCACCAGAAGGGCCGCGTGCTCACTCGGTGTTCCTGGCTTCATCAGCGCCACGGCCGGGGCATTCCCGTCCGAAAGGCTGGCCGCCGCGCGGGGCTTGCCCTGCAGGAAGGCCGGGAACCAGGTGGTGTTGGTCAGGATCGAGAAGTGCACGGCCAAGGAGGCCACGACCACGCCGCCCAGCATCAGCGGAACGCCGACGGTGGGCTTCACCACGAGCCACATTCTACCATTGATCATGGATCCGCCCTCCTACTTCAGCCAGGGGGAGAGGGTATAGGCGAGGAAATGCGCGCAAGCGGAAATGAAGCCGAAGGTGCGCGTGCCGCTGATCAGGTAGCGGTGAAGTTCTTCCGCCTCCCCGAGGGTCAGGCCGGTCGGCCAGACCTTGCTGTCTTCACTGGGCATGTATGTCCCTCCTTTAGAGACCTGTGGACGTTGCGGTATGAACCCGGAAGCGGGTTCCTCGGGGCTTCGGCACCAGGATCAGCGGTATGGGGCGGAAGCAAGCGGCCTGGTCGCGATGCGGGGCACCGAACGCGGCGGCGCGGCGGCGTTTCGCGCGCTCCTGTTCGGTTTCTGTGCCCATCGTCATCTTGACCTTTCCTGAATGTCAACCTACATTGACATCCCTTGTGTCAACTGCATGGAACATCTGACACAGCGGCTCTGTCAAGCCTCGTAACAGCCCGGCAGCGAAATGAGGCCACCGAGCCACCCGCCTCAGCCCCCGAAAACCTCGCCCCAGGCGGCCATCAGCGCCGCATCCGCCTCTTCCATCGTTGCCAGCACGCCCAGGTCATGCAGGCTGGTCACCCCGTGCTCGGCGATGCCGCAGGGGACGATTCCACCAAAATGCGACAGGTCGGGCTCCACATTCAGCGCGATTCCGTGCCAGCTCACCCAGCGGGTGACGCGCACGCCGATGGCGCCGATCTTGAATTCCCCGCCCCCGGGCTTCACCACCCAGATGCCCACGCGCCCCTCCCGCCGCTCGCCGCGGATGTTGAAGCGGTCCAGCGCGCGGATCATCCATTCCTCCAGCGCCTGGACATAGGCGCGCACGTCGCGCGGCTTGACCGGACCGTGGGCGCGGGTCAGGTCTAGCATGACATAGGCGGTGCGCTGGCCAGGCCCGTGATAGGTCCATTGCCCGCCGCGCCCGGCGGCATAATGCGGGAAGCGGTGCTCGATCAGCTCCTCCGGCTTGGCGCTGGTGCCGGCGGTGTAGGTCGGCGGGTGTTCCACCAGCCACACCGCCTCCGGCGCGGTTCCGGCGCGGATGGCGGCGACACGCGCCTCCATCTCGGCCAGTGCGTCGGGATAGGCGGTGAAGCCCTCGCGAACCTCCCATTCGGGAATTTTCTGAGGGTCGGTTGAACCGGGCGGGATCATGCGCTAGGACGCTCTCGTCTGCGGTCGTGGTGGAATGGTAGACACGCCAGCTTGAGGTGCTGGTGGGGGAAACCCCTTGGAAGTTCGAATCTTCTCGACCGCATATCCCACTTCCGCCGCGGCTGCCCAGCAGCCTCTCCCTCAGAACCGGAAGCGCCCGCTGAACTGCAGCCGGTGCGCCGTGCCCCCCTTGGTGCCGTCGGTCAGCGGCACCTCCAGGTCGCGATTGGCGTAATTGTATTCGATGCCGAGATCCACGCGCGGAATCGGGCTCCAGATCAGGTTCACATTGCCGGCCTGGATCACGCTGTTCAGCACCGAGCGGCCGGCATTGGAGAAGCTGCGGACATAGGCGGGGTAGTCGAGCTGCGCCCAGGTGTAGAGTAGGTTGGTGCGCAGAGTCGGCGTCCAGTAATGCGTGAAGCCGCCGGCCACCGCGAAAACCGGGACAGTGTCCATCCGCCGCTGGGCCGGCGTGACGCCGGCGGTCAACGCGTTGCTGACAAAGCCCTGCCCGTTCGAGGTCGCGCCCAGATAGCGGCCGATGCCTTCGCCATAGATGATCCGGCCGAAGATGTTGTCCCGCTCCGTCACGCGATAGGTGCCGCTGAGCTGCAGCCCCCAGCCGGTCACGCTGTCCTCGTAACGCGTGCCGGGATTCGCGTCGCCGCGGTTGTTGATGGAGAGGGTGGGCCGCACCAAGCCGACGAGCTGGATGCTGCCATGCTCCAGATTCTCATAGCGCAGGCGGGCCAGGATATCCGGCGATTTGCTGACGGTGGCGAGGGTTCCGGTGCCATTGGGAAAGGGTGCGACCAGCGCGTCCGAATCATCGAAGCGCGTGCCGGTCGAGAAGGTCCCGTCGGTGTAGGGGGCCTCCACGCTGCCCGCGAGGCTGAACCCGTTGGCCCAGCGATGGGTGTAGCGGAGCTGCGCCTGGCGGCCGATGTTGATGCCATTCGGCGTGCCGTAGTCCAGCCGCTCGCCATAGGTCGGGTCGAACATCAGGCTCCAGGTCTGGCCGATGGTGAAGCCCGCCAACTCCGCATAGGCCTGCCGCAGCCGGGGGATGAAGCTCGAGACATTGGACTGCGAGACGAGCGAGGCGGTGCTCTGCACCCCTGCGAAATCCATCTCCAGCAGGGTGCGCAGCGGGCCATAGGGGGTGGGTGTGGCGGTCTCCAGGCCGAAGCGCGTGCGCCTCGCATCCAGCCGCACATCACCGCCCTGGCGTGAGGCGGCGGAATCATTGAAGGGAATCGCCTGGGCGGTGATCACATCGGCGCGGTTCCGCGGCCCGAAATCCTGCGTCAGGGAGGTGGCGATGATGCCGTAGAGCCGCACGGAGGTGTCCGTGCCTGGCAGGCGGAAGGAATTGGGCAGCGTCCCCTCAGTGACCGGGCGCGGCGCGGCGGCAGCCAGGGCCGGCGGGGGCGCAGCCCGGGCCGTCTCCAGGGCCGCGCGGCTGCTGGCGGCCGAGGCGGCCGCCGCCTGTTCGGCGGCGCGCGCCGCGCGCTCGGCCTCCCGCGCGCGGCGCACGGCCTGTTCGGCCTCGGGCCGCGGGCGTGCCGCCGCGGCCCCCTGCTCCAGCGCCTCCAGCCGGCGCTGCATGGCCTGCATCTGCCGGCGCAATTCGGCGATGGTCTCCGCATCGGATTGCGCGGCGACAGGGCGCCCGGCGGCGAGCGCGATGAGCGCGGCGCCGAGCATGAGCCCGGCCCGCAACGGCAATGACGAGCGCATCCTGAACCTTCCTCCATTCCCATTTGCGGGATCACGGAAGCGAATCAGTGGCCTTGCGCGCTGTCTGTGAGAAAAGCGGGACGGATGTCACAAAGCCGCGACAATTCCGGGCGGTTGCGAGGCGGGCGGGAAGACCGCATCTTCGCCGGGCAGAAGGAACGACAACATGGATGATGATTTCCGCCGCGCCGCACTCGACTATCACCGCTTCCCGCGGCCCGGAAAGCTCGCCATCGAACCCACCAAGCGCATGGCCTCGCAGCGGGACCTGGCGCTGGCCTATTCCCCAGGCGTCGCCGCCGCCTGCGAGGAGATCGCGGCCGATCCCGACAAAGCCTGGGACTACACCACGCGCGGCAACATGGTCGCCGTCATCACCAATGGCACGGCGGTGCTGGGGCTGGGGAATATCGGGCCGCTCGCGTCGAAGCCGGTGATGGAGGGCAAGGCCGTCCTCTTCAAGCGCTTCGCCGGCATCGACTCCATCGACATCGAAGTCCAGGCGACCGAGATCGATCACTTCGTCGAGGTGGTGGCCGCGCTGGAACCCAGCTTCGGCGCCATCAACCTGGAGGACATCAAGGCGCCCGAATGCTTCGAGATCGAGGCCCGGCTGCGCGCGCGGATGAACATCCCGGTCTTCCATGACGACCAGCACGGCACCGCCATCATCGTGGCCGCCGCCGTGCGCAACGGGCTGCTGCTGCAGGGCAAGAACCTCGCTGACGTGAAGCTGGTGAACACGGGCGGCGGTGCCGCGGCGCTGGCCTGCCTCGATTTGCTGCTGACCATGGGCCTGAAGCGCGAAAACGTGACGGTCTGCGACATCGAGGGCGTGGTCTATGCCGGCCGCCCCGGGCTCGACGCCACCAAGGCCCGCTACGCGCAGGAGACCAATGCCCGCACCCTGCCCGAGGTGCTGGACGGCGCCGATGTCTTCCTGGGCCTCTCCGCCCCGCGCGTGCTGAAGGGGGAATGGCTGCACAAGCTGGCGCCCCGGCCCCTGGTGCTGGCGCTGGCCAACCCCGACCCGGAAATCCTGCCCGAGGCGGTGCGCGCCGCCCGCCCCGATGCGATCGTGGCCACCGGGAGGACGGACTATCCCAACCAGGTGAATAACGTCCTCTGCTTCCCCTTCATCTTCCGCGGCGCATTGGATGCAGGTGCGACCACAATCAATGAAGCGATGAAGGTCGCGGCCGTCGAGGCCATCGCCGCACTCGCCCGGGTGGAGGCGAGCGAGGTGGTGGCCGCCGCCTATGGCGGCACGGCGCCGGTCTTCGGGCCGGAATACATCATCCCCAAGCCCTTCGACCCGCGGCTGATCCTGGAGATCGCCCCCGCCGT
>JAIYDS010000209.1 GCA_027487385.1 Acetobacteraceae bacterium | reverse complement strand
GCGCGCGTCCAGCCCGCGCTGCCGCGATAGACCTTCACCGGGAAGCAGGCGACGGTGAAGCCGTGATCCGGCAGCTGGTCGAGATTGGCGAGCTTTTCCAGATGGCTGTAGCCGATCTCGCGCCCTGCCCGATGGCCCTCCCAGATCAGCGAGGCATCGCCCGTCTCGGCGACTTTCCGGCGGGTGTGGCTGAAGGGCGCATCCCAGGACCAGGCATCGGTGCCGACGACGCGCACCCCCTGCTCCAGCATCCAAAGCGTCGCCGCCTTGCCCATGCCGCAGCCGGAATCGATGAAGTCGTCCTCGCCATAGCGCGCGGCGGCGGCGGTGTTCACCAGCACGATGTCGAGCGGCTTCAGCGCGTATTGGATGCGGTCCAGCTCGCGCTTCACATCGTCGGGCGTGCAGACATAGCCATCGGGCTTGGCGCGGAAATCCAGCTTTACGCCGCTGGAGAAGCACCATTCCAGCGGCACCTCGTCAATCCGCCAGGAGGGCTCGCCGCCTGGCACCGTGCGCTCATTCATCCGGGAGAAATAGTGATAGGGCGCGTCCAGATGGGTGCCGTTGTGGGTGCTGATCTTCACCCGCTCGATGGCGGCATATTCGCCATTGGGCAGGGCCTCCACCGGCACGCCCATATAGGCTGCCATGGCCGGCGCGCTCATGTGGTGGTCCACATATTCGATCTCGGGCAGCATATGCGGCGGGTCGCTCGCGATGCCGGCCTTGAGCGCGACCGAAAGATCAATGATGCGGCGGGGCATGGGGTGTTCCTCCTGTGTTGGGCGGGAGGCTAGGCGGGCAACCGCGCGGCTGACAACTGGGTGGGGCCTGCCTAAGCTGCCGCCGATGATGGGGGATGCATCGCCATGAAACTCGCCTGGGTGATCCGCTACGTGCCCGATGCCGTGGCCACGGCGGATTTCTACGCCCGCGCCTTCGGCCTCGCCACGCGCTTCGCGGCCGGCGAGGATTTCATCGCCCTCGAAACCGGCGCCACCGCGCTGGCCTTCTGCCGAGAGGGCTTTGTCGGCGGCAGCGAGATGGGGCTGGACTTCACCCCCACCCGCCCCGATGCGAAGCCGCCCGGCGAGGAGATCGCCTTCGAGGTGGAGGATGTGCCCGCCGCCCATGCCCGCGCGCTTTCGGCCGGCGGCACGGAGGTTTTGGCGCCGGTGGAAAAGCCCTGGGGCCAGGTCGTCTCCTATCTGCGTGACCCGAATGGCGCGCTGGTGGAACTCTGCACGGCGATTCCCGCGCCATGATCCGCATGGCCCGCGTGCTGCGCCATGTGCCCGATGCCCGGGCCAGCGCCGATTTCTACGCCCGCGCCTTTGGTCTGACCGAGCGCATGGCGCTGGGCGCGGACTACATCGCCATGGAGACGGGCGAGACGGTGCTGGGCTTCGCGCGCCAGGATTTCATCGCGCGCGAAACCGGCCTGGCCCTCGCCCCCGCCCATGCGGATGGCGGGCAGGACATCGCCTTCGAGGTGCCGGATGTCGCGGCCGCCCATGCCCGCGCGCTGGAGGCAGGCGCCACGGAGGTGCTGGCGCCGGTGGCGAAGCCCTGGGGTCAGACGCTCTCCTATGTGCGGGACCCGGATGGCGGGCTGGTGCTGCTGTGCTCGCGCCTGGGTGGGGCCGCGCAGTTGCTTTACCTGGAAGACCTTCGGCCGGGCCAGGTGTTCCGCGCCGGCCCGCTGGTGGTGAGCGAGGCGGAGATCATCGAATTCGGCGGGCGCTACGACCCGCAGCCCTTCCACACCGACCCTGCGGCAGCGGCGCTGCATCCGCTCTTCCAGGGCCTGGCGGCGAGTGGCTGGCACACGGCGGCGCTCACCATGCGCCTGGTGGTGCGCGCGATCGGCCATCTGGCGGGCGGGATTGTCGGCGCGGGGGGCGAGTTGCAATGGCCGCGCCCCACGCGCCCGGGCGATGCGCTCAGCGTGGAGATCGAGGTGCTGGAGGTGATCCCCTCGCGTTCGCGCCCGGATCGTGGCTCGGCGATGGTGCGCATCACCACGCTGAACCAGTCCGGCGAAGCGGTGCAGGTCTTCGCCCCCCGCATGGTCGTCCCGCGCCGCCCTTCCTGATCCGGCGTGGTGCGCCTATTTCTGGGGTCTGGGGCCTCCCGGCCCCAGCGGGTCCAGGGCAGAGCCCTGGATTCTTCTCTGGGAGTTTCCTGAATGCCCTACGACTTCGATCTCTTCGTCATCGGCGGTGGTTCCGGCGGCGTCCGCATGGCCCGCATCTCCGCCGGTCATGGTGCCCGTGTGGGTGTAGCGGAGGAGCGGTTCTGGGGCGGCACCTGCGTGAATGTCGGCTGCGTGCCGAAGAAGATCATGGTCAACGCCGCCGAATACGGCATGTGGGCCGAGGATGCCGCGGCCTTCGGCTGGCACTTGGAAAATCACGGCCATGACTGGGCCAAGCTCGCCGCCAAGCGCGATGCCGAGGTGGGGCGGCTTTCGGGAATTTATGGCAAGTTGCTGGGCGGCGCGGGTGTGACGAGCTTCGACGCGCGCGCGACCTTCCTGGACGCGCATACCCTCGATGTTGGCGGCAAGCGCGTGACGGCCGAGCGCATCGTGGTGGCGACCGGCGGGCGCATCACCAAGCTGGATATTCCGGGCGCCGAGCTGGGCCTGGTCTCGGATGACCTCTTCACGCTGAAGGCGCTGCCCAAGCGCGTCGCGGTGATCGGCGGCGGCTATATCGGGCTGGAATTCGCGGGGCTGCTGCGCGGGCTGGGGGCGGCGGTAGAGGTCTTCTACCGCGCCGAATTGCCGCTGCGCGGCTTCGACGGCGATATCCGCACCGCCGTGGTGGAGGCGATGGAAGCGCAGGGCATCGTCATGAATGCCGGCGTGATGCCCACGCGGATCGCGAAGCTGGGCGATCATCTGATGGTGTCGCTGAGCAACAATGCGATGCGCGAGGTGGATGCGGTCTTCTTCTGCACCGGCCGCGCGCCGAACACGCCGGGCCTGGGGCTGGAGCGCGCCGGCGTCATCACCGGCAGGAATGGCGTGATCCCGGTGGATGAGGACCACGCGACCAATATTCCCCACATCTACGCCATCGGCGACGTGACGGACCGCGTGAACCTCACCCCCATGGCGACGGCGGTGGGCCATGCGCTGGCCGATACGCTCTTCGGCAACAAGCCGCGCCGCGCGAGCTATGAAAATGTGCCGAGCGCCGTCTTCACCTCGCCCCCCATCGGCACGGTGGGGCTCTCGGAGGAGGAAGCCGCCGCGCGCGGGCCCGTGGACATCTACGTGACGCGCTTCACGCCGATGCGCCACACCATCAGCGGGCGCCCCGGCCGCAAGACGCTGATGAAGCTGGTGGTGGACCAGGCCACGCAGCGCATCCTGGGCGCGCATATGCTGGGCGAGGATGCGGCGGAGATCATGCAGGGCATCGGCATCGCGGTGGTGATGGGCGCCACCAAGCAAGATTTCGACCGCACCATCGGCATTCATCCGACGGCGGCGGAGGAATTCGTGACGCTGCGGACGCGGACGCGGGTGGCGGGGGTGCCTGTCACGGAAGAGAGCGAGTGACTTTGCGCGACCTGAGAATGCGAGAGGGCTTTGCCCTCTCGCCCTCTCCCACCCAGAAACTGGTTTCTTGGATCTTCCTTTTTGAAGATGGTTCAGTTCTTTGATGAAGGTGCAGGAAACTGGTTTCCTGCCGGGGTGCCCGAGGGGCCTGGCCCCTCGGTCCCCACGCGGGGTTAGTCTACCCCCGCCACCCGAAGAACCGCGCAATTTCCGCCGCGGCCCGGTCCGGATCCTCGCGATGCGGGAAATGCCCGACGCCCTCGAACATCGCCAGATCGAGGTCGGGGAAGGTCTCGTGCAGCCGGTCGGTCCAGGCGTAGGGGAAGATCGGATCATGCTCGGCCCAGCGCACGCAGGTGGGTAGCGTGATGGGCGGCAAAGCGGGCGCCGCGCCCTGCATCATGGCGACGCGCCCGGCATGGGCCGCGCGGTAATAGGCGAAGCCGCCGGCCAGGTTGCCGGGGCTGAGGAAGTTGTCCACGAAGTCTTCCAGCACATCGTCGAAGGCGTCTTTCCGATGCGACCAATGCCGCAGGAAATGCCCGAAATAGGCCCTGCAGGAATCGCGTGACGCGCCGACCAGCGCGGGCGCCATCTCCATCTGGTGGAAGGATTGGTACCAGATTTCGTTGAGCCGATCGGGCATCCCCATGCGCGCGCCGATCGCGGGATAGACGAAGTCGAAAAAGAACAGCCCCGTGATCTGCTCCGGCGCCGCGCGCGCCAGCGCCTGCATCACCGCCCCGCCCACATCATGCCCCACCACCCCCGCGCGCGGCACATCCAGCGCATTGAGCAGCGCCACCAGATCCGCCGCATGCTCAGCCGCGCCGAAGGGCCCATCGGGCTTGTCGCTGGCGCCGAAGCCGCGCAGATCGGGCGCGATCAGCGTGAAGCGATCGGCCAGGCGCTGCATCACCGGCTCCCAGGTCAGCCAGAATTCCGGCCAGCCATGCAGCAGCAGAAGCGGCGGCCCGGCGCCCAGCCGCGCCACATGGAAGCGCGCGCCATTCGCACCGAGCGAGAGATGCTCCACCTCAGAACTCCAGCAGATTGTCGCGGAACTGCTCGTGGCCATAGGCGCGGCGCGCCAGGCCGCGCGCCTGCAGCGCCGGCACCAGCCCATCGGCGATCTCAGCGATGCTGCGGCGGCTGACATCGGTGAGCGTGATCAGGAAGCCGTCGCCGCCCGCCTCCTGCATCACCTCCTCCATGCGCGCCGCCACGCTGTCCGGCGTGCCGATCAGCTCGACCGAGCCCGGATTGCCGCGATAGCCCAGCATCGCCTCGCGCAGGCTGCGGTTGCCGGCGAAGCGCTTGAAATCATCCAGCGATTGCTGGTGGCCATTGGTGTGCAGCTCCATCGAGCTGACTGGCGCATCCATGTCCATCTTGCCGAAATCGATATTCGTGATCTTGCCGAAATGCGCCAGCATCTGCGGCACCTGGGCTTCTGCACGCGCCAGGCGCTGGCGGCGGCGCAGTTCCGCCTCCTCCATGGTTTCCGCGATCAGCGGGTTCACCAGGAAGAGGATCTTGATGCGGTCCGGATCACGCCCCTGGGCCAGGGCATGGGCGCGCACATCATCACGATAGGCGCGCATGCCCGCCGCCCCCTTCACGCTCGCCACCACCGTATCGGCGTGGAGTGCGGCGAAGCGCTTGCCGCGCGGGCTGCCGCCGGCCTGGGCGATGACCGGACGGCCTTGCAGGCAGGGGCCGGAATTGAGCGGGCCGCGCGTCGAGAAGAACTTCCCCTTGAAATCCGCCGCATGCACCTTGGTGTGATCCACCAGGATGCCGCTCGCGGTGTCCGCGATGATCGCCCCCGGCTCCCAGGAATCCCAAAGGGAATTCACGGCGGCCATGTATTCATCCGCCACATCGTAGCGGTGGTCATGGTCGGGCATGCCGGGCATGCCGTAATTCATCGCGGCATAGTCGCTGCTGCCGGTCACCATGTTCCAGCCGATCCGCCCGCCCGAAACCTGGTCCAGCGAGGCGACGAGCCGCGCCAGCAGATAGGGCGGATAGGCGAAGGTGGACAGCGTGGGCACGATGCCGATGCGGCTGGTCGCGGCGGCCATCAGGGTTGCGATCACGCTCGGGTCCTGGCGGGGGACGGCGATGCCCTGCTCCAGATAGATCTGGCGGGAGCCGCCGAAGCTCTCGCCGATATAGGAGCTGTCCTCGATCAGCACATAGTCGAAGCAGGCGCGCTCCAGCGCGCGGCCCAGGTCGCAGAAGAGCTCCGGCACGCGCCAGTCGCGGCCGATGGCGCCGGTCCAGGGCTCGCCCCAGGCCTGGACGGAGGAACCCTGGAGGAACCAGCCGAGGTGAAAGGGTTTGCTCATGCGATCCTGTCCTTTGCGCGACGCGGGAATGATGCGCCGATGGCGGGCGTGATCAAGCCAGCACCGGGGCGGCGCCGGGGGCATGGGGCCAGGCGCTGCGAATGGCTTGGGCAGAAGCCCCAGGATTGGGCAAGGCCGGGCGGCCGGGCCGCGATGGCCCTGCAATCGGCGATGGACGGCGGGAGAGCCGCGTGGTGTGCTTTGCCTCTTCGCAGGAGATGAAGATGCAGAGCTTCCAACAGGATTGCGTCGAGCTGGCGCTCCGGAAATTCCGCAACGGCCAGGTGGATCGCCGCACGCTGCTCGCCGGCCTCGCCGCGCTGGGCGTGGGTGCCGCGGGCGGGGCCGAGGCCCAGGCCCAGCGACAGCTCGTCATGGTGAATTGGGGCGGCATCGCCAACCAGGCCTTCGGCCGCCATTACGGCGACCCCTTCCAGGCCGCCAATCCGGGCTGGCGCGTGGTACAGGACAGCACCGGGCCCTCCGCCGGCCGCATCCGCTCCATGGTGGAGAGCGGGCGCACCACCTGGGATCTGTGCGACAGCTCCGCCACCTCAGCCTTCCTGCTGGGGGGCTTGAACCTGCTGAACCGCGTGGATTACGGCGTGGTGAATCGCGAGCATGTGATCGGCCCGACCTTCGCGCTGGATCACGGCGCGGCGCCCTACTCCTTCAGCAATGTGCTGGTCTATGACAGCCAGCGCTTCCCCGAGGCGCCGACCAGCTGGGCGGATTTCTGGGACCTCCGCAAATTCCCCGGCACGCGGCTGCTGCGGCGTGATGCGGCGGGCGCGCTGGATGCGGCGCAGATGTCGCTCGGCAAGGACATGGCCAATCTCTACCCGCTCGACGTGCGCGCCACCCTGGCCCGCGTGCGGGAAATCCGCCGCAACCTGGTCTTCTGGACCAGCGGCGCGGAATCCGAGCAGTTCATCCGCACGGGCGAGGCGGTGATGGGCCAGATCTGGCACACCCGCGCCAAGGTTCTCGAACAGGAGAGCAATGGCCGCTTCAAGTTCATCTGGAACCAGGGGATCCTGCAGCCGGGCATCTTCGTCAGCCCGCGCGGCAATCCGGGCGGGGAGATGGCGCAGCGCCTGCTGGCCTCCATGCTCGCCAATGCCGAGCAGCAGGTGGAGTTGCTGAAATTCCTCGGCAATGGCCCGACCAACCCGGCCGCGGCCGCCGTGGTGCCCGAGGAATTCCGCCGCTTCAACCCGACCGACCCGGCCAATGCGCGGGTCCAGGTGGCGCAGAATGGCCGCTGGTGGGGCGAGAATTATGCACGGGTGAATGCCGACTACATTGACATGGTGACCGGCTGAGCGGCGCATGATCCTGGTGGTGAAGTCGGGCGGGGCGGAGGCCGTTCCCGAATGGGCGGCGGGCTTTCCCTCGCATATGGATGTGCGCTGGTGGGATGAGCCGGGCCTCGATCCCGCGCTGGTGGAATACGCCGTCGTCTGGGACCCCGAGCCCGGGCGCCTTGCGCAATTTCCCCGGCTGAAGGCGATCTTCGGCTCGGGCGCGGGGGTGGATCACATCGCCGCCGATCCGCATCTGCCGAAGCACGTGCCGCTGATCCGCTGCGTGCCCTGGGAAGCCGCGCAGCGCATGGGGGAATTCGTCTGCTGGGCGGTGCTGTCGCTGGCCAAGGAAGCGCGGCGCATGGCGCTGCAACAGGCGGCGCGCGCTTGGGAAAACGTGGACCCACCTTACGCCGCCGCCGCGCGCACCGTCGGCATCATGGGCCTGGGTGCGATGGGCGAGCACACGGCGCGCATGTTGCAGGGCCTCGGCATTCCCGTGCGCGGGTGGTCGCGCAGCCGCAAGGACATCCCGGGTGTTGCGAGCTTCGCCGGAGCGGATGAGCTGGATGCATTCCTCGCCGGCACGGATGTGCTGGTCTGCCTGCTGCCCGCCACGGCCGAGACGACGGGCATCATCGCCGCCCCCCTGCTGGCCAAGCTGCCGCGTGGCGCGGGCCTGGTGCAGGTCGGCCGCGGCGCGCAGCAGGTGCTGCCGGATATTCTGGCCGCGCTGGATTCCGGCCAATTGTCCGGCGCCGTGCTCGACGTCTTCACCCCCGAGCCCCTGCCGCCCGACAACCCCGCCTGGACGCATCCGGGCGTCATCGTGACCCCCCACACGGCGAGCCTGCCGACGCGGGCCGAGCGCGCGCGCTATATCGCGGGCGTCATCGCCATGTTGGAACGCGGCGAAACACCCCCTCACCTCTACGACCCCGCGCGAGGCTATTGATGCCCCTCCCTCCGCCGCCCGTCCGGCCTGATCCGAACCATGTGCCGAGTGAGCGGGAGGTACGCGAGGACCTGGCCGCCGCCTATCGCCTCATCGCGCATTTCGGGATGACGGATCTGGTCTTCACCCATCTCTCCGCGCGCCTGCCCGGCGAGGGCCATCGTTTCCTGGTGAACCCCTATGGGATGCTCTTCGAGGAGATCACCGCCTCAAGCCTCGTCGTCGTGGATGCCGAAGGGGAGCCTGCGCAGGAGACCGCCTGGCCCGTGAATCCGGCCGGCTTCGTCATCCACTCCGCCGTGCACCGCGAGCGCGAGGATGCGATGTGCGTGATGCACACCCATACGCTGGCCGGCATGGCGGTGGCGGCGCAGCAGGGCGCGCTGCTGCCGTTGAATCAGATCAGCATGGAATTCGACGGGCGCGTGGCGCTGCATGACTACGAAGGCATCGCGGCCGATGACAACCTCTCGGAGCGCGAGCGCCTGGTGCGGGATCTCGGCGACAAGCCCTGCATGATCCTGCGCCATCACGGGCTGCTGACGGTGGGCCACACCGTCGCCGAGGCCTTCTACTGGATGTACTACCTGGAGCAGGCCTGCCGCATCCAGCTCACCGCGCAATCCTCGGGCGCGGCGCTGGCCCTGCCCTCAACGCAGACGGTGCAGCGCACGCGCAACCAGTTCGGCACCGGACCCACGAAGGGCTGGCTGCCCTGGCAGGCGCTGCGCCGAAAGCTGGACCGCGAACAGCCGGATTACGTGGCTTGAGCGCTACCGCGCGGGGTGGCTTGAGCGCTGCGGGGCATGCGCTCGGGCTGCGGCGCCTGACCAAGCGCTATGGCAGCTTCACCGCGGTGGATGATGTCTCGCTGGAGGTCCGCCAGGGCGAGTTCCTGACGCTGCTCGGCCCCAGCGGCTCGGGCAAGACCACCATCCTCATGGCCGTCGCGGGCTTCGTGGAGCCGAGCGAGGGGCATGTGCTGCTGGATGGGCGCGACATCACGCCCCTGCCGCCGGAGAAGCGCGATTTCGGCATGGTCTTCCAGGGCTATGCGCTGTTTCCGCACCTGACCGTGGCCGAGAACGTCGCCTTCCCGCTGCGCGTGCGCGGCCAATCCCGCGCCGATCGTGACGCCAAGGTGCGCGCGGCGCTCGACCTCGTGCAGCTCTCGGCCTTCGCCGAGCGCCTGCCCCGTCAGCTCTCGGGCGGGCAGCAGCAGCGCGTGGCGCTCGCCCGCGCGCTGGTCTTCGAGCCCGCGCTGCTGTTGCTGGATGAGCCGCTCTCCGCCCTCGACAAGAAGCTGCGCGCAGAATTGCAGGAGGAGCTGAAGGCGCTGCATCGCCGCATCGGCCGCACCTTCATCAATGTGACGCATGACCAGGAGGAGGCGCTCTCCCTCTCGGACCACATCGCCATCCTGAACCATGGCAAGCTGGTGCAGCTGGGCGATCCGGCCGCGCTCTATGAGCGACCGCGCACGCGCTTTGTCGCGGATTTCCTGGGCAAGTCCAACTTCCTGCAGGGCATCGCGCGCGGGCCGGATGCGGCCGGCATGCTGCTGGAAGCGGGTGCCGCGCGGCTGCATGTGCGCTTCGCCGGCCCCGTGGAAATCCCCACGCCCGACGCCCCTTCCCTGCTCTCCCTGCGCCCGGAAAAGCTGCGCGTGCTGGCCGAGGGCGAGGGCGAAGAAAACGAGGTCACCGGCCAGATCCGTTCCTGGTCCTATCTCGGCGCCGGCTTCTCGCTGGTGGTGGCGACCGAGCATCTGGGCGATCTGCGCGTGATCCAGCCCGCCTGGAAATCGGCCATCGCGCCCACCGAGGGCCTGCCCGTGCGCCTGGGCTGGCCCGCCGATGCCGCGGTGCCGGTTCTGGAAGATGCGGCATGAGACTCGCGGGTTGGTGGCTGCTGATCCTGCCGGCGCTGTTCCTGGTGCTGGCCTTCTACGTGGCACCCATCCTTCAGGTGCTGGCGATTTCCGTGACCGAGCCGGAGCCCGGCCTCGGCAATTACGAGCGCATCCTGACCTCGGAGGGCGTGCAGCGCGTGATGCTCACCACGCTGCGCATCTGCCTCATCACCACCTTCTTCGCGCTGCTGCTGGGCTATGCCATCGCCTATGCGATCACGCTGGCGAGCCCGCGCGCGCGCGCCTGGTGGATGCTGGCGGTGCTGGTGCCGCTCTGGATTTCCGTGCTCGTCCGCGCCTTTGCCTGGGTGACCTTGCTGCGGCGCCAGGGCCTGGTGAACAACAGCCTGATGCAGGCGGGCGTGATCACCGAGCCGCTGCCGCTGGTCTGGAACGAATTCGGCATCCTGGTCGGCATGGTGCACTACATGGTGCCCTTCGCGGTGCTGCCCATGCTGGCCGCGATGCGCGAGATTGACCCACGCCTTCTCGCCGCCGCCCGCGGCCTCGGCGCCTCCCGCGCGCAGGTGTTTCGCCAGGTCTTCCTGCCGCTTTCGATGCCGGGCGTGATCGCGGCGGGCGTGCTGGTCTTCATCTTCTCGCTCGGCTTCTACATCACGCCGGCCATCCTGGGCGGTGGCAAGACGCTGATGGTGG
Organism: Acetobacteraceae bacterium; assembly: GCA_027487385.1. Taxonomy (GTDB): domain Bacteria; phylum Pseudomonadota; class Alphaproteobacteria; order Acetobacterales; family Acetobacteraceae; genus Roseococcus. The sequence continues at coordinate 10,139 of JAIYDS010000209.1, read as the reverse complement.
CGGAGTGGATCAGCCTGCAAATCCTCGACCTGATCCGCTGGGGCCTGGGCACGATGATGGCGACCGTGCTGGTGCTGACCATCATCGTCACGCTGCTGGTCTTCTCCCGCATCGTGGACCTCCGCCGCATGTTCGGCACGGGGAGCTAGCCCATGCACGGCACGCACGGCGCCGGCCCCTGGGGGCGCGGCCTGGCCTGGGTCACGGCGCTGTATCTGGTGCTGCCCATTCTCATCGTCCTGCCGGTGGCGCTGACCGACCAGCGCTTCCTTTCCCTGCCCAAGGAAACGCTGAGCCTCCAGCATTTCCGCACCGTGCTGACCTCGCCCGAATGGCTGGGTTCCATCTGGCAGAGCTTCCTTATCGCGCTCGCCTCCACCGTGCTCTCCGTCGTCGCGGGCACGCTTTGCGCCATCGGCTGCTGGCGGATTTCGCGGCGTTCGACCGACCTCGTGCGGCTGCTCATGCTGCTGCCGCTGATCATCCCCTCCATCGTCTATGCCATCGGGCTCTACCGCTATTTCGGGCCGCTGGGCTTGCTCGACCGCTTCCTCGGCGTGGTGATCGCGCATGGCGTCACCGGCATTCCCTATGTGGTGATCACCGTATCCACGGCGCTCGCCGCCTTCGACCCGCGACTGGAGCAGGCGGCGCGCGGCATGGGGGCCTCGCTGTCGCAGACCCTGCGCTGGGTGATCCTGCCGCGCATCATGCCGGGCATCGTGTCGGGGGCCATCTTCGCCTTCATCCATTCCTGGGATGAGCTGGTGCTGGTGCTCTTCATCGCCTCGCGCGATGTCTTCACCCTGCCGCGCCGCATCTGGGACGGGATCAACGAGAACCTGGACCCCGCCATGGCGGCCGTCGCGGTGCTGCTGATCGCCTTCACGCTGGTGCTGCTGCTGGTGGATCGGGCGCTGAGGCGACGGGCAGAGAACTGAAGAAAGTTGCCTCCGGCGGCTGGGGCCGAGAGGCCCCAGACCCCGGTTGTTACCCCCGCCAAGGCCGGCGCTGCCACAGCGCCTTCAATTGATCATCCGTCCGCTGCGCCATCGCACGATATTCCGCCCCCACCAGCGGGTTCAACGGCATGAATTGTCGCTGCGCCTCACGCAGGAAATCGCCGTCCCGCAGCGCCACCGCAAAGGCCTGGGTCAAGCGCTCGGTGATCGGCGCGGGCAGGCCGGGCGGGCCCACAATGCCGCGCGCCGCGCCATGCAGGATGTCGAAGCCCACCTCGCGGAAGGTCGGCACATCGGCGGCCTCGGCCCAGCGCGTGGCGCTGGCCTGCGCCAGGATGCGCAGCCGCCCCTCGCGCTTCAACTGCAGCGCATCGCCCACATTGATCGCGGCCACATCCACATGCCCGCCCAGCAATTGCGGGATCAGCGGTGCGGCGCCGGCGAAGGGCACATGGATCAGGGGCGGCACATTCGCCGCCTGCTCGAAGGCCAGCATGAACAGGTGATCATCCGAGCCGATGCCCGTGGTCGCATAGGTCATCTGGCCAGGCCGCGCGCGTGCGGCGGCGATCAGATCGGCCACGCTCCGGATGGGGCTGTCGGCGCGCACGTAGAAGCAATTCGCATCCTCGACGATATTGGCGAGAAAGGTGAAATCCATGGCGCGGAAGCGGGCCGGCCGCTCCATCGGGATGGCGTTGTGCGCGGGCAGCGTGGTCGCGCCCAGCGTGTAGCCATCCGGCGCCGCGTTGAAGGTGGCCTCCAGCCCGATCTGCCCGGCCGCCCCGCTGCGATTGGTGACGACATGCCGCAGCCCGGGGATCTGCGCGGCGACCAGCGGCATGATCAGCCGCGTCATCACATCCACCCCACCGCCCGCGGGGAAGGGGACGATGACCTCCACCGGCCGGTCGGAGGGCCAGGCCGGCTGCGCCATGGCGGGGCGGGCGAGCGCGGCCGCCGGGGCGGCGGCCAGGATATGGCGGCGCTTGAACATGTTTCTCTCCCTGTGTTTGGGCGGGAGCGTGGCGCAGTGCCCGCACCGGTTGCAAGCACGGAATGACGGGGACCGCGCGAGGCTAGGCGTTTTCGCCTGTCCTGCTAGCCTGACGCCCAGTTCGGACGGGGAGTGACATGCTGACACGGCGCGAATTCGACGCCGGCGCGCAGAGCGCGCTGGATGGCTTGCGCGTGGTGGATCTCTCGCGCCTGGTCGCCGGCAACATGCTCACCAAGATGCTGAGCGACCAGGGGGCCGAGGTCATCAAGGTGGAGCCCCCCGCTGGGGATTCGCTGCGCGCCTGGAAAGTCGGCGGCGTCGAGACCTCCTGGAAGACCTGGTGCCGCAACAAGCGCAGCATCTGCCTCGACCTCCGCCAGCCCGACGCCATCGCCGTGGTGAAGCGCCTGGTCGAAACCGCCGCCATTTTCGTGGAAAGCTTTCGCCCCGGCGTGCTGGAGGAGATGGGGCTTTCCCCTGCCACGCTGCATGCATTGAACCCCCGACTCGTCATCGTGCGCGTCTCCGGCTGGGGGCAAACCGGGCCCTTCGCGCACAAGCCCGGCTTCGGCACGCTGGTGGAAGGCTATTCCGGCTTCGCCGCGATCAATGGCTATGCCGACCGCCCGCCCGTGCTCCCGCCCATGTTCATGGCCGATGCCTATGCCGGGCTGATGGGCTCGGCCTCCACCCTCATCGCGCTGCGCCATGCCGAGCGCACCGGCCAGGGCCAGGTGGTGGATCTCTCGCTGTTCGAGCCGATTTTCTCCGTGCTGGAACCGCAAATGGCCAATTACCGCATCTCGCGGAAAGTGAAGCCGCGCACCGGCAGTCGCAGCACCAATACGGCACCGCGCAACGCTTATCAGACCCGAGATGGCGGCTGGGTCGGCCTGTCCAGTTCCACCCAGGCGATCTTCGTGAAGCTGATGAAAAGCATCGGCCGCCCCGAACTGGTGGAGGACCCGCGCTTTCGCACCAACAGCGACCGCATCCGCCACATCGAAGAGATCGACGCCGTGGTGCGCGACGCCGTGGCGCAACTCACCATGGAGGAGGCGCTGGCGCAGTTTGACCGCGACGGCGTCACCATCGGCCCCATCATGGATGTGGCCGGCCTGGAGCAGGACCACTATGTCGCCGGCCGCGAAGCGCTGATCGAAGTGCCCGATGCCGAGATGCCCGAGGGCTGGCTGCCCATGCATGGCGAGGTGCCGCGCCTCTCCGTCACCCCCGGCATCCTGCGCAACCCGGCCCCCACGCTGGGCCAGGACAATGACGCGCTGCTCGGCCCGCTGCTGGGGGCCGAGGAACTCGCACGGCTGCGCGCGGCCGGCATCGTGCTCGATCAGGAGAAGCCCCAATGACCCGCATCTGGCGCTCGATGCTCTATGTGCCCGCGAATGTGCCGCGCTTCGTGGAGAAATCCGCGACCTCCGGCGCCGATGCGATCCTGCTCGACCTGGAGGACAGCGTCCCCGCCGACCGCAAGGCCGAGGCGCGCGCGGCACTCGCCGCCGCCATCCCCATCGCGCGCGCGGGTGGCGCCGATGTGCTGGTGCGCGTGAACCGCCCGATCGCCCAGGCGGTGGGCGATATCGAGGCGGCGGTGGCGGCCGGCGCCGATGGCATCCTGCTGACCAAGGTGCTGGGGCCGGATCATGTGCAGCTCGCCGCCGAATTGCTGACCGGCACCATGTGCATCCTGCCCATGATCGAGACCGCCGCCGCACTGCAACGCATGGCGGAGATCGCCCGCGCCTCGCCGCGCATCGCGGGGCTGCTGGTCGGCGCCGAGGATCTGGCGGCCGAATGCGGCGCGGCGGCGGATGACGAGATCATCGCCATGGCCAAGCGGCAGATGGTGCTGGCGGCGGTGGCGGCGGGCGTGGCGCCGCTCGGCACGCTCGGCACCGTGGCCGACTACAAGGACCCCGAAAAAATCCGCGCCCTGGTCGCGCGCTCTCGCCGCGCGGGGCTGGTGGGGGCCAGTTGCATCCACCCCTCGCTGGTGCCGATCCTGAATGAGGGCTTCTCGCCCAGCGCTGCGGAGCTGGACCTCGCGCGCCGCCAGATCGCGGCGGGCGAAGAAGCCGCGCGCGCGGGGCGCGGTTCCTTCGTGGTGGATGGCATGATGGTGGATGAACCCATCCTGATCCGCGCCCGACGCATCCTGGCCCGCGCCGGCTGAGGCCTCAGCCCGGGCGCGCCAAGGCGAGGCAGCCGCCCGCCGCCTCCGCCGCCTGGCGCGCGCCATCCCGGTTCATCGCCGCCGAGAGCGCCACGGAGGCCGCGGCCGCGCGCACCGCGTCCAGGATGGAGGCGCCCCCCAGCACGCCCGGCAGGGCGCGCGTGAAGATCTGCTGCCCCATGGGCTGGAGCCCCGCCGCACAACGCTCGGCGGCGGCGCGATCCGGCAGCTGGGCCAGGGCCGGGGCGGTGAGCAGAAGGGCGGCGATGAGGAGGGGCCAGCGGGGCATGGGCTTCCTTCGGGTGACGGGCGCTGTGAGATAGGCCAGGAGAGGGGAAGAAAAAAGGGCCTCCGGCGGCTGGGGCCGGGGCCCCAGACACCTTGAATGGATTGGGGTCTGGGGCCTTTCGGCCCCAGCCGCCGGAGGCCCTTTTTCGGTCTCAACTATCCAGCCGGATCCCCAGCTCCCGGATCAGCGGCCGCCAGATGGCATTCTCTTCCCGCACGAATTCCGCCATTTGCGCGGGGCTGCGCAACACCGGCTCGGCGCCCGTGTCATTGAACTGGCGCACGGCCTCGGGAGTCTGGATTGCCTCATTCAGCAATTCGCTGAGGCGGGTGACGATGGGTGCGGGCGTGCCCGCCGCCACCGCCAGGCCCTGCCAGCCATAGGCCACCGTGCCCGGCAGGCCGAGCTCCAGCCCGGTGGGCGTCTGCGGCGCGCGGGGCGTGCGCGCCTCGCCCAGCACGACCAGGCCGCGGGCGCGGCGATCGGCCAGGAAGGGCGTTGCGTTGGTCACATCGGCGATGGCGCAATCCACCTGGCCGCTGAGCAGATCCTGCATCACCGCCGGCATGCCTCGGTAAGGCACATGCGTGGCCTGCAGGCCGGAGCGGCGCTTCAGCACCTCCATCGCCATGTGATGCGGCGAGGCGACGGCGGGCGTGGCGTAGGTCACGGCGCGGGTGCGGGAGGCGGCGAGAATATCAGCAAAGTTCTGGATCGGGCTTTCGGCGCGCACCAGCAGCAGCAGCGGGAAGCGGCCGATGAAGCCGACATTGATCAGATCGCGGTCCGGATCGAAGGGCAGCCGGGCATAGAGCGCCGGGTTGTAGACCATCACGCCATTGTCCACGTGCAGCAGGGTGTAGCCATCGGCCGGCGCGCGGATCACCGCCTCGGTCGCGACGATGGCGCCGCCGCTCGGGCGGTTTTCCACCACCACGGGCTGGTTGATGCGGGCCGAAATCTGCCGGCCCAGCAGGCGCGCAAAGATGTCGCTGGCACCGCCGGGCGGATAGCCCACCATCCAGCGGATCTGCCGCTCCGGCCAAGCCGCCTGGGCCTGTGCGCCCGTTGCGGTGGCGGCGAGGCTGGCAAGGATTCCAAGGTCACGGCGGCGCAGCATGGCGGGGCTCCTTTCGGGATCGGGGGGTCAAGCGTCAGGCAGGACGGGCGGGCGGGCAAGGCCTTCCGCGCGCAGCCGTTCCAGCAGCGCGCCCAGGCGGGCGCGGCGATAGGCCGGAATGTCCATCCCCTCATAATCGAGGAAGCCCTGGCCGGCGGCGACACCCGTCCGCCCCTCGCGCATGTTGCGCGCGATGATCTCGGGTGCCGCGTAGCGTTCGTTGCCCAACGCTTCGGTGAGGTAGCGGCTCGCGTGATACAGGATGTCGCCGCCGCCGAAATCAATGAATTCCAACACGCCCAGCACGCCGAAGCGGAAGCCGAAGCCGTATTTCACCGCCTTGTCGATATCGGCGGCGGAGGCCACGCCCTCCTCCACCATGCGCGCCGCCTCGTTCATGGCGAGCGCCTGGATGCGCGGCACGATGAAGCCGGGCGAGGCCGCGCAGACCACCGGCACCTTGCCGATGCCCTCCAGCGTCGCGTTCAGCCGCGCTGTCACCTCGGGCGCGGTCACCTTCCCGGGCGAGACCTCCACCAAGGGCACGATATAGGCCGGGTTCAACCAATGCGCGTTGAGGAAGCGCGCCGGATTCACCACGGCGGGTGAAAGGTCATCCACCAGGATGGTGGAGGTGGTGGAGGCGAGGATCGCATCGGCGCGCATCGCCGCCGAAGCGCGGGCCAGCGCATCGCGCTTCACTTCGAGGATCTCCGGCACGCCCTCGAAGACCAGATCCGCCTCGGCCAGCGCGGCCTCGGCATGGGCGGCGGGGACGACACCCACGCGCGCCATCAGCGCCGGGATATGCGCCGCGTCGAAAAGGCCCAGACCGGCCAGGGTGGCGAAGGTGGTCCGCACCTCATCCAGCGCGGCGCGCGCCAGCGTGACGAAGCCGGCTTCGTCGCGCGGCTTGAAGTCGAGGATGGTCACCTCATGCCCCGCATAGGCGAAGCAGACGGCGATGCCGCGCCCCATGCGCCCCGCGCCGAGGCACAGGATGCGCTCAGCGGAAGCCATGCTGCAACACCTCCTGCACCTGCGCGCGCTCCATCCCGCCCAGGCCCACATCGGCCAGCGTCCGGCCCTTGTGGTCCGGCACTTCGCCGCGAATGGCGGCACCGATGGCGGAGAAGCCGCGCGCCAGCGGCACATCCACGCCGGCCAATTCCGCGGCGCTGATGATGAGCGAGAGGCCCAGGCGCGTATCCTCCAGCATGTAGCGATGCTCGGTCAGCACGATGCGCTCGCGCCAGTCGCCCGATTGCGTCAGCCGGTCATGCGATTTGCGGCCATACATCCATTCCGGGCCTTCGCTCGCGTAGTGATCCGCCAGCGGGAAATGCGGGCCGCGATAGCCCAGCGCCTCGCGCACCGCGATGCGCTCGGCATCCAGCGCATCCGTCGTGCGGCGGATGGCGGGCTGGGTGCCCTCGTTGTGGATGTCCCATTTCGGGAAATGTTCCAGCGGGCCGGCATTCATGATGATGAGCGGCGGATGGATGATCGCGCCCGCGTTCATCAGCGCGCCCGAGAGCGCATCGCCGCAATCCTCGATCACGCCCGGAAAGGCCTGGCTGATCACCGAGAGCGCCTGGGGCGCCAGGTCGCGGGGAAAGACGCCAACCGGCAGGCGCTTGGCGCGCACAGTGATGGCGATCTCATGCACGCTGCGCTTGCGCACCAGCCAGGGCAGCGTGCCGGTCTCGGCGAAGGCGGCGCGGGCCTTGTTATGCCGCGCAAACAGCACCGAGCCCAGCGTGCCCGGCGGCAAGAAGACAACCTGCCCATCCTCCAGCAGCGGGCCGAGCCGGGGGGCGATATCGGCCTGGGCGGTGGCGGGCGTTGGGCAGAGGATCAATTCGGCGCCGCGCACCGCCTCCGCGAGGTCATGGGTGATCAGGGTGGGCTGCGCGACATGCGTGCCGGCCGCGTCCAGCACGGTGATGGTGCCGCCCGCCGCGCGATGCGCCTCCACGGCTGAACCGTCGCGCCGCCAGAGCCGCACCTCATGCCCGGCCAGCGCGAAATCCGCCGCCGCGGCGAAGGAGCCATTGCCACCACCCAGAACCGTGATCCGCATGCTTGTCCTCTTCGTTCATGGCGAGGGTATCGAAGGGGGCGCGGTGATGCGAGGGGGCTTTGCCCCCTCGCGCTCCCCCAGCAGGAGGCGAGCCTCCTGCACCACCATTTGTGGAGGGTGCAGGAAACTCAGTTTCCTGCTGGGGAGTTTGGGGGGCGAAGCCCCTCAAGGCGTCTTCAAGGTCAGCCCGCCATCCACCACGATCTCCGCCCCCGTCACATATTTCGCCTCGTCCGAGGCGAGGTACAGCGCCGCATAGGCCACATCCCAGGCATCACCCATCCGCCCGATCGGCGGCTGCGCGTTGCGCCGGGCCACGATGGCCGCCACATCCCCGCCGCTGCGCTGATTGGCCAGGCGCGCCTCCACCAGCGGTGTGTGCATCAGCCCCGGGATCACCACGTTGCAGCGGATGCCCTGGGGCGCATACCGCACCGCGATCATCTTCGAGAGCGCGATCACGCCGGATTTCGACGCCGCATAGGCCATCAGATCCGGCCCGATCTGCCGCAGCGCCGCCACGGAGGAGAGGTTCACGATCGCCCCACCGCCCTGCTGCACCATGATCGGCAGCACGGCCCGCGTGCTGAGATGCACATAATGCAGGTTGTGATGGAACTGCCTGTGCCAGACCTCCGGCGACATCTCCTCGGGCCCGCCCGGCACGGAGCCGCCGACATTGTTCACCAGGATATCAATGCGCCCGAAGGCCGCCATGGTGCTGGCCACGATGCGCGCGATCTCGCTCTCCTGCGTCACATCGGCGGAAAGCGCCAGGGCCTGCCCGCCCTCGGCCGCGATCAGCGCCGTGGTCTCCTCGGCGGCAGCGAGGTTGAGGTCCACGCAGGCCACCTGCGCCCCCTCCCGCGCGAAGAGGATCGCCATGGCGCGCCCATTGCCGATCCCCTCGCCGACCGAGCCCGCGCCCAGCAGCAGCACGCGCTTGCCCGCCAACCGCGGCGCCCCGCGCGGCGGCAAGGCCCCGACCGAGGCGACGCTCATCGCTGCGCCCAGGGCGTGGACTGCCACAAGGCGCGATAGCGCCGCTCATCCGCGCGCAGGCGGGTGAACCAGGCCTCGCCCGATTCGTGGCGCACAAGCAGCGAGCGTGCCTCGATGGCGCGGATGAATTCGGGATCCTTCGCGATGTCATCCGTCGCCTCACGGAAGCGCGAGACGATGTGCGCGGGCGTGCCGACCGGCATCACCAGGCCGCGCTCGGAAGCCATGGTCACGTCAATGCCCAGCTCCTTCGTCGTCGGCAGGTCGGGCGCGAAGCGGCTGCGCTCATTCGCCGCCACCGCCAGCAGGCGCATGCCGTCCAGGTTGCTCAGCACATAGCCGAGGTTGAGCCCGGTGGTGACAATCTGCTTGCCAAGGATGGCGGTGCGGATCTGCGGGTCACCCTGGAAGGCCACGTGGTTGAAGCTGACGCCCGTCGCCTGCTGCATCAGCACCATCAGCAGATGGTCATCCGTGCCGATGCCGGGCGAACCGAAGGTGATGCCGCCCGGATCGCGCCGCGCCGCGGCCAGCAGGTCAGCGAGGCTGCGATAGGGGCTGTCCGCGGCCACCGAGATGGCCGAGGGGTCACCCACCAGATTGCCGATGGGCGTGAAGTCATCGAGCTTGAACTGCGCCGTCCGCTCGATGGGAATGGTCAGCAGCCCAGGCATGTTGGTGGTACCGATGACCGTGCCATCCGTGCGGCCGCGCGCGATGGCGGCCAGCGCCACCTCGCCACCGGCGCCGGGGCGGTTCACCACCACGACATTGCCGCCAATGCGCGGCTCCAGGAAGCGCGCATAAAGCCGCGCATCCACATCGGTGGCGCCGCCGGCGACGAAGCCCACAATGATCTCGATGGGCCGGTCCGGCCGCCATGATTGGGCCAGGGCCGGCGTGGCCAGGGCGGTGGCGAGAAGCGTGCGACGATACATCAGCCGTTTCCTTCCTTGAGCCATTTGATCAGGCGCGAGAGCCCCTCGCGCATTTCCACCTCGGGCTTCCAGCCGATGGCGGAGAACGCCTTCTCATGCGCGATGCGGAAAGCCCCGCCCGAGGTCAGCCGCACCTTCCCCGCCGTCTCGCCCACGAAGACCGGCGCCGGCCCGCCGCCCGCCAGCTCCGTTACCAGCTTCACCAGTTCCAGCGTGGTGACCGGCGCAGGGCCCGAGGTGTTCACGGCGACATTGCTCGCGGCACTCTCGAAGGCCATGCGGTTGGCGCGGGCGAGGTCCCCCACATAGACGAAATGCTTGGTCTCGCTGCCATCGCCGAAGATCTCGGGCGGCTCGCCGCGCGCCAGCTTCTCCAGCGTCTCGATGATGTAGAGCGCATTCGCGGCACGATGGTGCTGCCGCTCGCCATAGACGGTGGAGTAGCGCAGCACGACATGCGGCAGGCCGCGCTTGGCGGTGTAGGTGCGGCAGAGCTGCTCGCCGATGATCTTGGTCGCGCCATAGATGATGGCGGCCGGCGGCGCGCCCTCGCT
>JAIYDS010000084.1 GCA_027487385.1 Acetobacteraceae bacterium | reverse complement strand
GGGCATGAAGGCGGGGCCGCGCTTGTTCGCGTCATCCGTCCAGAAGCGCAGGTCCAGCTCGCTGATCGCGACCTGCGCATTGGGGAAGACGCGCGCGCCCGCGGCATCCACCAGGCCCCAGCAATGGTCGCAATGGGCGTGGGTGATGGCGACGATGTCGATCTGCGCGGGCTCGATCCCGGCGGCGCGGAGATTCTGCACCATGCGGCCGGTGGTGGGGCCGAACATGCGGCTGTCATTCCCCATGCTCTCGCCCATGCCGGTGTCGAAGAGGATGAGCTGCCGGCCGGTGTTCAGCACCAGGATGTTCTGCTCCAGCACCACGCCATCGGTGGGCAGGAAATTCTCGGTGAGGATGCGGTTCATCTCAGCGGGCGGGGCGCCGGGGAAGCCATCGGCGGGCTTGCCGAGCGGGAGCGCGCCGTCGGAGATCACCGTCGCCTCGAATTCGCCGATGCGGAAGCGATACCAGGCCGGCGCCGTCTGGTTGCGCATGGGGGCGGCGGCTTGCAGGGGCGCGAAGGGGGCGGCAAGCCCGAGGGCGGCAAGGCCAAGCCCCGCACGGCGAGAGACGTTCATGTGTTTTCCTCCGATGGCCCTGAGCGGGCCGGCAGAGGCTAGACGCGGGCGGGGCGAAATCTCAACCGGAAGTTGCGGGGTCCCGCGCCCGATCCAGCGCTTGGCGCAGCGCCATCAGGGCGGGCAGCGCCGCCTCCGGCGCCACGCCCATCTGGGCCGCGACCGGGGCAAGGTCCTCGGCGACCCAGCGCACCGCGGCCTGGCGCCGCTCGCGCCCGGCCTCGGTCAGCATGACGCGCTTGGCGCGCGCATCCTCAGGGTCGGGGTCCAGCCGGATGAAGCCGCGCTCCTCCAGCCGTTGCAGCGTGTTGGTCATGGTGGGCTTCCCCACCTGGAAGGCGCGGGCGAGCTGGGCGGGGCCGCGCCCATCGCCCAGCCGCACCAGGTGGTTCAGCACGGTGAATTGCGGCAGGCGCAGCCCATCCGGCTGGGCGCGCTCGAAGCGGTTGCGCGCCAATTGCTCGATGATGCCGATCTCGTTCAGCAGGGCGAAAAGCGGCGAATCCGTCATCCCGCCAGGATACGCGATTCCATCGGCCAGCGCGGGGTGGGGGGTGCCGCGCGCAGCGGGTGGCCGATCCGGCCCAGCATCTGCACCGTGCCGCCGCCGCCCAGCAGCGCATGGAGCTCGCGATAAGGGCCGGCCATGGCCGGGAATTCCTGCAAGCCCTGGCTGACCGGTTGCAGCGCCAGGCCCTGCGCGGTTGCAGCGAGGTTCAAGCGCAGCCAATCCCGCCCGGAGGCGAATTGCGCGGCGCGGCTGTTGCCGGGTGTGACCAGCCAGGTGAAGGCATTGGTGGCCTCGAAGATGGCGCGGTATTGCTCAAAGCCGAACCGCCAGCCCTCCTGGCCCGGCTCCATGGCGGCGGGGGTGAGCTGGCCTGCGGCGATCATCGGGTCCAGCTGCGGGCCCCAGAGCGAGACGCCATCCGGCTGGGCCGCCACCGCCGCGCTTCCGAAGCGCATGAGGCGGACCGTCTCCATCCAGGCCGGGCGATCCTTCGCCTCGATCTCCCAGGCGCGCCAGGCGATGTCGCGCAGGCGGGTCACGTCGCCCGCCTCGGCGCCAAAGCCATCGGGCGCCAGCAGGGCGGCGCGCAGCCTGGCCAGCGCGGCCGCCGGCACCGGCCGCGTCACGTCATAGGGCTGCTTGGCCGAACGGCGCTGCCCGGCGACGGCAAAGAGCGGATCGGGCGTGGCGCTGCCGCGGAAGGTGATGCGCGCGATGGGCCGGGCATCCAGGCGCGGCTGCGGCTCGCCCTCCGGGAAGGGGGTGATCTCGGCGGCGATGCCCTGCTGGGCGGCGGCCAGGCGCAGCAACTCGGCGAAGCAGCCCAGGCCGATGAGGATCTGCCGGTCCAGCGGGTCCGTCTCCGGCAGGCGGCGGTCCAGATCCACATGCAGCAGGATGGTGTCCGCGCCGACGAGGCGCATCAGCCAGGGCTGGCGGTTGTGCGGATTGGGCGCGAGCACGGCCCAGGCCAGGGCGGCGAGGCGCGGATCGGCATGGGCCGCGACATTCCAGGGGGCCAGCGGGCCGCCCGCCTGGGCGCGGACCGGGCGGACCCAGCCCCCGGCCAAGGAGAGGGAGATTCCGGCGGCCTGGGTGGCGAGAAGGGTGCGACGGGAAATCATGGAAGGCTCCATATTGTTCGATATCGAACGATATAGTTCCATCTCGAACCATATGCAAGCGGTTTTCGCGGATGGCCCCGGCCCCGGCTTGGTGCCAGCATCCGCACCGGGGCAAGGACACCGCCATGAAGATCACGCGCATCGAAAGCCGCATCCAAGGCAGCCGCTTCACCTATGGCGCGGGAAGCGCGGGTGTGGGCGGCAACCTCCATCTCAAGGGCATGGACACGCTGATCCTCCGCGTGGAGACCGAGGATGGCCGCCGGGGCTGGGGCGAGGCCTTCGGCTTCAACCTGGTCGAGACCACGAAGGATGCGCTGGACCGGCTGATCGCCCCCGCCTGCCTGGGCCAGGATGCGACGGAGATTGCGGGCCTCACCCGCATGCTGGCCCGGCGCTTTCACAATTTCGGGCGCAATGGGCCCGTCACCTTCGCGCTGTCAGGCCTCGACATCGCGCTGTGGGATCTGGCGGCGCAGCGGGCGGGGAAGCCGCTGCATGCGCTGCTGGGCCGCGCCGGCCGCGCCCGCGTGCCCGCCTATGCCAGCCTGCTGCGCTATGGCGTGCCCGCGGATGTGGCGCGCAACACCGCGGCCGCGGTCGCCCAGGGCTATCGCCAGATCAAGCTGCATGAGGTGGAGCTGGACTGCATCCGCGCCGCGCGCGCGGCCGCCACGGCGGAGATCCCCCTGATGCTTGACATCAACTGCGCCTGGACCACCGAGGCCGAGGCCATCGCCTTCTGCCGCGCCGTCGCGGGCATGAATGTGCGCTGGGTGGAGGAACCGCTCTGGCCGCCCGAGGATGCGCCCGGCATCGCCCGCGTGCGCGCCGCCGCGGGCCTCGCCATCGCCGGCGGCGAGAATGCCGGGAGCCCCACGGATTTCGCGGCGCTCTTCGCCGCCGGCGCGCTGGATGTGGCGCAGCCCAGCGTCACCAAGATCGGCGGCATCACCGGCCTCATGGAGGTGGCGCGGCTGGCGCGGGCGGCGGGCGTCACGCTGGTGCCGCACTCGCCCTATTTCGGCCCGGGCCTGCTGGCCACGCTGCATGTGCTGGCCGCGCAGGAGCAGGAGGCGCCGATCGAGGTCTATTTCGCCGCGCTCGAAACGCCGCCCTATGGCCAGGCGCTGGCGGTGCGCGGGGGCTTCATGGCCGTGCCGGAAGGGCCTGGCCTTGGCCTCGCGCCTGCCTTCTGCGCCCAGAGCTGTGTTGCGTAGACCGATCACATCGCCTTGATGCGAAAGAGAAAAGGGCCTCCGGCGGCTGGGGCCGGGGCCCCAGACCCCATTTCATGGATCGCCAAAGAGTTGGGGTCTGGGGCCTTTCGGCCCCAGCCGCCGGAGGCCTTTTTCCTTTCGCAGGTCTTGGACGGACTCACCCGATCGGCGGCTTGCCGAAGGCGGCGGTGTAGCGCTCCACGAAGCGCGGCTTCACCTCGGGGTTCACGATGCGCGGCGGCAGGCGCCCCGCCGCCAGCTCCGAGAAGGCAAGTGCCGCGATCTTCGTGATGTTCGCCCGGCTTTCCTCCGTCACCCCCGCCGTGTGCTGGCTCGCGATGACGGCGCGGTGGTGCAGCAGCGGATGGTCCACCGGCGGGGGCTCCACCTCCCAGACATCGAGGCCGGCGCTGGCCACCTGGCCGGAATTCAGCGCCACCAGCAGCGCATCCTCATCATGGATGGAGCCGCGCGCGGTGGTGACGAAGATCACGCCCTTCTTCATCGCGGCGAAGGCGGCGGCATTGATCATGCCGCGCGTCTGCGGCGTCAGCGGGCAATGGATGCTGACCACATCGGCCTCGGCCAGCAGCGTCGCGAAATCCACCTTCTCGCCGCCATGGGCCGCGATGGTGGCGGCATCCAGGAAGGGATCGCAGACGATGACGCGGTTGCCGAAGGCCGCCTTCACGATCTCGGCCACGCGCCGGCCCACATGGCCGAAGCCGATGAGGCCCACCACCTTGCCGCGCAGCTCGCGGCCCAGCAGCGTCGCGCGGTTGCGCGCCGTGCCCGCGATCATCGCGGCCTGGGCCTCGGGCATGCGCTTGAGGCAGGCGAGCATCATGCCGACGGCGTGTTCCGCAACACCTTCCGCATTGCCGCCGGCCTGGTTCACCAGCAGCACGCCCGCATCGGTGCAGGCCTCGGGGTTGCAGGGGTCATAGCCCGCGCCATAGCTCGCCGCCATCAGCAGGTTGGGAAGTTTCCCCAGCAGCTCGGCATGGACATGCAGCGGCAGGGGCAGCTCATCCCGCGCCGCCATCACGTAATAGCCATGGCAGGAGGAGAGCGCCTGGATCTGCTCGCCCGTGCTGGCTTCCAGCGGGATGTGGACGATCTCCAGCGCCGGGTCCTGCGCCGCGGTCGCGAGGAAATTGGGGTGCGGCACGAAGCCGACATAGCCGATGCGGAATCTTTGCAACTTGGGTCTCCC
>JAIYDS010000162.1 GCA_027487385.1 Acetobacteraceae bacterium | reverse complement strand
GCGCGGCGGCTGGCCATCGCCACCGACATCCAGCGCCTGGCGCATGAGAACGTGACCTTCCCCATCGCCGGCCAGTTCCAGGCGCCGGGTGGTTGGCGGGCCGATCTGCGGGGCGTGATCGATTTCGGCTTCCCGGTGATCTGGAACATCGAGCGCGCCGCTCGATGAGCCGGAGCCTCATCCGCGGCCGCTACGTCATCTGCCGCGCACTGGACCGGTATCGCGCCGAGATCATCGAGAATGGCGCCGTCCTGCAGGAGGATGGCGTCATCCTCGAAATCGGCGCTTACGAGGATCTGGCGCGGCGGCATGCCGTGGATGAGGTGCTGGGCTCCGAGAACCATGTGGTGCTGCCGGGCTTCGTGAACGCGCATCACCATGTGGGACTGACGCCGCTGCAACTGGGTTCGCCCGACATGCCGCTGGAGCTGTGGTTCGGCACGCGGCTGGCCGCCCGCAGCGTGGATCTGCGGCTGGACACGCTCTACTCGGCCTTCGAGATGGTGGAGAGCGGCATCACCACGGTGCAGCATCTGCAAGGCCGGCTGCCGGTGCCGCTGGCGAATATGGTCGCGGGTGCGACGGACACGCTGCGCGCCTATCAGGATCTCGGCATGCGCGTCTCCTACGCGCATGGCATCCGGGATCAGAACCTGCTGGTCTATGAGGCGAATGAGGCCTTCCTGGCCCGCCTGCCGGAAGACCTGGCGCGGGACCTGGCGCCCATGCTGGCGCGGCAATTGGCGCCGCTCGATGATCACTTCGCGCTGTTTGACGAATTGCGCGCCCGCTTCGCCGATGATCCGCGCATCGCCATCCAGCTCGCCCCCGCCAACCTGCATTGGTGCAGCGATGCGGCGCTGGAGCGCGTGCGCGAGGCCTGTGAGCGCACCGGCGTGCCGCATCATATCCATCTGCTGGAAACGCAATATCAGAAGGAATACGCGCATAAGCGCGCGGGCGTCGGCGCGCTGGAGCAGCTGGACCGCGCCGGCCTGCTCGGCCCTCATTGCACCCTCGGCCACGGCGTCTGGCTGACCGAGGCGGAGGTGGAGCGCGTGGCGGAGACAGGCACGCGCATCTGCCACAACTGCTCCTCCAACCTGCGGCTGCGCAGCGGCGTCGCCTCGCTGAACCATTGGGAGAAGCGCGGCGTACGGGTCGCCATCGGCATTGACGAGGCCGGGCTGAATGATGACCGCGACATGCTGCTGGAAATGCGCCTGGTGCTGCGCCAGCACCGCGTGCCGGGGATGAGCGAGGCCGATGTGCCCACCCCCGCCCAGGTCTTCCGCATGGCGACGGAGCATGGCGCCGCGACCACCGGCTTTGGCGACAAGATCGGCCGCCTGGTGCCCGGGGCCGCCGCCGACATCGTGCTGATGGATTGGCGGCAGGTGGCCTTCCCCTTCCTCGATGAGGACACGGATGTGCTCTCCGCCGTGGTGCAGCGCGCCAAGACCGGCGGGGTGGAAACCGTGATGGTGGCGGGCGAGGTGATCTATCGCGACCGGAAGTTCACCCGCGTGGACAAGGAGGCGGCGCTGAACGCCCTGGCCGATCTGCTGAAGCGCCCGCGCACGGAGGAGGAGGAGCGCCGCCGCCTGGTCTCGCGCCGCGTGCTGCCCTTCATGCGGGATTTCTACGCGGATTACCTGCCGAAGACGGAGCCCTCGCCCTTCTACGTCACCAGCGCGCGCCGTTAGTCCTGGGGTCTGGGGCCTTTCGGCCCCAGCCGCCGGAGGCCCCTTTTTTCTACCCCAGCGCCGGCATCTCGACCCAGCGCCGCGCCGTGTGGCTCTCATGGCACGCCTGCACCAGTTGCAGCCCGCGCGCGGCGGCGAGCAGCGAGGCGGTGTTCGGCCCATCCTCCGCCAGGTGGCGCAGGAAGGCCTCCCAGGCCATGCGGTAGGAGTTCTTCAGCACCACCACATCGGGCACCGGCGCCCATTGCGCGTAGAGATCCTGCGCCACCGGCACATCCACATTCCAGCCCGGCTTGGGCGTGGTGCCCAGCGCCTGCGCCACGCAGCGATGCAGCCCCGCCACGGCGCTGCCCTGCGTGCCCTCGATGGTGATGGTCAGCAGATCGTCGCGGCGGACGCGATTGGCCCAGGAGGCGTTGATTTCGCCGACGATGCCGCCTTCCAACTCCAGCAGGGCGCGGGCTTCATCCTCCACATCCACGGCGAAATCCTGGCCGCGCTCGTCGCGGCGCTGCGCCTGGGCGGTGCGGATATGGCAGGTGACGGCGGTGGGCCGGCCGATCAGGCCATCCAGGATGTAGCGCCAGTGCGGAAACATATCGAGGACCAGGCCCCCGCCCTCGGCCTTCTTGTAGTTCCAGGAGGAGCGTTGCGCGGGAACCTGCATGCCGTCGAAGACCCACCAGCCGAAATCGATCTTCACGGTGAGGATCTTCCCGAAGAAGCCCTGCTCGCGCAGCAGGCGCAGCTTGGTGAGGCCAGGGAGGAAGAGCTTGTCCTGCACCACCGCGTGCTTCACGCCGGCGGCCTCGGCCGCGGCGTGCAGCGCCAGCGCTTCCTCCAGCGTCGGGGCGACGGGCTTTTCCAGATAGAGATGCTTGCCCGCCGCGATGGCGCGACGCGCGAGGCCAGGGCGGGAGGCAGTGAAGGCGCTGTCGAAGAAAAGCTCATCACCCGGATCGGCCAGCGCGGCGTCGAGGTCGGTGCTCCAGCGCGCCACGCCGGTACTGGCGGCCAGTGCCGCCACCTTCTCCGCATTGCGGCCGACGAGGATGGGATCGGGCATCAGCCGGTCGCCATTCTTCAGCAGCAGGCCCCCCTCCTTGCGGATGGCGAGGACGGAGTTGATCAGATGCTGGTTCGTCCCGATGCGGCCGGTGACGCCGTGCATGATGATCCCAAGGCGACGCGTGGCCATGTCAGTCTCCAGCGGAAAGGGCGGCGATCACATCCGGCGAGGGGATGATCCAGCCGAGCGCCGCCTCGATGAGTTTCAGCGAGGCCTCATGGTAGTCGGCGCCGTTCATGCTGGCGCAGACATCGGGCATGAGGATGACGCGGAAGTCGCGGTTGAAGGCCTCGAAGCAGGTGCAGAGGATGCAGTTGTTGGTGTTGACGCCGCCGATGACGAGCGTGTCCACCTCGAGGTTCTTCAGCAGCAATTCCATGTCGGTGTTGTGGAAGGGGCTGTAGCGGTGCTTGAACACCGTGTGCTCGCCCGGGCGGGGCGCGAGTTGCGGCACCACTTCCGTCACCACGGCGCCCTCCACGGCGAGCGTCTTGCGCGGCTTGGCCAGGCCCGGAATGGGCGCGGCATGCTGCGCCATCCAGAAGGGGTTGCGGTTATCAATCACCTCGCCCGTCGCGGAATTCCAGCGGTGATGCGTGCGCACGAAGATCACCGGGCGGCCCGTGGCGGCCCAGGCCTCCCGCACGCGCACCGCGGCGGCGATGATGCGATCGGCATCGGGCTTGGCGACGAGAAGATGCCCCATCTCATGGTCGAGATGGCTGCGGTTCATGTCCACCAGCAGCAGGGCGGCGCGGGAGAGGTTCATGCCATCATCCGGTAGAGTTCGCGGTTCAACTCGGCCACCATCCGCGCGAATTCATCGGTGAGGCGCATCTCGGGCAGGCGCGGGCGCGGCAGGTCCACCGGGATGATGCGGGCGATGCGGCCGGGGCGCGGCGTCATCAGCACGATGGAATCCGAGAGGAAGACGGCCTCGGCCAGGGAATGCGTGACGAAGAGGACGGTCTTGCGGAAGCTCGCATGGATGCGCATCAGCTCGATGCCCATGCGGTCGCGCGTGATCTCGTCCAGCGCCGCGAAGGGCTCGTCCATCAGCAGGATGGCGGGGTCGAGCGCGAGCGCGCGGGCGAGGGCCGCGCGGGATTGCATGCCGCCCGAAAGCTGCGCGGGCCGCTTGCGGCCGAAGCCTTCGAGGCCGACCAGGCGCAGCAGGCCCTCGACATCGGGCGGCGGCAGCTTGGCGCCGCTCTCCGAAGCCAGGCGATGCAGCAGGCGGACATTCTCCTCGATGCGCAGCCAGGGCATCAGGTTGGGCTGCTGGAAGACCACGCCGATGCGCCCCTTCTGGCGCAATTCCGCCGCCGGCGTGCCGCCGATGGTGATGCGGCCGGAGGTCGGCGCCAGCAGATCCCCCACCGCGCGCAGCAGGGTGGATTTGCCGCAGCCCGAGGGGCCGATGAGCGAGACGAAGGCGCCCTCCGGCACGGCGAAGTTGATGTCGCTCAGCGCCTGCACCGGCTC
This sequence comes from Acetobacteraceae bacterium, assembly GCA_027487385.1. Taxonomy (GTDB): domain Bacteria; phylum Pseudomonadota; class Alphaproteobacteria; order Acetobacterales; family Acetobacteraceae; genus Roseococcus. The sequence continues at coordinate 9,578 of JAIYDS010000162.1, read as the reverse complement.
GGCGCTGCCCTGGCCGTAGGTGACCTGGACCTGCTCGACGCTGATGAAAGGCTCGGCGCTCCCCAGGATCACCCGGCGGGCCTTTGCTGCACGAGGGCAGCGAGCGTCCGCGCCTCGGGGATGCGGTCCACGAATTCATTGGTGTAGAGCTCGCGCGCCGTGGGCCGGCGTTGCAGGTCCCCGCCTTCCATCAGATAGGCGATGGAGCTTTCCCATTTGGATTCATCGAAGCGGCCGAAGCGCTCGGCGAAGTCGGGGCTGCGGTAGATGTCGTAGATCATGCGCAGCTTGCGGACTTCCAGCCCATGCATGCGGTCGGGCGCCACTTCGACGATGTAGTTCATCGCCTGGTCCATATTCGCCTGCGTCCAGATCAGCGACTTCATGGTGGCGCGGATGAAGCGCTCCGTCAGGTCGCCGCGCCGGGCCTCGCGCTCATTGGCGACGATGGAGGTGCCGCAGAACTTCACGCCGTAATCCTTCAGCGCCATGACATTGCAGGGGAAGCCGCGCTCCTCCAGCGTCAGAGGCTGGCCGTAGCTGAAGCCGAAGCCGCATTCCACCTGGCCGGCGGCCACCATCTGCACCTCGGCGCCACGGCCGACGGTCACGAAGGTGATGTCATTGCGCGTGAGGCCGCCCGATTGCAGCAGCGGGTCCAGCAGGCCGCGCACCTGGGCCTGGAACCAGGTGATGCGCTTGCCGCGCATATGCTCGGGCCGGGTGATGTTGCTGGTCTTCAGCGAGAAGACCGAGAAGGGCGTGTCCGGCTGGTCCGCCATGACGGCCACCACGGGCAGGTTGGCAGCTCGGGACTTGATGTAGCCATCGGCGTTGGCCACGAGGAATTGCTCGCGCCCGGCGGCGATGAAGACCTCATTCTGCTGGCCTGCGGCGGCGGGGCGGATTTCGAGGTTGATGCCCTCGCTGCGATAGATGTTCTGCCGCAGCCCCGCGTAATACTGCGCGTGCATCGCCCAGGGGGTGAAGTTCAGGCGCAGGATGGCATCCTGCAGGCGCCCCTGCGCGCGGGCGGGGCGCAGCCCGATGGGCAGCACGGGGCCGGCCAGCGCGCCCAGGGCGAAGAAGCTGCGGCGTGGGGTCATCTTTCTCGCTCCGTCAGGTGGTTTCGGCCCGCGTGCCGCCATCCGCCGCCTGCCGCCAGGAGAGCGCGCGCTCCACGGCGCCCATGGCGCCGAAGAAGCTCATGCCGATGACGGCCAGCAGGATGATGGCGGCGAAGCTGCGCGCCGTGTTGAAGTTGAAGCTGCCCGAGAGCACCAGGTAGCCGATGCCATCCGTCGCGGCCAACCATTCGGCCACGATGGCGCCGAGCACGGCGAGCGTGGTGGCGATGCGCAGCCCGGCGAAGATATAGGGCACGGCATAGGGCAGGCGCAGGCGGAAGAAGGTCTGCCGCGAGGTGGCGTTCACGCTGTGGAACACATCGAGCAGGCCCTGATCCACCTGCTTGAAGCCGGCCATGGTGTTGATCACCACCGGGAAGAAGGCGATGGAAGCGACGACGAGGATCTTCGACCCCGCCCCTGCCCCCACCCAAAGCAAAATCAGCGGCGCGATGGCGATCTTCGGCACGGATTGGCTCGCGACGAAGAGCGGCATGAGCATGCGCTCGACCAGCGGCCAGCGGATCATCGCCATGCTGGCCGCCATCGCGAAGGCGACGGCCGCGACATAGCCCGCCAGGATGCCCCAGACCGTCTCGATCGCATGGCCGAAAATCAGGCGCCAATCCTTGATGAACTCGGCCACCACATCACTCGGCGCCGGCAGCAGGAAGCGCGGGATTTCGAAGCCGCGCACGCAGGCCTCCCAGATCACCAGCAGCGCGGAGAGCGTCAGCAGCGACGCCCCGGATCCGGTGGCCCAGCGGGAGAGCGCCTTCATGCGGCGGGGTGCTTCATTCGGCGTGATCGCATCTGGGGAAGGCTAGCCCAGTGGGGCGGCAGGTCAACGCCGAGTCTGGTGGCGCGGCCCGTGGCGCCGTGGCATGCAGGGGGCATGTTCGGTGAAAAGACGCGCAACCTCGCGCTGCTGACGGCGGCGATCATCCTGGCCCCCGCCATCTGGTTCGCCGGCACGGCGGCGGTGCCGGCGCTGCTGCGTGAGGGCGTCATCACGCGCGGCGAAGCGGGCTGGCTGACGGCCGCCGTGCAGCTCGGCTTCGTGCTGGGCACGCTGGTCTCGGCGGTGCTGTCGCTGGCGGATCGCTGGCCGGCGCGGGCGCTGTTCTTCGGCTCGGCCACGCTGGCGGGGTTGGGGACGGTGGCGCAGGCCTTTCTGGAGCCGGCGGGCTTTGGCGCCTATGCGCTGCGCTTCGTGGCGGGGGCGGCGATGGCGGGCGTCTATCCGGTGGGGATGAAGCTGGCCTCGGGCTGGGCGCGCGGCGACCTTGGCTTGTTGATCGGCATCGTGGTGGGCGCGCTGACCATCGGCTCGGCCGCACCCCATGCGCTGCCGGGGCTGCTGGGCTCGGTGGATTGGCGGCACATCTACATCGCGGCGGGCGTGCTGGCGCTGATCGGCGGCGCGCTGATCCTGCCCTTCCGGGAGGGGCCGAACACGGCCAGGCGCCCGCCCTTCAACCCGCGCGCCGTTCTGCTGGCCTGGCGCGACCCACGGCTGCGCCTCGCCAATGCCGGCTACCTCGGCCACATGTGGGAGCTTTACGCCGTCTGGGCCTGGGTCGGGCTGTTCCTGGCGCAGCAGGGGGTGGCGCGGGATTCGGGGCTGATCACGGCGCTGGTCGTGGGTTCGGGCGCCATGGGCTGCGTGGGGTTGGGGCTGCTGGCGGATCGCTTCAACCGCGCGCGGATGGCGGCGTTGGCCATGTTCATCTCGGGCTCCTGCGCGCTGCTCATCGGCAGCACGGCGGGATGGGCGCTGCCGCTGACGCTGGTGCTGGCGGCCATCTGGGGCGTTTCGGTCGTGGCCGATTCCGCGCAGTTCAGCGCCTGCACCTCGCTCTGCGCCCCGCCCGAGCTGGTCGGCACCATGCTGACGGTGCAGACCTGCGCGGGCTTCCTGCTGACCGTGCCCGCCATCCAGCTCATGGCCTGGGCGGTGCCTACGCTCGGCTGGGGCGGGGCCTTTGCCATCCTGGGGATCGGGCCATTGGTCGGCGCCTTCGCGATGCTCCGGCTGGCGCCGCTGCTGCCTCAACCCTCGCCGAGATAGGCCGTCGCATCAATCTCCACGAGGCAATCGGGCGAGCCCAGGCCGCTGACGATGCAGGAGACACGGTGCGGCGGATCTTCCGCGAAATTGGCGAAATACACCTCGTTCATTGGCGCCCAATTGGCGCGGTCCGTCACATAGACGGTGCATTTGACAATGTCCTTGAGCGTGCCGCCGGCGGCCTCGATCAGCGCCTGGATGTTGTCGATCGTCTGCTGCGTCTGGGCCTTCACATCGCCGATGGCGAAGCGGCCCTCGCGGTCCCGCCCGGTCGAGCAGGCGAAGACGAAGCCGCCCGCCTTGCTGGCCTGGGCGAAGGGCAAGGCGGGCTTGAAGACCTTGTCGGTGGAGATGGCGGTTTTCGGCATGGTGTGTCCTTCGCTTTGACGATGCGGTGCCAGTGTGGGAGCGTTTTCGCCCCACATCCAGAAGGCCAGGCCATGACCGCGATCGCCCGCCGTGCCGCCCTCTTCACCGCGCTCGCCACGCCCGCCTTGGCGCAGGGCGCCTGGCGGCCGGAACGCCCCATCCGCCTCATCGTGCCCTGGACCGCGGGCGGCCCGGCCGACACGCATTTCCGTGTGATGGCCGAGGTCGCAACCCGGGTCTTCGGCCAGACGGTCGTGGTGGAGAACCGGCCGGGCGCCACGGGCACGCTGGGCGCCACGGCGCTGAAGGAGGCGCGGCCCGATGGCAGCCTGGTCTCGCAAATGCCGCCCGGGGTGTTTCGCGTACCGCTGCTCTCGCCGCGGCCGGCCTTTGATCCGCTGACGGATTTCACCTGGATCATCCAGGTCACGGGTTCGGTCTTCGGGACGGTGGTGCGGGCGGATTCACCCTGGCAAAGCCTGGATGACCTGCTGGCCCATGCCCGCGCCAATCCCGGGCGCGTGAATTACGGCACGCTCGGCATCGCCTCCTCGCAGCATCTGGGGATGGAGCGCATCGCGGCGCAGGCGGGTGTCACCTGGACGCATGTGCCCTATCGCGGCACCTCGGAGACGCTGACGGCGCTGCTGGCGGGGCATATTGATGCGGCGGGCGAGAGCTCCTCCTGGGCGCCGATGGTGGAGGAGGGGCGGCTCAGGCTGCTCGCCACCTGGGGCTCCGCCCGGCCGCCGCGCTTCGCGAATGTGCCGACGCTGACCGAACTCGGCATCCCCATCGTGGCCGAGGCGCAATATGGCCTGGCCGGCCCGCGCGGGATGGATCCGGGCGTGGTGCAGGCGCTGCATGACGGCTTCAGGACCGCGCTCTTCGACCCCGCACATCTGGCCGCGCTGGAGCGCTTCCACCAGCGCCCGCTCTACCTGAACAGCGCCGACTACACCGCCGCCGTGCGCGTGCAATTCGAGACGGAGCGCGAGGCGCTGCGCCGCATCGGCATGTTGCCGGCCTGAGGAGAGAGACGATGAGCACCAGATTGGCCGAGGGCCGCATCCCCGTCCTCGACATCTCCCCTTTCCTGCGTGGCGAGGCGGGTGCGCGGGAGGAACTCGCGCGGCATGTGGCGCGCAGCTGCGAGGATACGGGCTTCCTGGTCTTCACCGGCCACGGCATCGCGCAGGCGCTGATTGATGGTTGCTTCGACGCGGCGGCGCGCTTCTTCGCCCTCCCGGAGGAGGAGAAGCTCGCCCTCAAGATCGGCGAATACAATATCGGCTTCCTGCCGACCGGCGCGCAGGTGATCCGCACCTCCAAGGTGGCGGAGGTGAAGAAGCCCAATCTGAATGAGAGCTTCTACATCGCGAAGGACCACGCGCCGGATGACCCGGATGTGCTGGCGGGCAAGCCCTTCGCGCGCCCCAACCAGTGGCCACCCACCCTGCCCGATTTCCGTGCGCCGACCATGGCCTATTTCCACGCCATGCAGGGCCTGGCGCATCGCATGCTGCCGGTGTTCGCCGCGGCGCTCGACCTGGCGCCCGATTACTTCAACGCGGATTTCGCTGAACCCTCCTGCACCCTGCGCCTGATCCGCTACCAGCCGCAGCCGGAGGATGAGGCGGATCGCTTCGGCTTCGCGCCGCATATCGACACCAACTTCACCACCTATCTCGCGCAATCGGCGTTGCCGGGGCTGGAGGTCCGCACGCGCGAGGGCGAGTGGCTGCGCCCGCCGGCCATTCCCGGCACCTTCGTGGTGAACACGGCGGAAATGCTGGGGCGCTACAGCAATGACCGTTTCGCGCCCACGCCGCACCGGGTGGTGAACAACAACCGCGCCATGCGCTACGCCATCCCCTTCTTCTATGGGCCGAGCAATGACGCGGTGATCCGCTGCGTGCCGTCCTGCGTGAGCGAGGCGAACCCCGCGCGGTATGAACCGCTGCGCTACCTGGATCACCGGCTGGAACTGAACCGCCGCAACTTCGCCCATCGCCAGAAGGAGACCGCCGCATGATCGCCCGCCGCGCCCTGCTCGCCACCCCCTTGGCGGCGCCTGCTTCGGCCCCCGCCTTTGCGCAGATCATCAACCGGCCGATGCGCTGGGTGGTCCCCTTCCCGCCCGGCGGCGCGGCCGATGCCATTGCGCGCATCTGGGCCGATGCCGTCACCACGCGGACCGGCCAGGCCATCGTGGTGGACAATCGCGGGGGCGCGAACGGCTTGCTCGGCGTGCAGGCGGTGCTGCAGGCGCCGCCGGATGGCAGCACGCTGGGCATTCTCAGCATCCCCTTCTTCACGGCGCTGCCGATGATGATGGCGAACCCGCCCTATGATCCGGCGCGGGACCTGGTGCCCATCATCCGCCTGGTCACCTCCACCGTGCTGTGCTGCGTCACGGCCGAGCGCGCGCGGGAGCGGGGCTGGACGGATTTCCGCGCGCTGGTGAATGCGGCGAAGCAGCCCGGGGCGCGGCTGGTGAAGGGCTCGGCCGGCAATGCCTCGGCGGCGCATCTGCTGATCGCGACCATCGCGCGGCGCTCGGGGGCGAATATCGAGCATGTGGCCTATCGCGGCGGGGCGCCGGCGCTGACCGATCTGCTGGGCGGGCAGATCGACATGGTCTTCGACTTCATGCCGGCGCTGATGCCGCATGTGGCCTCAGGCCGGCTGGTGCCCTTGGCGGTGGGCAGCAATGCGCGGAGCCCCCTGCTGCCGCAGGTGCCGGGCCTGGGTGAATTCGCCGATCTGAACCTGGGTGATCTCGACCTGCAATCCTGGAATGCGCTGACCGCCCCGCGCGGCACGCCGGCCGAGGTGCAGCGGGCCATTGCCGATGGGGTGCTGCGCAGCGCCGATGTGCCCGGCCTCGCGGATCGCCTGCGCGCCAGCGGGTTGGTGCTGGCGACGAGCCAGGGCCCGGCCGAGACGGCGGCCCTGGTGGCTGCCGACGCCCCCCGCTGGGCCGAAATGGTGCGCCTGTCGGGCGCCAGGATCGAATAGAAGGGGTCTGGGGCCAATGGCCCCAGCCGCCGGAGGCCCCTTTTCTGGCCTACCCCGCATTCTGCGGCGTAATGCCCGCGGCCCGCGCCGCCGCCCCCCATTTCTCCATCTCCGCCTGCATGAAATCCCGGCTTTGCTCCGGCGTCGTGGTGACGACTTCCGCCCCCAGCGCCTGGTGTCGGGCCAGCACCTCCGGCCGGCGCAGCGCCGCGTGGATTTCGGCGGTCAGGCGCGCCACCACGGGGGCGGGCATGCCGGCGGGGCCGAAGAGCATCCCCCAGGTGGCCGCTTCGAAGCCCGGCAGGAACTCCGACATGGTGGGCACGTTGGGCAGTTGCGGGGCGCGGGTGGCGCCCGTGGTCGCGAAGGCCTTGAGCGAGCCGCCCTGGATATGCGGCAGGGCGGCCGGCACCGTGTCGAACATGATGTTCACCCGGCCCGCGATCAGGTCCGGATGGGCATGGGTGCTGCCGCGATAGGGCACATAGGTCATCTCGATCCCCGTCCGCTGGGCAAAGAGCACGGGGGCAAGGCGCACCACCCCGGCGGTGCCGGCGAAGGTGATCTGCCCCGGCGGCAGGGATTTGGCATGCGCCACCAGCTCCGCCGGCGTGCTGGGCGCGAAGCTGGGCGCGGCGCAGAGCACCAGCGGCGTGCGCGTGCTCATGCTCAGGAAGGTGAAGTCCCGCACCGTGTCGAAGGGCAGGCGGTAGAGCGCGGGATTGACGGCATGGCCCACCGAGGTGAGCCCCAGCATATGCCCATCCGGGGCGGATTTCGCGACCGCATCCGTGCCGATCATGCCATCGGCGCCGGGCCGATTCTCCACCGTCACCGCCTGGCCGAGGGCCGCCGCCATGGGCTCGGCGATCAGGCGCGCGGTGATGTCGGAGACGCCGCCTGGCGAATAGGGCACCACGATGCGCACCGGGCGGGCGGGGAAGGCCTGGGCGCTGGCCCGCGAGGCCAGGATCAGGGCGGGGGCGGCCAGCAGGGCGGCGCGGCGGGTGATGGTCATTGCGGTTCCTCCGGCGGGGTTGCTCCCCGCTCCGCGACGATCCTGGGACATTCCGCCCCCGGCGTGAAGCAAAACCGCATCCCCGCTTTGACTTATGCCGCTTTGGCCCTATCTCCCCCGGCATGACCGAAACGCCGCTGCACCTGATCCGCAACTTCTCCATCGTCGCCCATATCGACCATGGGAAATCCACGCTTGCCGACCGGCTGATCCAGTCCACCGGCACCGTGGCCGCGCGCGACATGAAGGAGCAGATGCTCGACAGCATGGATATCGAGCGCGAGCGCGGCATCACCATCAAGGCGCAGACCGTCCGCATCAACTACAAGGCCAAGGATGGGCTGACCTATACGCTGAACCTGATGGACACGCCGGGCCATGTGGATTTCGCCTATGAGGTGAGCCGTTCGCTGGCGGCCTGCGAGGGTTCGCTGCTGGTGGTGGATGCCTCCCAGGGCGTCGAGGCGCAGACTCTGGCCAATGTCTATCAGGCGCTGGACGCGAATCACGAGATCGTGCCCGTGCTGAACAAGATCGACCTGCCGGCGGCCGAGCCGGACCGGGTGAAGCAGCAGATCGAGGATGTGATCGGCCTCGATGCCTCGGACGCCGTGATGATCTCGGCCAAGACCGGGCTGAACATCGAGGGCGTGCTGGAAGCCATCGTCACGCGCCTGCCGCCGCCCAAGGGCGATGCGAACAAGACGCTGACGGCGCTGCTGGTGGACAGCTGGTATGACGCCTATCTGGGCGTGGTGGTCCTGGTGCGCGTGCGGGATGGGCATCTGCGCAAGGGCCAGAAGATCCGCATGATGTCGAACGGCGCCGTCCACACCGTGGAGCAGGTGGGGTATTTCACGCCCAAGATGATCGCCGCCGAGAGCCTGGGGCCGGGCGAAATGGGCTTCGTCACCGCCGCCATCAAGACGGTGGCCGACACCAATGTGGGCGATACGCTCACCGATGACCGCAACCCCGCAGCCGAGGCCCTGCCCGGCTTCAAGCCCAGCATTCCCGTGGTGTGGTGCGGCCTCTATCCCGTGGATGCCGATGATTTCGAGAAGCTGCGCGAAAGCGTGGGCAAGCTGCGGCTGAATGACAGCAGCTTCCATTATGAGATGGAGACCTCGGCGGCGCTCGGCCTGGGCTATCGCTGCGGCTTCCTGGGGCTGCTGCACCTGGAGATCGTGCAGGAGCGCCTCAGCCGCGAATTCGACCTGGACCTGATCGCGACGGCGCCTTCCGTCGTCTACAAGCTCAAGAAGAACAACGGCGAAGTGCTGGAGCTGCACAACCCGGCCGACATGCCGGACCCGACCTTCATCGCCGAAATCCAGGAGCCCTGGATCAAGGCCACCATCATGGTGCCCGATGAATATCTCGGGCCCGTGCTGACGCTCTGCAATGAGCGCCGCGGCCGCCAAGTGGAGCTGACCTATGTCGGCACCCGGGCCATGGCGGTCTATCAGCTGCCGCTGAACGAGGTGGTGTTCGACTTCTACGACCGGCTGAAGTCGCTCAGCCGCGGCTATGCGAGCTTCGACTACGCGATGGAGGGGTATGAGGCGGGGGACCTCGTGAAGATCTCCATCCTGGTGAATGCCGAGCCGGTGGACGCGCTCTCCTTCATGGCGCATCGCAACCAGGCCGACCGGCGCGGCCGGCAGATCTGCGAAAAGCTGAAGGAGCTGATCCCGCGCCAGCTCTTCAAGATCCCCATCCAGGCGGCGATCGGCGGGCGCGTGATCGCGCGTGAGACCATCTCCGCCATGTCGAAGGATGTGACCGCCAAGTGCTATGGCGGCGACATCAGCCGCAAGCGCAAGCTTCTGGACAAGCAGAAGGAAGGCAAGAAGCGCATGCGGCAATTCGGCAAGGTCGAAATCCCGCAGAGCGCCTTCATCGCCGCCCTCAAGATGGATGCGTAAATCATGGCCGAACATCGCGGCTGCGTCTTCACCGTCGGCCCCCT
>JAIYDS010000050.1 GCA_027487385.1 Acetobacteraceae bacterium | reverse complement strand
GGTGCGCGTCTCATCCGGCGCGGCGCGGGACATTTCCAGGATGGAGTGGCTTTCCTCCGCGCCGCGAATGCCGCGCTGGACCAGCTCCGTCGCCTCCGTATCCTCCATGGAGATATAGCCGGCGGCGCCCACGAGATTGGCCTGCTTGATGCGCATGGCGCGCAGCTCCGGGCTGTCATCCTCATAGCCAAAGAAGTGGAAGACCAGCTCGAACTCGTCATGCGCCTTCGCGATGAGCTGCCGCGCGACGAGGGTGTTGTGGATCTGCTGGATCACCAGTTGCGGGAAGACGGGCTGGATGTGGTTGGTCGAAAGCTCCGCATATTCGGGCACCATGTCGAGCACGGAGGGGTCCTCGAGCCGGAAGCCATCCTGGTAGGAGCGGATGCTCTGCGCCTTGTAGGCCTCGCTGTTCTCCTCCGCGTTCTTCACCACCAGCACCACATTGTGCAGGCCGCTCGCATCGGTCAGCGAATGCGCCTGCATGCCCACGCGCAGGATGTTGAAGGTGGTGTGGAACAGGTGCAGCAGGCTGGCGTGATAGGGGTCCTTCACGTTTTCCAGATAGAGCTTCCAGTTGGATTTCGAGTATTGCCGCGTGCAGCCGAGATAGGTGATCGGGCGGTTGAAGATGCGGTCCACATATTTCAGCATCTCGGGGCCGATATACTCCTCCAGCGTGCCGACGCTCTCGCTGAAGGTGGCGAAGACCAGGCCGCGATAGCCCGTCACGCGCAGCTTGAGCAGCCCGTGATCCTTTGGGTTGAAATCGGCCGGCATGCCGGTCATGTCCTTCTGGCCGCGCCGGAAGGGCACGCCCTGGAGGTCGCCTTTCGCGCTGTAATTCCACTGGTGATAGACGCAGGTGTGGTTCAGCGCATTGCCGCGATTGACGCGGCAGATCGTCGCGCCGCGATGCGCGCAGCGATTCACCCAGGCGGCCAGGTTTCCATCCTGGTCGCGTGTCATCACCACCGGCGTCTCGCCCACATAGGTGCGCTTGAAATCGCCGGGCTTGGGGATTTCGGCTTCGAGGCCGAGGAAGCTCCAGGTCGGGCCGCGGAAGATGCGCTCCTGCTCCAGCGCGTAGATCTCGGGCGAGGTGAAAACCCCATAGGGCACGCGCGAGCCATCCGCATGCGGGAAGCTCAGGCCGGCGGGGGAATGGGCGTCCATGATCGGGCTCCTGCTCTCTCGCAACGCAGCATAGGCGAAGGCCACGACAGGCGGCCAGACCATTCAGCGCTTCCGCCCGCCCCGCGACTGGCGGATGATCGGCGCATGACACCCGAACTCGCCCTGCTGACCCGCCAGGAGAACCTGCTGATCCTGCTCACCCATCCGGGCGAGGAGGTGACGCGCGGGGCCGCGCTCATCGCCCAGGCCTGCCGCCAGGCGCGCACGCCCCTGGTGGTGGTGCTGACCGATGGCAGCGCGCCCGACGGCGACCAGGCGCGGGCCGAGGCCAAGGCGGCGGACGTTCGCAAGGCCGCACGGGCCCTGGGCGTGCCCGAGCATCGCGTCTTCCTGCTCGGCCTGCTGGAGGGGCAGGCGCCCGCCACCGGCACCCCGCTGCACCGCAAGCTGGTGGCCGCCCTCATCTTCCTCATGTGGTCGCGCGATTGCGGCGTGATCGCCGTGGCGCGCGGCCCGAGCCCCGACCACGCCTCAGCCTGGAGCGCGGCCGAGGCGGTGGCGGCCGAGAGCGGCGTGCGCCTGGTCGCGCTGGATTGAGGCGATGGAAGCGCCGGGCCTCTGCCGCGATTGCCTGACAACCGACCCCGGCCCGGGCCCGGGCCCCGCCTGCCAGGCCTGCGGTGGCCGCCGCATCCTGCGCCATGCAGAACTCTTCACCCTCACCATCGCCCATGTGGATTGCGACGCCTTCTACGCCAGCATCGAAAAGCGCGACCGCCCGGAACTGGCGAGCCAGCCCGTGCTGGTCGGCGGCGGGCGGCGCGGGGTGGTGGCGGCCTGCTGCTACATCGCGCGCGGCTATGGCATCCGCAGCGCCATGCCGATGTTCAAGGCGCTGGCCGCCTGCCCCGATGCCGTGGTCATCAAGCCCGACATCGCCAAATACGCGGCAGAGGGGGCGCGCATCCGCCGCATGATGGAGGCGCTCACGCCGCTGGTGCAGCCGCTCTCCATTGACGAGGCGGTGCTGGACCTCGCTGGCACCGAGGCGCTGCACAAGGCGCCCCCCGCCGTGACCCTGGCGCGCCTGGCGCGCGATGTGGAGCGCGAGGTGGGCGTGACCATCTCCATCGGCCTGGCGGCGAACCGGCTGATGGCCAAGCTGGCGGCGGGGCGGGACAAGCCGCGCGGCTTCGCCGTGATCGGCGCGGACGAGGCCGCCGCCTGGCTCGCGCCGCAGCGTGTGGGCCTGCTGCCGGGCATCGGGCCGGCGGCGGTGCGGCGGCTGGAGGCGGCGGGCATCACGCGGCTCGGCCAATTGGCGGCGCTCGATCCGAAATCGGCCATGGCGCGGCTGGGCGCCGAAGGCCCATCCCTCGCCGCCCGCGCCCGCGGCGAGGATGACCGCAAGGTGAACCCCGAGCGCGACACCAAGAGCGTCAGCGCCGAGACCACCTTCGAGGAGGATCTGGCCGATCTGCCGGCGCTGGAAGCGGTGCTCTGGCGCATGAGCGAGAAGCTCGCCGCGCGCCTCGCGGCCAAGGGGCTATCGGCCGGCGGCGTGGTGCTGAAGCTCAAGACCGCCGGCTTCGAAAGCCTGACCCGCAGCGCCCGCCTGCCCGGCCCCACCCTGCTGCCCGAGACGCTCTTCGACGCCGCGCGCCCGCTGCTGGCCCGCGCCGCCAATGGCACGCGGTTTCGCCTGCTGGGCCTCGGCGCTTCCCCCCTTTGCCCGGCCACCGAGGCCGATCAGGGTGACCTTGCCGACCCCGGCGCCCCACGCCGGGCCGCGAAATGGCGCGCCATCGAGGCGCTGCGCGGGAAATTCGGGGCGGAGAGCCTGGTGACCGGCCGCACCCTGCCCCGCAAGCCGCCGGTGACGGAGGGTTAAGCCCGGCGCCCTATCCTCGCGCCGTGCCCCTCCCCGATCCCATCAGCTTCGACCCTGTCCGCTTCCCCGGCCTGGCCCCCGACGAGGAATGGCCGCCCGAAATCTTCGATTTCGCCGCCCCCTGGCTGCGCGACCGCGAACTCGCCTTCGAGCGCGGCCCCTCGGGCGAGATCATCTTCGTCCGCCGCTGCGAATCCCTGCGCCTGGTGCTCGACATCGAGACGGCGCATTCCGCCCTGGACATCCCGCCCCGCAGCCGGGACTTCCGCCTGCTGCGCCTCATGCCCTCCGCCCTGCGCCTGGTGGAGAGCGTGACCCCCGGCGACCCCGTGCCCCCCGCCCTGCGCGGCCTGCCTTTGCCCCCGCCCGAGGAGCATCACCTCTACGCCGCCACCACCGCCCTGGTGGCGGCGCTCGAACGCGGCTCGGGTGAGGCGGGGAGCGCCTTTCTCGACGCGCTGCGCCGCACGCCGCCGGGGGTGAAGATGTTCGAGGCGGCGGCCGCCACCTGCATCCGGCAGGGCGGCTATGGGCTGGAGCGCATGGCGAACCTGGCGCGCGGCCTGCACCGCCTGGCCCATGCCCATGCCGAGGTGCTGGCCGCCCATGCCGCGCAGCCCGATTACCCCGGCATGGAGCGGATGGTCGCTGCCACCACCCGCATCCTGGTGCGCGATGCCAGCTGGTCCGGCGACCTCATCGCCCATGCGCTGCGGCAGATCGAGCCCCTGGTCTGCACCCCGCGCGAGACGGCCGATGCGCTGCGCGACGTGGCGGTGGCCCGGCTGGAGACGGAGGGCACGCTGGCCCAGGCCGGCCGGCTGGCCATGGCCCAGGCGGGGTATCGGGACCGGCTGATCGAACTCGGCATCTTCTGGCGCCGCCTGGCTGCCGCCTGGGCCAGCGTCCACCCCCAGCTGACCGACCGGCGGGAGGTGGATGCGCTCTCCCGCCATGTGCTGCGGCGGCTCTCGCTGAAGCCGCTTTACGCGCCGCCGTGAGGGGTTGTGCCAAGCCTGTCCGTCTTCGCCCCAGGCTGGGTCAGGATGGCGGAAGAAAAAGGGCCTCCGGCGGCTGGGGCCTGTCGGTCCCAGCCGCCGGAGGCCCTTTGTTCTTGTAAGCCTTCATCTTCGCAGGTCGGGTTCAATCCCACAGCCGCGCGGCGCCCAGCACCCCCGAGCTGTCGCCGTGCGCGGCCGCGACGATGCGGGTGCGCACCACATCGGAAAACACATGGCGCGGCAGCAGGCGCGGCAGCTCCGAATAAAGATGCGCCATGTTGGACAGCCCGCCGCCCAGCACGATCACCTCCGGGTCCAGCAGGTTCACCACCCCCGCCAGGGCGCGGGCCAGGCGGTCCGTGTGGCGGGCCAGCGCCTCCCGCGCCGCCGCATCGCCGCGGGCAGGGAGCGCGCTCGCATCACGCGCGCCGGGCCCATCGGCATCGGCGGCGAGCGCCGGGCCCGCGAGAAAGGTCTCGATGCAGCCGCGCTTGCCGCACCAGCAGGCGGGGCCAGGATGCTCCGCGGCCGTCATCCAGGGCAGCGGGTTGTGGCCCCATTCGCCGCCGATACGGTTGAAGCCCTCGACCAGCCTGCCGCCAATCACGACGCCCCCACCCACCCCGGTGCCCAGGATCACGGCGAAGACGCTGGAAGCCCCCGCCCCCGCGCCATCGGCCGCCTCGGAAAGGGCCAGGCAATTCGCGTCATTCGAGAGCCGCACCGGACGCCCGAGCGCGGCGGCGAGATCGGCATCCAGCCGCCCGCCATTCAGCCAGGTGGAATTGGCGCCGCGCACCAGCCCGGTCTCGGGCGAGAGGCTGCCGGGGATGCCCACCCCCACCGAGCCGGTGGCGCCCAGCTCCGTCTCGGCCGCGCTGACCAGGGCCTGGATGGCGGCGATGACGCCCTCGTAATCCGGCGGGGTGGGGCGGCGGCGGCGCAGCAGGATGCGGCCGGCGGCGTCCAGCGCCACCACCTCGATCTTCGTGCCGCCCAGATCCACCCCGATGCGCATGGGCCGAGGCTGCGGCGCACCGGGCTTGCGGGCAAGCCCCCTTGGGTGCTGCATTGGCGGAATGGGAGACACCACCACGCTCGATGTCCGCGGCATGACCTGCCCCCTGCCCGTCCTCAAGGCAAACAAGGCCTTGCGCGGCCTGGCGCCCGGCGCCCGGCTCGCCGTGCTGGCGACAGACCCGGCGGCGGTGAAGGATTTCCAGGCCTATGCCGAGGAAACCGGCCACGCCCTTCTGGAATGGGCCGAGGAGGACGGCGCCTTCCGCTTCCTCCTGCAACGGAGGGCCACGCCATGAGCGTGCTGCTGCTGACCCATCGCGATTGCCTGGCACATGAGATGGGGGAGGGCCATCCGGAATGCCCGGACCGGCTGCGCGCCGTGCTCCAGGCGCTGGATGCCGAGGAATTCGCCGAGCTGATCCGCGACCAGCCTGAGGAAGCGACGGAGGAGCAGCTCAGCCGCGCCCACCCGGCGGATTATGTGGCGGCCATCCTGGGCGTGCGGCCGGCAGAGGGCGAATATGTGGCGCTGGACGCCGACACCATCATGTGCGCCGGCAGCGCCCGGGCCGCGCTGCTGGCCGCGGGTGCCGCCGTGCGCGCGGTGGATGAGGTCTGCCAGGGGCTGGTGCGCCGCGCTTTTTGCGCCACCCGCCCGCCCGGCCACCATGCCGAGCGCCGCCGCCCCATGGGCTTCTGCCTTTTCGCCAATGCGGTGATCGCGGCCCGCCATGCCCAGGCCGCGCACGGCCTGGCCCGCGTCGCCATCTGCGATTTCGACGTGCATCACGGCAATGGCAGCCAGGATTGCACCGAGAATGACCCCTCCATCCTCTTCGCCTCCAGCCACCAGATGCCGCTCTATCCCGGCACGGGCGCGGCCTCCGAGACCGGAGTCGGCAATATCCACAATGCGCCCCTGCCGCCCGGCGCCTCGGGCGCGCAATTCCGGGACGCATGGGCCGGGCAGCTGCTGCCCGCGATCGAGAGTTTCGCCCCCGAACTGATCGTGATCTCGGCCGGATTCGACGCCCATGCGCGCGACCCTCTGGCCCAGCTGCGCCTCAACGAAGCCGATTTCGGCTGGCTGACGACCGAGCTTTGCCGCCTGGCCGACCGGGTTTGCGCCGGAAGGGTGGTCAGCCTGCTGGAGGGCGGCTATGACCTGCCCGCCTTGGCCGCCTCCTCCGCGGCGCATGTTCGCGCATTATTGCGCAGCTGACACGCAGTCTTGGTTGTGTTTGGCGGCAAACTTGGCTTTGCTGTGTCACGCCAGACTGACATCCGATCGGTCGGCCAGGGTTGAGTGTTGATGGCAAGGGAGGGTGCGATGTCTGTTCACCATGCATCGAGACCCGCAGATCATGTGGGCGACGACGTGGCCAATCTGTCCTTCGAGGAGGCCTTGAGCCAATTGGAGGGCATTGTGAAATCGCTGGAGGGCGGGCGCAGCACGCTGGCCCAGGCGATTTCCGAATATGAGCGCGGTACGGCCCTGCGCCGCTATTGCGAGGCGAAGCTGGCGGAAGCCGAGGCGAAGGTGCAGTCGGTTGTGGAAGGCAGCGCCGGGTTGAGCCTGCGCGACGTGGAATAGGATTACGAGGTCTGATGGACATGGGCACCGGCGGGGCTTCCGCCGCCTCTCTCGCGGCTGCATTGACGGAAGCCGCCCAGGATATCGACGCGGCGCTGGACCAGTTGCTCCCTCCCGTGGAGGGCGATGAGGCGCGGCTTTTCGAGGCGATGCGCTATTCCACCATCGGCGGCGGCAAGCGCATGCGCGGCTTCCTGGTGCTGGAAGGGGCGAAGCAGTTCGGCGTCTCGCGCAGCGCGGCCCTGCGGGTCGCCTGCGCCATCGAGATGATGCACGCCTACAGCCTCATCCATGACGACCTGCCGGCCATGGACAATGACGACCTCCGGCGCGGCAAGCCCACCAGCCACAAGCAGTTCGACGAGGCGACGGCCATCCTCGCCGGCGATTCGCTGCAATGCCACGCCTTCACCGTGCTCGCCGAGGAGGCGACGCATCCGGACCCGGCGGTGCGGATCGAGCTGGTGCGGATGCTGGCGCGCGCCGCCGGCCCGCGCGGCATGTGCGGCGGCCAGATGCTGGACATCATGGCCGAGCAGGCGACGACGCCGCTGGATGAGCCCGCCATCGGCCGGCTGCAATTGCTCAAGACGGGCAAGCTGATCGAATTCTCGGCCGAGGCCGGCGCCGT
>JAIYDS010000215.1 GCA_027487385.1 Acetobacteraceae bacterium | reverse complement strand
GATTGCGTGATCGAGGAGATGAAGGGCCAGCGCCAGGCCATCATCGTGAACGAGATCCCGTACCAGGTGAACAAGTCGGTGCTGATCGAGCGCATCGCGGAGCTGGTGCGCTCCAAGCTGATCGAGGGCATCACCGATCTGCGCGATGAATCAGACCGCTCGGGCCTGCGCATCGTCATCGAGCTGAAGCGCGAGGCGGTGGCGGAGGTGGTGCTGAACCAGCTCTACCGGATGACGTCGCTGCAGATCAGCTTCCCGGTGAATTTCCTGGCGCTGAATGGCGGCCGCCCGCAGCAGATGGGCATCAAGGAGGCGCTGCTCGCCTTCATCGCCTTCCGCGAGGAGGTGATCCTCCGCCGCTCGCGCCACCGGCTGATGAAGGCGCGGGAGCGGGCGCATAACCTGGTCGGCCTCGCCATCGCGGTGGCGAATATCGATGAGGTGATCCGCCTCATCCGCGAAAGCGCCGATGCCGCCTCTGCCCGCGTGGCACTGATGGCGCGTGACTGGCCGGCCGCCGATGTCGCCCCCCTGGTGGCGCTGGTGCAGGATGAGGGCAATGAGCTCTCGCCCGAAGGCACCATGCGCCTGACGGAAGCGCAGGCCCGCGGCATCCTGGAACTGCGCCTGCAGCGCCTGACGGGCCTTGAGCGCGAGAAGATCGACGCGGAACTCAAGGAAGTCGGCGCGCGGATCGTGGAGCTGCTCGAAATCCTCTCCAGCCGGCCCCGCCGCATGGAGGTGATGACCGAGGAACTGCTCGCCACCCGCGCCACGCTGAACCAGCCGCGCCTGACGCGCATCGTGGATTACGCCGCCGATATTGACGATGAGAGCCTGATCGCGCCGGCCTCGATGATCGTGACGCTGACGCGCGACGGTTATGTGAAGCGCACGCCGCTGGATGTGTTCCGCGCCCAGAACCGGGGCGGGAAGGGGCGGAGTGCCGCCTCCACCCGCGCGGATGACGTGGTGGTCCGCAGCTTCGTCGGCCACACGCATCAATGGGTGCTGTTCTTCACCAGCCGCGGCATCGCCTTCCGCGAGAAGGTCTGGCAGCGGCCGGAGGGCGGCACGGGCGGCAAGGGTCGCTCGCTGCGCCAGGTGCTGCAATTGGCCGAGGGCGAGACGGTCACCGCCGTGCTGCCGCTGCCGCAGGATGAAAGCCTGTGGGAGCATCTGCACCTCGTCTTCGCCACCACCGAGGGCAATGTCCGCCGCAATCGCCTGAGCGATTTCCGCAATGTCCGCTCCTCCGGCCTCATCGCCATGAAGCTGGATGAGGGGGATTCGCTGATCGGCGTGGCCACCTGCCGCGAGGGCGATGACGTGCTGCTGGCGACACGCCAGGGCAAGGCCATCCGCTTCGTGGCCGATGCCGATACGCTGCGCGTCTTCGCCGGCCGCGATTCGACCGGCGTGCGCGGCATCCGCCTCGCCAAGGGGGACCAGGTGATCGCGTTGGCCGTGCTCGGCCATGTGGATGCCACGGTCGAGGAGCGCGCCGCCTACCTCAAGCACAAGCGCCGCGCCGAAGGCGCCGAGGAGGCGGAAGCGCCCGCCATGCCCGATGACGCCGATGAAGCCGGCGCGCAGGACATCACGCTGACGCCCGAGCGCATCGCGCAGCTGGAGGCGGCCGAGCAATTCCTGCTGACGGTCACCGACCGCGGCTTCGGCAAGCGCAGCAGCGCCTATGAGTATCGCGTGACAGGCCGGGGCGGGCAGGGGATCAACGGCATCACCCTCAGCCGCCGCACCGGCGGCGCGGTGGTGGCGAGCTTCACCGTCCAGTCGGGCGACCACATCATGCTGATGACCGATGGCGGCCAGGCCATCCGCTTCGAGGCGGAACAGGTGCGCCAGACCGGCCGCCAGTCGCAGGGCGTCATGCTGCAACGCCTGGATGAGACGGAGCGCGTGACCAGCTGCTTCCCCGTCCTGGAAGACGAGGCTGAGGATACCGAAGAGAATGGCTGACCGCGTTGCCCTCTACCCGGGCACCTTCGACCCCGTGACCAATGGCCACCTGGACGTGATCGGCCGTGCCGCGCGGCTGGTGGACCGGCTGGTGATCGGCGTCGCGATGAATATCGGCAAGGGGCCGCTCTTCTCCATCGAGGAGCGCGCCGAGCTGGTGGCCGCCGAGACCGAGGCCGTGGCCCAGCGCACCGGCTGCGTGATCGAGGTGCGGCCCTTCACCGGCCTGCTCGTCGGCTTCGCGCGCGAGGTGGGCGCGCAGATGATCGTGCGCGGGCTGCGCGCCGTCTCGGATTTCGACTATGAGTTCCAGATGTGCGGGATGAATGCCCGGCTCGATTCCGAGATCGAGACGGTCTTCCTGATGGCGAGCGAGCGGAACCACTTCATCTCCTCGCGCTTCGTGAAGGAGATCGCGCAGCTCGGGGGCGATGTCTCCAGCTTCGTGCCGGCGCTGACGCTGGAACGCACGCTGGCCAAAGTGCGCAAGTAACCACCACAACACGGAGGATCACCCATGAACCGCCGCGCCTTGATGACCACAACCCTGATCGCAGCAGGAGCGATGATGTCCGAGACCAATGAAGCCGAGGCCCAAGCCGCCCCGGATCGTGAAAACACCCTGATCATGGAGCTGAAGGACAATGGCCGCGTGACCATCCAGCTCCGCCCCGATTTGGCGCCGCTGCATGTCGAGCGGATCAAGACGCTGACCCGCCAGGGCCTGTATGACAACACGCCCTTCCACCGCGTGATCGAGGGCTTCATGGCCCAGGGCGGCGACCCGACGGGCACCGGCACGGGCGGCTTCCGCG
>JAIYDS010000294.1 GCA_027487385.1 Acetobacteraceae bacterium | reverse complement strand
GTCACGGTGAAGACGTCGTTCAGATACATGGTCACAGGGTCATCCTGCTTCTCATCCATCGGGAAGGCGGCCGAGGGCGTGGCCGGCGTCACGATGGCGTCCACCTTCTCCCAGGCCTGGGTGAAGTCGCGGGCGATGAGCGCGCGGACCTTCTGGGCCTTGAGGTAATAGGCGTCGTAATAGCCGGCGCTCAGCACATAGGTGCCGATCATGATGCGGCGCTTCACCTCGGCGCCGAAGCCGGCCGCGCGGGTGCGCTCATAAAGGTCGCGAAGGTCGGAATCGCGCTCCGTGACGCGCAGCCCGTAGCGCACGCCGTCATAGCGGGCGAGGTTGGAGGAGGCCTCGGCGGGTGCGACCACGTAATAGGTGGGCAGCGCGTATTTGGTGTGCGGCAGGCTGATGGGGACGATGTCCGCGCCCTGCTGCTTCAGCCAATCCAGCCCCTGCTGCCACAGCGCGTCGATCTCCGGTGCCAGGCCCGGCAGCGTGTATTCCGCCGGCACGCCGATGCGCAGCCCCTTCACGGAACGCCCGCAAGCGGCGGCGAAATCGGGCACGGGCAGGTTGGCGCTGGTGCTGTCCTTCGGGTCGAAGCCCGCCATGGAGCGCAGCAGGATCGCGCAATCCTCGACCGAGCGCGCCACCGGCCCCGCCTGATCGAGCGAGGAGGCAAAGGCCACGATGCCCCAGCGCGAGCAGCGCCCATAGGTCGGCTTGATGCCGGCAATGCCGCAAAAGGCCGCCGGCTGGCGGATGGAGCCGCCGGTGTCCGTGGCCGTCGCCCCCATGGCGATGCGCGCGGCCACCGCCGCCGCCGAACCACCCGAGGAACCGCCCGGCACCAGGCGCTTCTCCGGGTCATTGGCGCGGGACCAGGGGTTTTCCACGCCGCCGAAGGCGCTCGTCATGTTGGATGAACCCATGGCGAATTCGTCGAGGTTCAGCTTGCCCAGGAAGACCGCGCCATCGCGCTTCAACTGGGCGCTGACCGTGCTCTCATAGGGCGGCACGAATTCGCCCAGGATGCGGCTCGCCGCCGTGGTGCGCAGCCCTTCCGTGGCGAAGAGGTCCTTGATGCCGAGGGGAATGCCCTCCAGCGCGCCGGCCTCGCCCTTGGCGCGCCGCGCATCGGAAGCACGGGCCTGCTCCAGCGCGGACTCGCCCGCCACGGTGATATAGGCGTTCAGCCGCGGGTTCAGCGCGGCGATGCCCGCCAGATGCGCCTCGGTCAGCTCGACGGCGCTGATCTCGCGCTTGTCCAGCGCGCGCAGCCCCTCGGCGATGGTGAGATCCGTCCCGTTCATTATTCGACCACCTTCGGCACACCAAAATACTCGCCCTCGCGGTCGGGCGCATTGCGCAGCACGGCATCCGCCTGGCCGCCATCGGTCACCGCATCGGCCCGCCAGGGCAGCGCCACCGGGTTGGGCGAGCCGCCGGCCATGGGCTCCACGCCGTCCGTGTCCACCGCCTGCAATTGCTCGATCCAGCCCAGGATGCCGTTGATCTCGGCCTGGAGCTTTTCGACATCGGCATCATCCAGGCGCAGCCGGGCCAAATTGGCGACGCGACGCACCGTCGCGGTATCAAGCGACATGTTGGGGCACACTTCCTTTGGTGAACGCGGCGGACCATAAGGCCGGGCATGCCTCTCATCAACATGGCCGATCTGCGCGCCCTCCTGCCCCGCCATGCGCGGCTTCTGGGCCTGGACCCCGGCGCCAAGATCATCGGCCTGGCGCTGAGCGATGTGACGCTGATGCTGGCCAGCCCCTATGGCAGCCTGAAGCGCGGCAAGCTGCTGGCCAATGCCGCCGAAATCCGCGCCATCGCGGAGAAGCAGGGCGTGGGGGGGCTGGTGGTGGGGCTGCCGCTCTCCATGGACGGCACGCGCGGCCCGGCGGCCCAGGCGGCGGGCGACTGGGCCCTGGCGCTGAGCGAGGCGGCGGGCCTGCCCTGCGCCATGTGGGATGAGCGCCTCTCCAGCGCCGCCGTGAACCGCATGATGATCGAGGAGGCGGACATGACCCGCAAGCGCCGCGCCGCCCAGGTGGATGCGGCGGCGGCGGCCTACATGCTGCAGGCCGCCTTGGACGCCACCGCGCCCCGGGCTACATGAATCGCCCATGAGCGGTTTCTCCTACCCCATCCTGCCCACCGGGCACCTCCTGGCCATCGAGGGGCTGGAACCGCCGCATATCTCCGCCCTGCTGGACCTGGCCGAGAGCTACGCCCTGCTGAACCGCCAGGGAAAGACGCAGCGGGATTTGCTGAAGGGCCGCACGCTGATCAACCTCTTCTTCGAGGACAGCACCCGCACGCGCACCAGCTTCGAGCTCGCCGGCAAGCGGCTGGGCGCCGATATCGTCAACATGTCGGTCTCCACCAGCAGCGTGAACAAGGGCGAGACGCTGCTCGACACCGCCTCGACGCTCAACGCCATGCACACCGACCTGCTGGTGATCCGCCATGCGCAGTCGGGCGCGCCCGCCCTGCTGGCGCAGAAGGTGGATGCGGCCGTGATCAACGCCGGCGACGGCACGCATGAACACCCGACCCAGGCGCTGCTGGATGCCCTGACCATCCGCCGCCGCAAGGGGCGGCTGGAGGGGCTGGTCGTCGCCATCTGCGGCGATGTGCTGCATTCGCGCGTGGCGCGCAGCAACATCCATCTCCTCTCGGCCATGGGCGCCACGCTGCGCGTGGTCGGCCCGCCGACGCTGATCCCGAGCGAATGCGCGCGCCTCGGCGTCGAGGTGCATCACGACATGCGCGCGGGCCTCGCCGGCGCCGATGTGGTGATGATGCTGCGCCTGCAGCGGGAGCGGATGAATGCGGGCCTCGTCCCCTCCCCGCGCGAATTCTTCCGCTTCTACGGGTTGGACGCGGCCAAGCTCGCCCATGCCAAGCCCGACTCCATCGTGATGCATCCGGGCCCGATGAATCGCGGCATCGAGATCGACAGCGCCGTGGCCGATGACCCCGAGCGCAGCGTGATCGGCGAGCAGGTGGAGATGGGCGTCGCCGTGCGGATGGCGGTGCTGGACGTGCTCTCGCGCGATTTGCGGCGGAACGCGTGATGCTCCGGATGGCGCAGCCGGGCGAGGCGCCGGCGCTGCGCGCCCTGGTCCGCGCCGCCTATGCCCATTACGTGCCGCGCATTGGCATCGAGCCCCTGCCCATGGTGGATGACTATGCCGCCCGCATCGCGGCCCACCAGGCCTGGGTGCTGGAGCGGGAGGGCCAACTGGCCGGCGTGCTCGTCCTGGAAGACACGCCTGACGGCCTGCTGCTCGACAATGTCGCCCTCGCCGAAGCCGCCCGGGGCCAGGGCCATGGCCGCGCCATGATCGCCTTCGCCGAGGAAGAGGCCCGGGCCCGCGGCCATGCCCGCCTTTGGCTCTACACGAATGAGAAGATGACCGAGAACATCGCCCTCTACACCAGGCTGGGCTTTGCCGAGATCCGGCGCGAGGAGAAATCCGGGCGCCGCGCGGTCATCATGGAGAAGCCCCTGTGACCCGCCCGCTGCTGATCACCAATGCCCGCCTGCTGGACCCCGCCAGCGGCCTCGACTCCCCCGGCGCGATCCTGATCGAGAAGGGCCGGATCGCCAGCCTGACCGGCGCCCCGGCCGAGGGGGTGGAGCGTTTCGACGCGCAAGGCGCCTGCCTTTGCCCCGGCCTGGTGGACATGCGCGCCAGCATCGGCGAGCCGGGCGCCGAACACCGCGAGACCATCGCCAGCGCCGCCCAGGCGGCGGCGGCGGGCGGCATCACCACCCTTGCCCTGCTCCCCGACACCGAGCCCGCGCTGGATGACCCGGCGCTGGTGGAATTCGTCATCCGCCGCGGCGAGGCGACGGGCAGCCTGACCCTTCTCCCCTACGCCGCCGCCACCAAGCATTGCGCCGGCAAGGAACTCTCCGAATACGGGCTGCTGCGCGAAGCGGGGGCGGGCGGGTTTTCCGATGGCGGCAAGGCCATCGCCTCCTCGCGCATGATGCGGCTCGCGCTGTCCTACGCGCGGGCCTTCGGCGCCATGGTGGTGCAGCACCCGGAAGACCCCTCGCTCGCCGGCACCGGCTCGGCCACCGAGGGCGAATTGGCCACGCGCTTGGGCCTGCCCGGCATCCCGGCGGCGGCCGAGGCCATCCTGGTGGCGCGGGACATCGCCCTGGCCCGCCTCACCGGCGGGCATGTGCATTTCGGCCATGTCAGCACCGGCGCGGCGCTGGACCTGATCCGCGCCGCCAAATCCGAGGGGCTGCGCGTGACCTGTGACACGGCGCCCCCCTATTTCGACCTGAATGAGACGGCGATCGGTGATTTCCGCTCCTATGCCAAGCTCAGCCCGCCCTTGCGGCGGGAGGCCGATCGGTTGGCCGTCGTCGCAGCGCTGGCCGATGGCACGATCGACGCCATCGCCTCCGACCACCAGCCGCGCGACGCCGATGACAAGCGCCTGCCCTTCGCCCAGGCCGAGGCGGGGGGCGTCGGCCTCGCGACCTTGCTGGGCGTGACCCTGGCGCAGGTGCATGGCGGGCAGCTCCCGCTCCTCGCCGCGCTGGCGCTGATGACCAGCCGCCCGGCCGCCCTGCTGGGGCTGGACTCCGGCCGCCTGGCCGTGGGCGCCCCGGCCGATCTCTGCCTCTTCTGGCCGGATCGCGCCTGGCAGGTGAAGGCGGGGCAGCTTCCGGGCAAGGCGCAGAACTCGCCCTTCGATGGCCGCGCGCTGGAAGGCAAGGTCATGGCCACCTTCAAATCGGGCCAGAGGGTCTTCGGATGAACGACGATATCCTGCTGACGGGCCTGGCCGCGCTGCTGGCCGGGCTTCTGGGTTCCATCCCCTTCGGCCTGCTGCTGACGCGCGCGGCGGGGCTGGGCGATATCCGCGCGATCGGCTCCGGCAATATCGGCGCCACCAATGTGCTGCGGACGGGCAAGAAATGGCTGGCGGCGGCCACGCTCCTGCTGGATTTCGGCAAGGGCGTGCTAGCGGTGGTGCTGGTCACCTGGCTCTTCGGCGCCGGCAACGCGCCGCTCGCGGCACTCGCCGCCGTGCTGGGCCATTGCCACCCGCCCTGGCTGGGCGGCAAGGGCGGCAAGGGGGTGGCGACGGCGCTGGGCGTCTTCCTCGGGCTCGGCTGGGGCGTGTTTGTCGCGGCCGCGGCGGCCTGGATCGTCGGGGCGGCCACTTCGCGCATTTCCTCCGTGGGCGCGCTTTCGGCCATGGCGGCGGCCACGGTGACCGGCTTCGCCGTGCTGCGCCTGGATGCCGCGGTCGCGGTGGCCATTGTCGCCGTCTATGTCGTCATGCGGCATGAGGCGAACATCAAGCGGCTGCGCGAGGGGACCGAGCCGCGCATCGGCGCCGGGAAATAGGGCCGCTCGGCCGATCAGATGGCAGAGAAAAAGGGCCTCCGGCGGCTGGGGCCGGGGCCCCAGACCCCTTTTCTTAAGGATTGGGGTCTGGGGCCTCTCGGCCCCAGCCGCCGGAGGCCCTTTTTCCCTCTCACCCCAGGAGCGCCCTGATGTCCCTCGCCCGGCTGCGCCTCGCCCGCACCGAAGGCGTTGGCCCCGCCCTGCACGCGAAGCTGCTCGCCCGCCATGGCAGCGCGGCGGCGGCGCTGGAGAGCCTTGGCCCCCGCGCCTTCCCGCGCGATGCGGCCCTGCGCGAGATGGACGCCCTGGCGCAGATGGGCGCCCGCCTCCTTTTCCTGGATGACCCGGACTATCCCCCGCTGCTCGCCCTCATCGAGGACGCGCCCCTGGTCCTGGCCGCCCAGGGCAGCCTGGCGCCGCTCGGCCAGCGCGGGGTGGGCCTGGTCGGCGCCCGCAATGCCAGCGGGACGGCGCGCCGCTTCGCCGAGGACCTGGCCGATGCGCTGGCCGTGCGCGGCATCTGCGTCATCTCCGGCCTGGCCCGCGGCATCGACGCGGCCGCCCATGCCGGCGCCCTGCGCTCGGGCACCACCATCGCCGCCATCGCCGGCGGGCTGGATCGCCCCTACCCGCGCGAGAATGCGGGGCTCCAGGCCAGGATCGTGGCCGAGGGCGGCCTGGTGCTGAGCGAGGCGCCGCTCGGCACCGCCCCCCTCGCCCGCCACTTCCCCCGCCGCAACCGCATCGTCGCCGGGCTCTCGCTGGGCGTGGTGGTGATTGAGGCGGCTCTGCAATCGGGCACGCTCATCACCGCGCGCCTCGCGGCGGAGGCCGGGCGGGAGCTCTTCGCCGTGCCCGGCAGCCCGCTCGACCCCCGCGCGCGCGGCTCCAATGACCTGATCCGCCGCGGCGCGCGCCTCACCGAAACGGCCGAGGATGTGCTGCAATTCCTGCCCGAAGCCCCCGCCGCCCTGCCCATCCTGCGCCTCGCGGAATTGCCCGATGCACCGCCCGAAGCGCCGGAGGACGCCCCGCCAGCCTCGGACGCCGCCGCCCAAGTGATTGAAATGATAGGTGCAACCCCGATACCGGTTGACGAGTTGGGGCGGCGCTGCCAGCTATCCCCGGCAGAGCTCTCGGTCCTATTGCTTGAATTGGAATTGGCCGGGCGCATCGAAACCCTGCCCGGGAACCGGGTGGCACTGGCCTGACCATAGGCCGCGAAGGACCCAAAGTGACGGATATCGTCGTCGTCGAGAGCCCCGCCAAGGCAAAGACCATCGAGAAATATCTCGGCGGGGATTTCCGCGTGCTCGCCTCCTTCGGCCATGTGCGGGACCTGCCGCCCAAGGATGGCTCGGTCCGCCCCGAAGAAGATTTCGCCATGGATTGGGAGGCGGATGAGCGCGGCCAGAAGCAGATGCGCGCCATCAGCTCCGCCCTGCGCGGCGCCAAGCGCCTCTACCTCGCCACCGACCCGGATCGTGAGGGCGAGGCGATTTCCTGGCATGTGAAGGACATGCTGGAGAAATCCGGCGCGCTGCGCGGCGTGAACGTCCAGCGCATCACCTTCAACGAGATCACCAAGCGCGCCGTCCAGCACGCCATGGCCCATCCGCGCGAGCTGGATATGCCGCTGATCGAGGCCTATCTGGCCCGGCGCGCGCTGGATTACCTGGTGGGCTTCACCCTCTCCCCCGTGCTCTGGCGCAAGCTGCCGGGCAGCAAGTCGGCCGGGCGCGTGCAATCCGTCGCCCTGCGGCTGATCTGCGAGCGCGAGGCCGAGATCGAGGCCTTCATCGCCCGGGAATACTGGACGGTGCAGGGCCGATTCCTGACCCAGGCGGGCATCCCCTTCCCCGCGCGCCTGACGCACCACCAGGGCCGCAAGCTGGAGCAATTCGACCTCGGCAACGAGGCTCTGGCCATGGAGGCCAAGGCCGCCGTCGAGGCCGCGCATTTCACCGTGGGCTCGGTCGAGAAGAAGCGCGCCAAGCGCAACCCGCCCGCCCCCTTCCAGACCAGCACCTTGCAGCAGGAAGCCAGCCGCAAGCTCGGCTTTGGCGCGCAGGCCACGATGCGCACGGCGCAGAGCCTTTATGAGGGTGTCGAGATCGGCGGCGAGACGGTCGGCCTCATCACCTACATGCGGACCGATGGCGTGCAGATGGCGCGCGAGGCCATCGCCGAGCTGCGCGGCCACATCAAGAAGGAATTCGGCGAGGAATACATCCCCGCCGCCCCGCGCGAATATTCCAGCCGCGCCAAGAACGCGCAGGAAGCGCACGAGGCGATCCGCCCCACCGATGTCTCCCGCACGCCGGAGAAGGTGGCGCGCTACCTGAGCGAGCAGCAGCGCAAGCTCTACGAGCTCATCTGGAAACGCGCCGTGGCCAGCCAGATGCAATCGGCCGAGCTGGACCAGACGGTGGTGGAGCTGGTGGAGCCCAGCGGCAAGACGAAGCTGCGCGCCAATGGCAGCGTCATCGCCTTTGACGGCTTCCTGAAGCTCTATCGCGAGGACACGGATGACGCGACGGATGATGGCGACGAGGACAGCCGCATCCTGCCGCCCATGCGCGAAAAGGACCCGGTGAAGCGCCAGTCGGTCGAGGCGACGCAGCATTTCACCCAGCCGCCGCCGCGCTATTCGGAGGCCTCGCTGGTCAAGAAGATGGAGGAGCTCGGCATCGGCCGGCCTTCCACCTATGCCAGCATCCTCCAGGTGCTGCAGGACCGCGAATATGTGAAGCTCGACAAGCGGCGCTTCACGCCGGAGGACCGCGGCCGCCTGGTCTCCGCCTTCCTGGTCGCCTTCTTCGAACGCTATGTGGATACCGGCTTCACCGCCGGGCTTGAGGAACAGCTGGATGACATTTCCGGCGGCCGCGCCGAGTGGCGCGCGGTGATGCACGCCTTCTGGAACGACTTTCGATCCGCGGTGGATGCGACGAAAGACCTCAAGATCAGCGATGTGATCGATCGCCTCGATGAGGAACTCGGCGCGCATTTCTTCCCGAAGAGGGCCGATGGCGGCGATCCGCGCGCCTGCCCCTCCTGCTCCACGGGGCGGATCGGGCTGCGGCTGGGCCGCACGGGCGCCTTCATCGGCTGCTCCAACTATCCGGAATGCCGCTACACCCGCCCGCTCGCCGTGCCCGGCGCCGAGGGCGAGGGCGGCGGCGTACTGGCCGATGGCGTGCGCGTGCTGGGGGCGGATCCTGTGAGCGGGCTGGAAGTCTCGCTGCGGCGTGGCCCCTATGGCATCTATGCGCAGCTGGGCGAGGGCGGGGTGGATGCCAAGGGCAAGCCCACCAAGCCCAAGCGCGCCAGCCTCTCGCGCGGGATGGACCCCGAGGTGATGACGCTGGAATCGGCGCTGGCGCTGCTCTCCATGCCGCGCATCGTGGGGCTGCATCCGGAGACGGGCGAGGAGATTTCTTCCAATCTCGGCCGCTTCGGGCCCTATCTGAAGATGGGCGCGCTCAGCAAATCGCTGGACCGGGATGATGACCCGCTGACCATCGGCCTCAACCGCGCCGTGGACCTCATGGCCAGCGCCAAGCCACGCGGCGTGACGCTGGGCGAGCATCCGAAGGGCGGCATCGTCGAGGTGCGGCGCGGGCGCTTCGGCCCCTACCTCATGCACGGCACGCGCGTCGCCAACCTGCCGCGCGGGACGGAGATGGAGGCGGTGACGCTGGAGGAAGGCATCGCCCTCCTCGCCGAGAAGGGCAAGGAATTGCCGCCGCTCAAGGGCAAGGGCGGCAAGAAGGCCCCGGCGAAGAAGGCCGCACCCAAGAAGGCCGAGGCGGCGGTGGCCAAAGCCCCTGCGGCCAAGGCCGCCCCGGTGAAGAAGGCGGCCCCGGCCAAGAAGGCGCCGGCGAAGAAGCCCGCCGCCAAGAAGCCGGCGGCCAAGAAGGCCCCTGCAAAAACCAAGGCGGGCGGCTGAGATGCCGCGCAGCGGGCCTCCGGCGAAGGGGCACAAGGCCCGCAAATCCAATGCGAAAAAGCGCGCGGATGATCTGAGCCCGGCGCCCGCGCCGAAAAAGACCGGCCGCGCCAAGGTGAAGACCGCGCCCAAGGGCGCCCCCCTGCCGAGCAAGGCTGATCTCAAGCTGTTTCTCATCAGCATGGGCGGCCGCGTGGGCAAGAGCGAAATCGCCCGCCATTTCGGCCTGCACACCGAGCAACGCCCGGCGCTGCGCCAGCTTCTCTCCGAGATGAAGCTGGATGGCAGCGCCAAGCCCGTCGGCAAGCGGACCTTCGCCGGCGAGGCCGCGGGCGCACCCGTCCCGGTGACGCCGCCCGTCCCGGTTCCGGGTGTGCGCTTCAAGCCGGCCGCGCCCAGCCGGATGGATCGCGGCAGGCCGCCCGGCCGCCAGGCCGAGGCGGCGGAAGCCCCGCGCCCCACCCGCCTGCCCGAGACCACGGTCGTCGAAATCTTCGGCACCGACCCCGATGGCGACCCCATTGCCCGGCCCGTGGCCTGGGAGGGCGAGGGGCGCCCGGTGATCTACATGCACCCCGAGCGGCGCGGCCAACCCGCCCTGGCCCCGGGCGAGCGCGTGCTGGCCAAGCTGCGCCACATCACGGCCGAGAAATACGAGGGCCGCACCCTCAAGCGCCTGGGCCGCAGCGAGGATCGCCGGCGGATCCTGGGCGTCTTCCAGGATGGCCGCATCATCCCGACCGACCGGCGGCACAAGGCCGAATGGACCGTCCCCCCGGGCGAGACGGGCGGCGCCCATGGCGGCGAGATCGTGCTGGCCGAGGCGCTGCCCTCCACCGGCTTCGGCCTGCGCCCCGCCCGCATCGTCGAGCGGCTGGGCCGCGTGGGTGAGCCGCGCTCCGTCTCGCTCATCTGCATCCACGCCCATGGCATCCCCGAGTTGTTCACCGCCGAGGCAGAGGAGCAGGCCGAGAGCGCCCGCGCCGTGCCGCTCGGCAAGCGGACGGACCTGCGCGCAACGCCGCTGATCACCATCGATGGCGAGGATGCGCGCGATTTCGACGATGCCGTCTTCGCCGAGCCCGATGGCCCAGGGGGTGAAGGGGGCTGGAAGATCATCGTCGCCATCGCCGATGTGGCGCATTACGTCACGCCCAATTCGGCGCTGGACCGCGACGCCTGGGCGCGCGGCAATTCGGTCTATTTCCCGGATCGCGTCGTGCCCATGCTGCCCGAGGCGCTCTCCAATGGCTGGTGCAGCCTGAAGCCGAACGAGGAGCGCGGCTGCCTTTTCGTCGAGATGCATTTCGACGCCTCCGGCACCAAGACGCGGCACAAATTCGGCCGCGGCCTGATGCGCAGCTTCGCCCGCACCACCTATGAGCAGATCCAGGCACTGCACGACGCGAACGAAGAGCTGGAGGGCGTGCCCGAGGGCCATGTCGCCCGGCTCTACGCCGCCTTCCGCGCCCTGCTTTCTGCGCGCGAGCGGCGGGGCACGCTGGACCTCGACCTGCCCGAGCGCCGCGTCATGCTCG
Organism: Acetobacteraceae bacterium; assembly: GCA_027487385.1. Classification (GTDB taxonomy): domain Bacteria; phylum Pseudomonadota; class Alphaproteobacteria; order Acetobacterales; family Acetobacteraceae; genus Roseococcus. The sequence goes on along the minus strand of JAIYDS010000294.1, from coordinate 16,767 downwards.
ATGAAGAGGGCAATGTCACCGCCGTCATCCCCCGCGCGCGGCTCGACAGCCATCGGCTCATCGAGGAGTTCATGGTCGCCGCCAATGTCTGCGCGGCGGAGGAGCTGGAGCGGCTGGGGCAGCCCTGCATGTACCGCATCCATGCGCCGCCTTCGGAGGAAAAATACAACTCCCTGAAGGAGTTCCTGGGCACGCTCGGCCTCTCGCTGAACCCCGTGGGCCAGCTTCAGCCGCGCGACTTCCAGCGCCTGCTGGAAAAGGTGAAGGAGATGCCCGAGGCGCGGATGGTGAACGAGACCGTCCTCCGCAGCCAATCCCAGGCGGCCTATGAGCCGGACAATATCGGCCATTTCGGCCTCGCTTTGCCGCGCTACGCGCATTTCACCTCGCCCATCCGGCGCTATGCCGACCTGCTGGTGCATCGGGCGCTGATCCGGGGCCTGAAGCTCGGCAAGGATGGGCTTTCCGAGCCCGAGACCGCCCGCTTCCCGGAAACCGCCGAGCACATCACCGCCACCGAGCGCCGCGCGGCGGCGGCCGAGCGGGATGCGGTGGACCGCTACCTGGCCGCCTATCTGGCGGATCGCGTGGGGGCGAGCTTCGCCGCGCGCGTCTCGGGCATCCACCAATTCGGGCTTTTCGTGACGCTGGTGGAGACCGGCGCCTCGGGCTTCGTGCCGATGAAGGCCCTGCCGCAGGATCACTGGATCATCGCCGAGGACAAGCGCAGCGTGATCGGCCGCCAGTCCCGCCAGGTGATCCGCCTGGCCGATGAGGTGGAGGCCAGGCTGCGCGAGGCCAATGCCCAGACCGGCAGCCTGGTCTTCGAATTGCTGATGGGCGGCGCGCCGGCCCGCATGCGTGGCGGGCGCAAACGCAAGTCCTGAAGCCGGGGCTCCGCAGCCTGGGCTTGACCGGGCCGCCCTGGCCGCTAGAAGACCGGTTCCCTTTCCGCATTACTCCGCCCATGGGTCCGCCCATGATCCGGCCGAAGCGCAGCACAGAGCAAAGACACGACCATGGCCAAGGCCAACACGATCCTCATCAAGCTGATCAGCACCGCCGATACGGGCCACTTCTACGTCACGAAGAAGAACACCCGCACGGCCACCGGCAAGCTCGAGCTGAAGAAGTACGACCCGAAGGCGCGCAAGCACGTCGTCTATCGCGAAGGCAAGATCAAGTAAGACCCGCCCGACACGGCCCGCACCAAGGGCCCGTCCGGAACGGCTGCTGATCCTTCGCGCCCGGCCGCCTTCCCCGATTTTCGGACCCCGTCATGCAACTCATCGGCCGCACCCTCTCGCCCTTCGTCCGCCGCGTGGCGGCCACGCTGGCCGTCTATGGCTTGGCTTGCGAGAGCCTGCCGCTCTCCACCGTGACGGACGGGGATGCCATTCGGCAGCGCAATCCGCTGGGCCGCGTCCCGGCGTTGATCCTGGATGACGGCGAAGTGCTGGTGGATTCGGCCGCCATCCTGGACCACCTGGACGAGCTGGCCGGGGACGCCGCACTCACCCCGCGCCTGGGCGCCGAGCGACGGCAGGTGCTGCGCGCCGTGATGCTCGGTGTGGGTGCCACGGAAAAGGCCGTCGCCGCCTATTATGAAGGCCAGCGGCGCCCCGAAGGCCTGGTCTGGGCCGAGGGCCTGGCCAATCTCGAAGCCCAGGCGCAGGCCGGATTCGGCGCGCTGGAAGCGATGCTGACCGGCGAGCACCTCTGCCTTGGCCGCCTGACCCAGGCGGATGTGACGGCGGTTTGCGGCCATGACTTCGTGGCCCGTGTCATGCCGGGCCTGCTGGAAGGCCGATTCCCGCGCCTGACCGCCCTCTCCGCCCGGCTGAATGCCGATCCCCGCATCGGCGGGACCGCCTTCCGGGGCTGAGCGCACCGCGCATTTCGTGATTTTTGCGCGGGTTAATCCTTTCTTTACCGGAATGACCTAATCCTCACGGGGCAGGGCCGTGCGATTCGTGCTGCGCTGCAGCAATTGGGTCTTGAACTCTGACCAAAGCTGATTAGATCGCTGTCGTAATGGGAAGGATCGCAAGCACGGCTCCATGGATTCAAAGGGGGCTCGCATGCTTCGTCGTCATCTGCTCACGCGTTATCTTGCAGTGGGCGCTCTCGCCGCGCCGGTTGTGCTTCGCACCCATGCCGCGCGCGCCACGCAGCCGGTGGATGTGGAGCTGGTTCTCGCGGTGGATGTCTCCCGTTCCGTCGACAATGAGGAACAGGAGATGCAGTTCAAGGGCTACGCCGCCGCCTTCCGCGACCGGCGTCTGGTGGATGCCATGGCCCGCGGGCCCATCGGCTCCATCGCCTGCACGCTCTTCACCTGGTCCGACTGGAACATCCAGGAGCACCTGGTCCCCTGGATGAAGCTGGACGGCCCCCAAGCCGCCGAGCGCTTCGCCCAGGCGATCGACGCCGCGCCCCGGCGCACGCATCTCTACACCTCCATCTCCGGCGCCATGGATTACGCCGCGCGCCTCTTCGGCCAGGGTTATGAGGGCACGCGCCGCGTCGTGGACATCTCGGGCGACGGCATCAACAATTCCGGCCGCGAGGTGGGGGCCGCGCGGGAGGAGGCGCTGAACCAGGGCATCGTGCTGAACGGCCTCGCCGTGCTGGATCGCACGCCGCCGCCGCCCGGCCTCGGCGCCATGCAGCCCCTCGATGAGTATTACCGTGAGCGGGTGATCGGCGGCCCCGGCGCCTTCCTGATGGTCGCCGATGGCTTCGAGAGCTTCGAACAAGCGGTGCGGCGCAAGATCATCCGGGAGGTGGCGGTGGCGCCGCCGCCGGGGCCGCTGGTGGAACGCGCGACGGTCTGAGGAAGAAAAAGGGCCTCCGGCGGCTGGGGCCACGGGCCCCAGACCCCTTTTCATTCAATCGCTTGCAAGGCCGACGCCAAGTCCTGGGGTCTGGGGCCTTTCGGCCCCAGCCGCCGGAGGCCGCTTACTTCACCTTGATCTGGCGCATGGCGCGCCCCCTCAACCCTGGCATCATGGCAGGGCTGCGGCATCAGGCCGCCGCCCCATGACCAGAGGACCTCACCCATGGCCGAGATTGACCACATCGTGCTCGGCGCCCGCACCCTCGAGGAGGGTGCCGCCTTCGTGACGAAGCTGCTCGGCGTGAAGCCGCAGCCCGGCGGCAAGCATGAGGGCGCGGGCACGCACAACCTGCTGCTCGGCCTCGGCCCGGATTGCTATCTGGAAATCATCGCCCCCGATCCGGACCAGCCCGAGCCCGCCCATCCGCGCCTCTTCGACCTGGATGACCCCGCAACCCGCACCATGCTGGAGGCCGAGCCGCGGCTGCTCAGCTGGGTGGCGCGCACCCCCTCCATGGCCGGCGTCATGGCGCGGCTGGGCCCGCGTGGCGGCACCGTGCGGGAGATGAAGCGCGGTGACCTGGCCTGGCGCTTCGCCGTGCCGCCGCAGCGGCAGGACATGGACAACCTCATCCCGCCGATGATCGAGTGGAAGGGCGAACGCGCCGGCCGGCACCTGCATGACAGCCATTTCCGACTGACCGCGCTGGAGGCCGAACATCCGGAGGCGGAAGCGCTGCGCGCAGCGCTGGAGGAGCGCGGCCTGGGCGCCGCGCTCCGGGTGAAGCGCGGGCCGCATCCGCGGCTTATCGCGCAACTCAAGGGACCAGACGGGGCGGAACACACCCTGACCAGCGTCTGAGCTGATCCCGATCGGGCGCGCCTCTCGGTCCGATCGGCGCGGGCCCCTCCCAGCCGCCGCCATGCCATGCTAATCGGGTTGCATGGCAGGCATCATGCAACCTTGCGGGTTACGGGCGGTAGCGCCACACGCTGGCGGGCGGGAAATTCGCCAGCGTGAAGGCCATGCGGCGCGCCGTGAGGCCCAGCTTGCGGTAAGGCAACGGCGAGGTCGCGCAATAGGTGTAGAGCAGGAAGCCCTTGCCGGGCGCCACGCTTTCCACCGCATCCCGGAAGGCCTCCTGCCGCTCCAGCGGCAGCAACACCAACGGAATGCCGCAGATGGCCGTGCCGATCTGGCCGTGCATATGGGCCGGCAGGGTGTTCTTCAGGTCGAAGGCATCGCCGCAGATCACGTTCACCCCGGGCAGGATGCGGCGCAGGAAATCCGCCATTTCCGGCACGATCTCGACGACGATCAGCTTGTGGGCCGGAACGCCCGCCGCCAGCAGCGCGGCGGAAATCACGCCCGTGCCGGCGCCCAGTTCCAGCACATATTCGTCCGGGCCCCGTTCCACCGCGGCCGCGATCTTGCGGCAGAGCGAGGGCGAGGACGGGATGATGGAACCCATCTGCAGGGGGTTGCGCAGCCAGCGCCGGAAGAAGAGGCTCTTGTTGGCGACCGGCTCTTGCCGGTCCAGAGTCATTTCAGACACATCACGCTCCTGTTGCCTTGCGCGCCTGACCTGAGGGGAACATCCAGCCGATGACCGCCCGCATCCTCGCGGTCGATGATATCGCGGCCAATCTCCGCCTGCTCGAAGCCAAGCTTCAGGCCGAGTATTACGAAGTCATGCTCGCCTCCAGCGGTCCGGAGGCCTTGAATGTTGCTTTCACACAATTGCCAGATGTCATTCTTCTGGATGTCATGATGCCGGGAATGGATGGCTATCAAGTGTGCACGGCGCTCAAAGCCGATGCACGCACGCAGCACATCCCGGTCGTCATGGTGACGGCCCTGACGGACAGCACGGAGCGCGTCCGCGGGCTGGAAGTGGGCGCCGACGACTTCCTCTCCAAGCCGGTGGATGACGCGACGCTCTTCGCCCGGCTGCGCGCCCTGCTGCGGGTGAAGCAGGTGCAGGATGCCTGGCGCCTGCGCGCCGAGACCGCCAAGGATCTGGGCCTCGAATCGGCGCCGGAGCCGGTGATCTCCGTGACCGGGGCGCGCGCCCTGATCATGGCGGAAATCCCGCAGGAGATGGAGCTGGTGCGCAATGCGCTGCAGGCCGATTCGCTGAAGATCACCGCCGTCACCACCATCGAGGAAGCGCAGCGGCTGCTCTCCAAGGGCGATTTCGATCTGGCCCTGCTGGCCCTGCCGCCGGATGCGACGGAGGTGCTGCGCCTCGCCTCCCGCCTGCGCGCGCAGAACAACACGCGTGACCTGCCGCTGCTGCTGCTGGCCGATACCGCGCAGAAGACGCAGGTGCTGCGCGGCTTCGACCTCGGCGCCAATGACCACGCCTTCCGCCCGCTCGACCCCAATGAGCTGCGCGCCCGCGCCCGCAACCAGATCCGCCGCAAGCGCTACCAGGAGCGGCTGCGCGCCGAGCTGGACCGCTCGCTGGAAATGGCCGTCACGGACCAGCTGACCGGGCTGCGCAACCGCCGCTATGTGCGCCGCCACCTGGACGGGCTGCTGCGCACCGAGGAAGCGGCCGTGCTGCTGGTGGACATCGACAAGTTCAAATCCATCAACGACACCTATGGCCACAATGTCGGCGATGTCGCGCTGCGCGAAGTGGCGGAGCGGCTGCGCGTCCAGCTGCGCGCGGCGGATGTCGTGGCCCGCTATGGCGGTGAGGAATTCCTCGCCGTGCTGACCGGCGCGCCCAGCGCCTATGCGCTCATCGTGGCCGACCGCCTGCGCGAGGCCATCGCGGCCGAGCCGGTGCGGACCGGCGATGTGGTGCTCCCCATCACCATCAGCATCGGCGTGGCCGTGGGTGGGCCCGGCGTGCCGGCCGAGCAATTGATCGGCTCGGCCGATGAGGCGCTCTATCGCGCCAAGCGCGATGGCCGGAATCGCGCCTACCTGGCCGATCCCGAACTCGACAAATCCGGCCAGTAGCGGGAACATCGAGGGCGACCCGGGAAGTCTGACAACTTTGTCATGGTGCTTCCCGAAAGCCTCCAGCCTTCGCCGGGCAAGGTGCCTCCAGCCGCGGGACAGGGGTCCCGCATCTGAACTGGAGAAGATCATGACCCGTCCGATTTCCCGCCGCCTGCGTGCCGGCTTCGCCGCCGCCCTGATGGCCGGCACGGCGCTGGGGGGCTTCGCCTTCTGGCAGGGCCATCCGGCCAATGCCCAGGGGAATGCCATCAGCGTTCCCGCCATCACCCAGACCGCCGTGGCGCTCCCCGGTTTTGCCGACCTTGCCGCCCGCGTGCGCCCCGCCGTGGTCACCATCACGACGACCGAGCGCGCGACGCAGGTCAGCGCCAACTCGCCCTTCCCGCCGGGCAGCGAGCAGGACCAGCTCTTCCGCCGCCATTTCGGCGAGCAGCCGGGCCAGCAGCCGCAGCGCCGCCCGGCCAATGCGCTGGGCTCGGGCTTCATCGTGGATGCCGAGGGCACGGTGGTGACGAACAACCACGTCATCCGCAACGCGGCCGCCGTGAAGGTGAAGCTGGAGGATGGGCGGGAGCTGAATGCCCGCGTGGTCGGCCGTGACGAGCGCACCGACATCGCCGTGCTGAAGATCGACGCCGGCCAGCCCCTGCCCTTCCTGGCGCTGGGCGACAGCAACACGGCCCGCCCGGGCGACTGGGTGGTGGCCGTGGGCAATCCCTTCGGCCTGGGCGGCACGGTGACGGCGGGCATCGTCTCGGCGCGCGGCCGCGACATCGGCGTCGGCCCCTATGACGATTTCATCCAGATCGACGCCTCGATCAACAGCGGCAATTCCGGCGGCCCGCTCTTTGCCCTGGATGGCAGCGTGATCGGCGTGAACACGGCGATCTTCTCGCCCAGCGGCGGTTCGGTGGGCATCGGCTTCGCCATCCCGTCCAACATGGTCCGCCAGGTGGTGGCGCAGATCCAGGCCAATGGCCGGGTGGAGCGCGGCTTCCTGGGCGCCTCGACGCAGCCGCTGACGCCGGCGCTCGCCCGTTCGCTGCGCCTGGCCAAGCCCGAGGGCGCGCTGGTCGGCCAGGTGGAGCCGGAAAGCCCCGCCGCCCGCGCCGGGCTGCGCGCTGGCGATGTGGTGACTGGGGTGAACGAGGCCACCGTGGCCAATCCGCGGGATCTGGCGCGCGCCATCGGCGAGGCCCGGCCGGGCAGCGAGGTGAAGCTCCGGGTGCAGCGGGACGGCGCCCCGCAGGAGCTGCGCGTGACGCTGGCCCAGCTGCGGGACGGCCCCGCCGCCGCCGGCAAGCCGGCCGCTGAGGCCGAAAGCCGCGGCGGCCCGGTGGGCGTGGCCCTCGCCCCGATCACCCCGCAGGCACGGCAGCAGCTGAACCTGCCCGCCAATGCGGCCGGCGCGGTGGTGGCCGGCATCCGGCCGCAAAGCCCGGCGGCCGAAGCTGGCCTGCGCGAGGGTGACGTGATCATCGGCGTCGCCGGCCGCGATGTGGCCGATGTGCCGGCGGCGGTGGGCGCGCTGCGTGAGGCGGCGCGCACGCCGGGTGCCGCGATCGCGCTGCGCATCCTGCGCGAGGGCCGCAGCGCCTTTGTCGCGGTGGAAATGCCCGCCCAGGGTTGAGGATGAAAGGCTGGCCCAACGCGGCCAGCCTCTTCCACCAAGACCCGCGGAAGACCACTCATGGCGTGAAGAGGGCCTCCGGCGGCTGGGGCCGAAAGGCCCCAGAGCCCAAATCTTGATTCGATCCCCATCAAACCATTGTAATTATTAGGAAAATAGAATGGGGTCTGGGGCCTTTCGGCCCCAGCCGCCGGAGGCCCTTTTCTGTCTTTACCCCGCAAACTCCGCCCGAATGGCGTCACTATGTTCGCCCAGCCGCGGCACCGGTCCGAATTCCCGAGGCCCATCGCTGAAGCGCGCGGCGGGGGCGGCAAGCGGGATGGGCCCCTTCTCCGTCTCCACCGCGATGCGCCGCAGCGCCTTGTGCCGCGACAGGCCGGCCACATTGTTCACGAAGCCATAGGCGGTGTTGGCGCGCGTCAGCCGCTCCACGCAGGCCGTGCGGTCATGCGCCTTGAAGACGCTGGCGATATGCGCGTCCACCATCGGCCGCTGCGCCACGCGCTCCACATTGATGCGGAAGCCCTCACGCTCGGTCAGGCTCTTGTCGCCCAGGAAATGCTCGGCGAATTGCGCCCATTCCCGCTCATTCTGGATGGAGATGAGGATCAGCGCGCCATCCTTCGTCTCAAAGGCGCCATACGGGCAGAGCGAGGGATGGGCGAGGCCGATGCGCTGCGGCTCCTTCCCCGTGCCTTCGAGGTAGAGCAGCGGCACATTCATCCAATCGGCCATGCCGTCGAAGAGGCTGACGGCGATGCCCTTGCCGCGCCCGGTGATGCCGCGCTCGATGATCGCTTCCAGCACGGCGGCGTGCGCATTCATCCCGCAGGCGATGTCGCAGGCGGAGACGCCGACGCGCCCCGGCCCCTCCGGCCGGCCGGTGACGGAGGTGAGGCCGCTTTCGGCCTGCACCAGCAGGTCATAGGCCTTCATCCCGGCATATTCGCCATCCTCGCCATAGCCGCTGATATCCACGGTGATCAGGCGCGGATGCTTCGCGCGCAGCTCGGCCGAGCCGAAGCCGGCACGCGCCATGGCACCGGGGGCGAGGTTCTGGATGAAGACATCGGCCTTCTCCAGCAGCCGGGCCAGCAGCGCCTTGTCCTCGGGCTGCTTGATGTCGAGGCAGAGGCTTTCCTTGCCGCGATTGAGCCAGACGAAATAGGTGGAAAGCCCCTTGCAGGCGGCGTCATAGCCGCGGGCGAAATCCCCCTCGGCGCGCTCGATCTTGATGACGCGCGCCCCCGCATCGGCCAGCTTCATCGAGCAGGTGGGCGCCGCCACCGCCTGCTCCATCGAGACGACCAGCAGCCCGGCCAAAGGTTTCCCGCTCAATTCCCCACCCTCTCATTCCCGTTTTCTCAGTCCATGCGCGCCGCGCGGATGAACGCGCCCCAGCGGGCGTGCTCGGCGCGGATCAGATCGGCCGCCGCCCGCGGTCCGCGCTCCGCGCCCTCGGGCGTGATCACGGAATCGCCGGCGAGGCGGCGGGCCACCATCTCATCCCCGAGCATCGCCTCCAAGGCCTCGGCCAGGGCCTGGATGATCGGGGCCGGCGTGCCGGCCCGGGCGACCAGCAGGTTCCAGATGGCGAGATCGGGCATGGCAAGGCCGATTTCGCCCGCCGTCGGCACCGTGGCCAGTTCCGGCAGGCGCTGCGGACCGAGCACGGCAATGGCCCGCGCGCCCAGATGGGTGGCCGGAATGGCGGTGATGGCCTGGTCCACCATGATGTCGAGCAGCCCGGCCGCGAGGTCCTCCCGCGCGGGGCCGCCGCTGGCATAGGGCACCAGCTCGCCGCCATTGCCCAAGGCGCGCATCAGCATGACGCCGCCCATGTGCAGCGTGCTGCCGCGCCCCGCGCTGGCGATGGTGAGCGGCCCCTGCTCGGCCTGGCGCCGCAGGCTCGCCACATCGGTGATGCCCGAATGCTGGCTCGCCAGCAGCACCATGGGGCTGGTGCCGACCAGGCCGATCGGCGCGAAGTCGCTCAGCGGGTCATAGGCGAGGCTGCCGTAGAAATGCGGGTTGAAGGCGAAGAAGCCGAGATTCCCGAGCAGCAGGTGGTGCCCATCGGCCGGCGCCTGCAGCAGCGCGCGCATCGCGCGCTCCCCCGCCTCTCCGGCCAGGTGCTCCGTCGTCACCGCGGTGCCCAGGCGCTCCGAAAGGGCCGGGGCGATGAGTTCCGCCAGCCAGTCGGTCGCGCCACCCGGCGCGAAGGGAATGATCAGGGTCACCGGGCCGGCCGGGCGCCAGGCGCGGGCGGGGCGGGCTGCGGTGACGCCGAGCAGGCCGCCCAGGAGGACAGCCGGGAGGAAGCGACGTGTCATTGGTGGCATGCGGCCTCCTCCCACCTTTCCGGGCGTGCCCGATCGTCCCATAGTGCCGGGACACTGCCACCGCGGCGCGCGAAGGTGAAGCTTCACGCAATCCCAGGAGCCCGTCCCATGCCCGTCCCGCCCTGGCCCATGCCATGACCCTCTCCTGGGGTGACAAATACCGCGCCGCCAAGCCAGCCCGTGTCACCGTGCTGGAAAAGCCCTTCGCCGGGGTTCCCGCGGGCGCGAGGCTCTACATCGCCTCGCCCAAGGTGATCGACGCCTATCTGCGCGCGATCCCGCCCGGCAAGACCAAGGATGTGACGGCGATGCGTGCGGCGCTCGCCAAGAAGAACAAGGCGGAGGCGACCTGCCCGACCTCGACCGCCATCTTCATGCGCATCGTGGCCGAATGCGCGCTGGAGCGCGTGGCGGCGGGCGAGGCCGTCAGCGCCGTGCCGCCCTTCTGGCGCGTGGTGGAGCCCGAGGGCTCGCTGGCGCAAAAGCTCTCCTGCGGGCCGGAATTCATCGCCGCGCAGCGGGCGCTCGAAGCTCCCGAGAAACCCGTGAAACCGTCGAAGAAGAAGGTCAGCGCCGCATGATCACCCGCATCCCCGGCAAGGTGGCGAGCCGCAGCCGCGCCGTCATCCACAACGGCATCGTGACCACGGTGGCGACCTCCCCCATCAAATCGGCCTCCATGCTGGAACAGGCGCGCGAGGCGCTGGCCGCGATCGACAGGAACCTGGCCGATGCGGGGACGAGCAAGGCCCGGATCATCACGGCGATGGTCTATCTGGCGGACATGTCCCGCAAGAACGAGCTGAACCAGGCCTGGGATGAATGGGTGGACATGTCCAACCCGCCGCAGCGCGCCTGCCTGGGCGTGGCGCTGGAGGGGGCGGATCTGGTGGAGATCGTGGTGACGGCGGCGGTTTAGGCCCCGCCGCCCCGGTTACCACCTTTCCTATTTGCGAATCATTCGCATTCGCACTACTCTCCGGCGCAGCACGGAGAACCTGCCCATGGCGACTCGCGGCCTTCCCACCTGGCCCCACCTCAATGACCAGGCCGACAGCCTGCCCGAGCCGGAGCGCCTGCTGCTCGACGCGGCCCGCGCCTGGGCCGGGCGCGGCCCGGCCGGCCCGGTGGGCGAGGCCGCGCTGATCCTGGCCGCCGCGGGCGCGGAGGGCACCGCCCTGCTGCTGGATCCGCTGCTGCGCGCCCTCCCCGGGCTGCAACTCGGCTGCACCCTCTGCCCCATCGTCAACCAGCCCGAGGCCGCGCTGCTCCTGGCGATCGGCGCCGTGCAGCAGGGGCGGCGCGGCATGGCGCTCGGCCTGCTGCACCGCCTCGCGCCGCCATTGGGCGCCTATCGCGCCATGCCGGGGCTGATCCAACTGGGCCTGGCGCTGAAACGCGGGGGCGTCACCCTCGCCGCGCCGCTATGAGCGCGGCCCCCAGACGCTCGGCCGCACCGCGACGGCCGCCAGCACGCCATAAGCGGTGACGCCCAGCGCCACGGCCAGGAACTGCCCATCCATGCCCAGGCCCAGCAGGTCACCCAGCAGCCAGCCGCCGCCCACCGCGATGGCCAGGCGCGAGACGCCCGCCACGATGGGATAGCCCATCCGCCCCGCGCCCATCGCCGCGAAATACATCGCCATGCCAAGGCCGAAGCCGCCAAAGGCGGGACCGATGAAGGTCAGCGCCCGGGCGGCAATGGCTGCCACCTCGGCATCCGAGGCGAAGAGATTGGCGAAGAACATCGGGAAGATCGCGACCGAAATCCCCACGCTGGAGCACACGCCAAAGGCCATCAGCCCGCCCACCCAGGCGGTGCGCCGCGCCGTCTCCCAATCCCCCTGCCCCACCGCGCGGCCCACCAGGGCCGTCAGCGCAGAGCCCACGCCGAAGGCGAGCGGGATCATCATGAATTCCAGCCGCGCCGAGACGCCATAAGCCGCGACCACGGCCGCGCCATAGGAAGCCAGCCGCGCCGTCACCAGGATGGTGGCGAGATTGGCGATCAGCGCCAGCGTGCAGGCGACGGCGCCGACGGCCAGGATGCGGCGGAAGAGCGACCATTGCAGTTGCACCCGAAGATTGGGCGTGAAGCCCGCCGCCCCCGAGAAGACGACCTTGGCCATCACCCCCGCCGCCACCCAGAAGCAGAGCGCGAAGGCGAGCCCCAGGCCGATCAGCCCCAGCCCCAGCGTCTCGGCCAGCAGGAAGCCCAGCGCCGGATAGGCCAGCCAGGCGAAGTTCAGCACCCGCGCGGCCAGCGCATGCTTGCCCGCGCCACGCAGGATCGAGCCCAGCGTATTGGCCATCCAGGCCGGCACCGCGCCGAGCCCGAACATCACCGCCGCATAGGGGGCGCCCGCCGCCGCCGCCTCCGGCCCGCCGATCAGCGTCAGCAAGGTCCAGGGAAAGCCGGCCAGCAGGATCACGAACATGGCCGCGAAACCAAGCGCGATCAGCAGCGCATGGACCGCCAACGCCGAGGCCTCCTCCGGCTTCTTCGCCCCCAAGGCGCGGGCGATGGCGCTCACCACGCCGCCGCCCATGGCCCCGGCCGACATCTGGCCCAGCAGCAGCGCGAAGGGCAGCACCACCGCCCAGCCTGCCAGGGCGGAGCGGCCGAGCCGCGCCGCGATCCAGGTCTCGATCAGCAGCGCCACCACCTGCAGGGCGGAGAGCACGGTGGTCGGTGCCGCCAGCGCCAGGATGCGCTTGGCGAGTTCCCCCGAGGAGGGCCTCACGCGAAGCGCTCCACGCCAAAGGGCGTGAGGTCGGCATTGGGCCGTGGCCCGAGCATGGCGGCCGCCACCAGCGCACCGGTGGGCGCCGAGCCGGTGAGCCCCAGATGCCCATGGCCGAAGGCACACCAGAGGCCCGGCCAGGCCTTAACCGGCCCCACCACGGGCAGGCTGTCCGGCAGGCAGGGGCGATGGCCCATCCAATGCGGCTTCGCGTCCCGCGTGTCGGCCTGGGGATAGACCTTGGCCAGATCCTCCAGCAGCAGCGCGGCCCGCGCCGCATTGGGCGGCGTCTCCGTGCCGCCGAACTCGACCGTGCCGGCGATGCGCAGGCCGTCTTCCATCGGCGTGATGAAGGCCTTGCGATCGGCCGGGACCACGGGGCGGCGCGGCATGACGCCCGGATGCGGCAGCATGATGTGATAGCCCCGCTGGCTCTCCAGCGGCACCTTGATGCCGAGCGGCGCGAGCAGCTTCGCCGACCACGCGCCGGCCGCCAGCACGACGTGATCGGCGGCAAGCGGCGCGCCATCCACCATGGCGCCCGTCACGCGCTGGCCTTCGGTCACCAGCGCCGAGACGCTGCCGCGAAGAATCTTCCCACCCATGCGCTCGATGCCGTGCGCGATCACGCGCGATTGCCGCAGCGGATTCACCGAATGCCCCTGGCGCGGCAGGAAGACCGCCACGCCATAGGTCTCGGACACCTCCGGCTCCAGTTCCAGGATACCGGCGCGGTCCAGCACCTGCATCTCCAGCCCATGCTGCCGCCGCAGCGCCCAGGCCGCGTCATCCTTCGCCAGGTGCTGCGCATCCCGATACAGGTAGAGCTGGCCGTTGTTCACGATGAGGTCGAGCGCGCCCTCCGCCGCCAGGATCTCCTCATGCCGCGCCTCGGCGCCATGCAGCAGCACCGCCAACGCCTCGGCGATCTCCTGCACGCGTTCGGGCCGCGCTTCCAGCACGAAGCGCCAGAGCCAGGGGAAGGCGGCCGGCCAATAGCGCGCGGGGATGTGCAGCGCGCCCTTGGGGTCCAGCAGCATGCCCGGCACCTGCTTCAGGATGCCCGGCATGGCCAGCGGCGCGACCGAGCCGCCCGAGATCGCGCCCGCATTGCCGGAGGAGGTCCCCTCGCCCGGCCCGTCGCGATCCACCAGCGTCACCTCCGCCCCGGCGCGCGCCAGATACCAGGCGCAGCACAGGCCCACGATGCCGGCGCCGATGACGAGGATGCGGGGTCTGGGTTCCATGCCGGGAATGCTCGCGCATGATTGACGCGCCCGCAATGCGCGCCGAATGTTCGGACAAGAACGGAGGAACGCCATGCGGATCGTACCCAACAACACGGGTCTCGGCGCGCGCATTTTCGACCTGGATCTGAGCCGGCCCCTGGCCGCGGAGGATTTCCGGACCGTGCTGCGGGCGCTGGGCGAATATGGCGTGCTGTGCTTTCCGGGGCAGGATCTCGATGCGCCGCAACTCTCCGCCTATGCCAGCCGCTTCGGCATGCTGGAGGTGAATGTGGCCAACATGTTCCACGCGCCCGGCCTGCCCGAGATCATGATCCTCTCCAACAAGCGCGACGCGGCGGGCAAGCCCATCGGCCTGAATGATGCCGGCCAGGGCTGGCACACCGACATGAGCTACTCGACCGAGATCGCGCTCGCCAACGTCCTGCACGCGAGGGAGGTCCCGCTGCGCGAGGGCCGCCCGCTGGGCGACACGCAATTCCGCAACATGCACGCCGCCTATGAGGATTTGCCGCCCGAGGTGAAGCAGCGGCTGGAGGGCCGCGTCGCCATCCATGACTTCCAGAAATTCTGGGACATGATGCGCATCCGCCCGGGCTCCATCCGGGCGCCGCTCACGCCCGAGCAGCGCGCGAAGAAGCCGCCGGTGCGCCAGCCGATCTTCCGCGTGCACCCCATCACCGGAAGGCGCGTGCTCTATTGCAACCCGGGCTATGCGATGGAGATCGAAGGGCTGGAAAAGGCCGAGAGCGATGCGCTGCTCGACTACCTCTTCCGCCACCAATCCCAGGCGAAGTACCTGCACAGCCATGCCTGGACGCCGGGCGACGTGCTGATGTGGGACAATATCGGCACCACCCACAACGCCCGCGCCGATTACGGCCCGGATGAGCCGCGCTTCATCCTCCGCGCCCAGGTGATGGCAAGCCTGGATTACGCGGCGCTGGCGGCATGAGGCTCGCCACCCTCAAGGATGGCCGCCTGGCCGGCGTGCTGCCCGATGCGCTGGTGCCGCTGGACGCAGCACTCCGCGCCGCCGGTGGCGGCACGCTGCCGGGCGGGATGATCGCGCTGCTGGCCGATGAGGCCGCGATGACCGAGGCCGCCCGCGCCATCGCCTTCGCCGCCCGCCCCGAAAACGCCGCGCTGCGCCTGGCGCGGGACGAGGCCCCGCTGGAAGCGCCGCTGCGCCCGGGCAAGATCATCGGCGTCGGCCGCAATTACGGCGCGCATGCGAGCGAGGTGGGCGGGCCGAAGCTGGAAGCGCCCAAGCTCTTCCTGAAGCCCAGCTCCTCCATCTGCGGGCCGGGCACGGCGGTGCTGATCCCGCGCGCCGTGACCAAGCCGGATTGGGAGGCGGAGCTTGCCGTCATCATCGGCACGCCCGCCTATGAGGTGGAGGAGCGCGTGGCGCTCGACCATGTCGCCGGCTACACCATCCTGAACGACATCTCGGCGCGTGAATTCCAGTTCGACCAGCCGCTGGCGATGACCAGCTTCGCCAAGGGCCTCGCGCAATTCTGCCCGATCGGCCCCTGGATCGTGACCGCCGATGAGCTGGGTGAGCCCTGGGCGCTGGATGTGGATTGCACGCTGAATGGCGAGGCCGTGCAGCACGGCAACACGCGGGAGCTGATCTTCTCCGTCGCCGCGCTGATCGCCTACATCAGCCGCTTCATGCGCCTGGAAACAGGCGATGTGATCGCCACCGGCACGCCCTCCGGCTCCGGCCATTTCCGCAACCCGCCCCGCTATCTGCAAAGCGGCGATGCCCTGGCGCTCAGCGTCTCGGGCATCGGCACGCTGCGACATTCGATCGCATGAGGAACCCGTCCATCATGATCCGTGCCCTCAGCCTGCTGCTTCTGCTCGCGACACCCGCCCTCGCCCAGCCTCGCGCACCGGGGGCGGATTATCCGAACCGCCCGGTGCGGGTCGTCGTCGCCCTCGCCCCCGGCGGCAATGCCGACATCAATGCGCGCCTCGTTTCCGCCGCGCTCACCAACGCGCTCGGCCAGCAATTCGTGGTCGAGAACCGGCCCTCGGGCGGCGGCGTGGTGGCGATGGAGACGGTGGGGCGCGCGGCGCCGGATGGCTACACGCTGCTGGTGGGCGCGCTCGGCTCGCATGCGCTGAATGTGGGGCTGTATCGCAACCTGCCGGTGCATCCGCTGACGGGCCTCGACCACATCACCATCAGCTCGGAGAGCGCGATGGTGGTCGTGGCGCATCCCTCCACCGGCTGGCGCAGCCTGGCCGACATGCAGAGGGCGCTGCGGGCGCGGCCGAACCACTACACCTTCGGCTCCTCCGGCAACGGCACCACGGGGCACATCGCCTCGGCCCTGCTGCTGAGCCAGATGGGCGTGACCGCGCAGCACATCCCCTATCGCGGCTCGGCGGCGTCCTTCGCGGATCTCTCGGCGGGCCGCATCCAGTTCCAGACCGACACCATCTCCTTCGTCGAGCAGCATGTGCGCGCTGGCACGGTGACCGGCCTCGCCATCGGCACGGCCACGCGCTCGCCCATGACGCCCGATGTGCCGACCGCCGCCGAAGCGGGCTTCCCCGGCTTCCAGGCGACGACCTGGACGCCGTGGTCCAGCGCGATCGGCACGCCGCCCGTGATCCTGGAATTCCTGCAGCAGCAGATCGCGGCGCAGCTGGCCGCTGGCCCGGTGCGCGAGCGCATCCTGGCGCTGGGCAACACCATCCCCGAGAACATGACGCCCACCCGCACCCGCGCCTTCATCGCGGCCGAGATCGAGAAATGGGTGCCCATCGTGCGCGCCACCGGCGCCACGGTGGATTGAGCCATGCTGCACGCCACCCACGATTCCGTCCGCGCCCAGATCCTCGCCATCCTGCAGGCCTGGGGCAGCCCGCCGCATCTGGCCGAGACCACCGCCGACATCATGGTGGAGACCGACCTCTCCGGCGTGGACAGCCACGGCATCTCCATGCTGATGGCCTATGAGGAATTGCTGC
>JAIYDS010000117.1 GCA_027487385.1 Acetobacteraceae bacterium | reverse complement strand
GGCGGCTTTCCCGCCGCGCCCCGCGAAGAGGTCGTTCATGATGTGTTCGCTGTCCCTGAAGCCGGACCATACAGGGGCGGGCGAGTCGTCCGCAACCTTGGCGTGGCTCAGAGCATGGCAAGCGCCAGCATCGCCAGGGCCAAAGCGCGGCCCAGCCGCCGCTCGGGCCGCAGCCCGAGCAGGGCCGGCAGAAGCAGCGTCCAGAGCGTGCCCAGCATCATGATCAGCTCGCCCTCCGGCGGGGCAAGGCCGAGTGTCGCGCTCCAGAGCAGGCTGACATTGCGCACCGCGCCCCCCAGCGCGAAGCCCGGCAGCCAGTCCCGCGCGATCACCCCGGCCGCGAGCAGCCCGAGCGCCGCGCCCATCACCGAGGCGAGCAGCAGGCCCAGCAGCGCCTCGCCCCAGACCGGGGCGGGAAGCTCCAGCCGCGGCAGCCCGGCCGCGATGGAGAGCGCGATGCCGCCCAGGGCCAGCACGCCCAGCCCCCGCATGGGCCGGGCCAGCACCACCCGCCGCCGCTCGCCCAAGCCGCGCCGCAGCGCGTAGCCCAGCAGCGCCGGCAGGCCGACCATCAGCATCACCCGCTCGAACAGCGCCTGGGCGCTGACCACCGCGCCCTCCAGCACCAGCCCCGCGATCAGCGGCGCCGTGACCGGCAGCGCGAAGAAGCAGAGCAGTTGCGTCAGCAACAGCGGCCGCACCGGCAGCCGCAGCAGCGAGGCGACCAGCGCCGCCCCGCCCGCCGCCGGGCAGGCCGCCACCAGCACCAGCCAGCCCCCCGCCTCATCCAAGCCGCAGCCCAGGGCGATGCCGTGCACCAGGATGGGTGTGGCGATGAGGTTGCAGGCGGTCAGCAGCAGCACGGGCGGCCATTCCCGCGCCGCGATGCGGCCCGGCTCCGCCAGCCCGACGCTCATCGCCAGCAGGAGGATGACGCAGGGCACCAGCGCCGCCTGGCCCAGCAGCGCGAGCGGCGGCAGGGCCAGGCCCAGCAGGAAGATCAGCGGCGGCGCGAAAAGCCCGAAATCGCCGATGCGCGCGAGGCTGGCCGCCAGCGCACCCCTCACGGTCCGCGGCCAAGCAGGCTCGCCGCGAAGAAGCCCGCGACCTCGGCGGCGGAAAGGGCGGCCATGGCGGGCCAGGCCTCGGCCCGGACCCGGCCCGGACCATCGGGCCGGGGCAGCATGGCATGGCCCTCGCCCGCGAAGGCCGGGCGGTCCCAGGCATAGGAGGCGCCAGGCAGGAGGCGGAGGCGAACCGTGGCGCCGGCGCCGTCGAGGCCGGCCGCGAGCCCGGCGCAGGATGGCGCATCATTCGCGGGATCGGCGTCGCCATGCATCAGCAGCACCGCCTGGCCCGGCATCGCGGCGGGTGCGAGGCCCGCGCAGCCGGGATAGAGCAGGGCGCGGGCCGCCACCGGCTCGGGCAGGGCCGCCACCTGGCGCGCGCCGAGGCCGAAGCCAAGCAGGCCGATCCGCTCGCCCAGCACGCGCGGGTGGCGGGCCAGCGCCCCCAGCACCGCCTCCAGCGAATCCCCCGGCAAGGTGGTCATTTCCAGCACGGCGAGGCCGGCGCCGAGGAGCTGGTCCAGATAGGGGGCGGCGCGGCCATCGGGCGCCTCGCCATCGGCCAGGATGACGATGGCGGGCGTCCGGCGGTCCGGCGCGCCGAGGGGCAGGACGAGGGAGCCATTGGCCTCGCCCACGACGAAGGCCTCCACCGCCTCGAGTGGTTCCGGCGGGGCTTCGCGTGCAGCCAGGGGTTGCGCGCCCATCAGAAGCAGCCCCGCCATCAGCAGGCCTGACATCAACCCTGGGTTGCTGCGCGCGGCATGGTTTTCACGGCTCGGGAACATGTCAGCCCTCCTGGCGGCTCGGCGGTGAGGACCCTCTTGCCCAATCTCCGATGCGCCCTGCTGTGCCCGGAGTCACAGCCCGATCACGGCGGGGCGGGATCGGGCAGAGGCATGGCATGGCGGGGGCTCGGCTGGGATCCATGCGGCGAACAGAGCCCGGCCCGGCCCAGCGGAAGCCCGAAGGGCGGGATTCTTCCGGAAGCTGACGTCACATCATCGGGATGCCTCTGGACCTGAAATCCCTCCGAAAGCCGATTTCGGCGCGCCGGCCAGACGCAGGGCCAGGTGGCCCCGCCAGGGCGCCGCGAAGCGGTGCCAGGTGGCGCTCCGCAGCGCGTCGTGCCGTCCGGC
Organism: Acetobacteraceae bacterium; assembly: GCA_027487385.1. Lineage (GTDB taxonomy): Bacteria > Pseudomonadota > Alphaproteobacteria > Acetobacterales > Acetobacteraceae > Roseococcus. Next base: position 7,190 of record JAIYDS010000117.1, on the reverse strand, counting down.
GTCTCGCCGCGAAGCGCCGCGCATCGCGCCTCCTCCACGCGGCGATCGGGCGAAGGCCGTCCGCTCCGGCGGTGCGCTGGGTCACAGCCGCGCGCCATGCCGCGGTGGAGCATGCGCCCGGATCACGCCGCAGGAGACACCCGGCCCGCATGACATCGCGAACCCCGACCCGGCGTGAGACGCGCCGCCGCCCCCGTGCCACAGTGGCGCCGATTCCGCCCGACGAGCCCTGCACGATGGATGACCTCGCCCGCCTTCCCTTCTTCCGGCCCTTCGCGCGCGAGGCCCTGGCCGCCCTGGCCCCCCTCGCCCGCTGGCGCGGCTTCGAGCCCGGCCAGACGGTGCTGGAAGCCGGGGACCCCGCGCGGGATGTCTTCTTCATCGCCGAGGGTGAGGTCCGCATCCTGACGCGCGGCAGCGGCGGGCATGAGATCATCCTGAACGAGCTCGGCCCCGGGGAGTTCTTCGGCGAGATCGCGGCGATCGACGGCGGCCCACGCTCGGCCGGGGTGGTGGCGCTGACGCGGGCGCGGGTCTGCGTGATCGCCGCCGCCCCCTTCCTGCGCTTCGCCCTCTCCACGCCCGAGGCCTCGCACCAGGTGATGCGCATGCTGGCCGGGCTGGTGCGGGAGAAGGATGCGCGGCTGCTGGAACTGACCGTGCTGCCGGTGCGGCCGCGCCTCATCGCCCTGCTGCTGCGCCTGGCCCGCCCGCGCGAGGCGGGGGGCATGGTGGTCTCACCCCCGCGCCCGCATCACGAGCTGGCCGCGCGCATCGGCACCCGGCGGGAGGTGGTCTCGCGCATCCTCGGCGCCCTGGCGCGGGAGGGCCTGACGGAGGCCTCGCGCGGCGGGCTGCTGCTGCCGCGGCCCGAGGCGTTGCGGGCGGAGCTGGAGACGGCCTGGCGCTCGGCGCCCGGCGGGTAGATCGTCTCTGGTGGCATCACCCAAGGCGCGAAGCCGCCTCTGGGGCAGGATGATATCGGAGCGCCCTGACGCAAAAGAAAAAGGGGCCTCCGGCGGCTGGGGCCGAGGCCCCAGACCCCATTCCATTTTGATCATAAATCCAAGGCCTTGATGGAGATCGGCCCAAATTTTTGGGGTCTGGGGCCTTTCGGCCCCAGCCGCCGGAGGCCCCTCTTCACGCCATCGGTCAGCCCCGCCCTGCCCCACTCCAGACGATGGCCCCCGCCGTGCCGCAGGCCTGGCAGAGCGGCTTCCAGGCGCTGTGCTCCGCCCCGCAATGGCCGCAGCGCCAGATGGGCGGCACGGGCGCCGCGCTGGCCTCGCGCAGCCAGCCCGCCTCGCGCTCCCGCGCCGCATCCGGGCCGTGTTCCGCCCGCTCCACCTCGCCCAGCAGGGCGTAGCAGCGGCGATCCGCCTGGCCCGTCTCGCGCCAGAGGTTCAGCTCATGCCGGGCCCGGCCGGTCAGCCCCGCCTCGAAGGCGACGCGGGCGCGCAGCAGGCGGGATTCCGGATGGCCCTGGGTCTGGCGCGTCAGATCCTCGGCCAGGCGCACGCGGCGGATGCGGTCGGGCTCCAGCGCCAGCAGCGCCTCGGCGATCTCGGGATGCGGGGCGGCGTTCCAGCCCTGTTGCAGCACGCCGCGCGCCCGGCGCGGATGTCCCCCATCCAGGAGCCGCGTGGCATGGGCCAGCACGCCCGGGGCGAAGCCGGGCTCGGCCAGGAAGGCCTGGCGCTCCAGCTCGGCGGCACGGACCGGGTCGCCTTGCTGCCGCGCGGCGGCGAGGCTGAGGGCGGCGCGTGGCGAATCCACGCCGGAGAGCGCCAGCGCCTCGCTCCAATCCTGCCGGCGGCGCGCGACTTCGGAGCGTTCGGCGCGCAGCCATTCGGCGTCCGGCTCGACAGCCTGTGCCGCGGCCGCGATCTCCCGCGCGGCATCCCAGTCGCCGCGCGCCTCGGCCTGGCGCAGCAGCCCACGCAGGCCGAGGAAGCGCGCCTCGGGCAGCGCGGCCAGCGCCTCGAAGGCCTGGGCGGCGGCGGGTTCATCGCCCTCGGCGCGTGACGCCTCGGCGGCGAGCAGCAGGAGTTGCGGCGTATCCCCGACCAGGCGCCGGGCGCGCGTGACCTCCAGCCGCGCCTGCTCCGCCCGGCCGGCGGCGAGGGCCACGAGGCCGCGGGTCAGCGCCTGCTCGGCCTCGGCGCGGTGCTGGAGATCGAGGCGCAGGCGCCGCCGTTCGGGCCAGGCGAGCAGCCAGGCCCAGAGCCGCAGCAGCCCATGCAGCAGCAGGAAGGCCAGGACCAGCCCCACCAGCGCGGCGGCGAGCGGCAGGCCGATCCAGAGATCGCCATGGCGGATTTCGACGCTGCCCCCGAGATCGGCCAGCCACATCACGCCGGCGAAGCCGGCCAGCAGCACCAGCAGAAGCTTGAGGACCAGCCGCATCAGCCGCCGGCCAGGGCGCGCAGGGCAAAGCGGGCGGCGGCCAGGGCCTGCGCCTCCTCCAGCCAGGGGCGCAGCCCCTGGCGCAGCGGCTCGGGCAGGCGGCTCAGATGGCCCAGCGCGCCTTCGACATCGCCGGCCTCCAGCGCGCGGCGGGCGCGCTCGATATTGGCCTCCGTGGCATCGCCCCAGAGCACATCCTCGCCGCGGCGGATGGTGAGCAGGCTGTTGAGGCGCGGCAGCGCGCCCTCCTGCGCGGTGGTGCGGGCCTGGCGCAGCGCTTCCTCGAAAGCCAGGCGCAGCGCGGCCTCGGTGGGCGGGGCGGTGCTGGCGAAGCGGGCCAGGGCGGGCGGCGGCGCGCTGCCGAGGCGGGCCAGGGCCGGCGCCAAAGGCTGCCCGGCCTCCAGCAGGGCGCGCAAGGCGTCAATGCCGGCGAGGCGCTCGGTGCGGGCCTCGGCCGCGCTCAGCCGTTGCAGCGCCTGTTCGAGAGGGGCCAGGCGCTGCGCCGCCAGCGCCTCCATCGCCGTGATGCGCTGGGCCACGCCCGCCTCCAGCGCCGTCAGCCGTTGCAACAGGGCGGTTTCCAGATTGGTGACGCGCTGCCCGAGGCTCGCCTCGCCGGTGAGCCGGGATTGGTCGAGGGCGCCAAGCCGCGCGCCCAGGGCCTGCTCGGCCGCCTCGCGCTGCGCCCGCGCTTCGGCGAGGCGGGAGGCGAAGCCGGCGTCGAGCGCGGCGAGGCGCTGCTCCAGCCGGGCGGTGCCGGATGCCTCGACGGCGGCGCCCGACTCGCGGATGCGGGTGGTGAGGGTGGCCTCCAGCGCCGCCGCGCGCTCGGCCAGCGCGGCCTCGGCGGCCTGGCGATGGGCCGCGACCTGCCGCTCCAGCGCGGTCAGCGCCACCGGATCGCCGGCCGGGCGATCACTCAGCAGGCGGATCGTCGCCTCGGCGGCGGCGAGGCGCGTGAGGGCGGCGGCCAATGCGGCCGGGTCGCCGGCCGGGCGCTCGTTCAAGTGGCGCAGGCTGGCTTCGGCGGTGGCGAGGCGAGCGAGGGCGGCCTCCCGCGCGGACGGGTCGCCCGCCGGGCGTTCGGCGAGTTGCCGCAGGCTGGCTTCGGCGGCCGCCAGGCGCGCGATCACGCCGGGGTCCGTGACCATCTGCGGCGGGGGCGGGGCGCGCCCGCTCATCAGCCAAAGGATCACCAGCAGCAGCAGCCCCGCCGCCCCCAGCAGCGCCATCCAGGCGGGATCAAGCTTGCGGGTCACGGCTTCAACAGCTCCAGCAGATGGTCCTGGTCCGGCCGCCCCGCCACGCGGATGCGCCGCCAGGGCAGGGCCTGCAAGGCGGTGGCCACGCGCGGGCTGATGGCCAGCGCCTCGATGCCGGCCAGGGCCTCGGCCAGGCCGGCCCGGGACAGCAGGGAGAGGCTACACGCGGCGCTGCGCGGGGAGAAGAACATCGCGTGTGACACTTGGCCGGCGCGCAGGGCCTCTGCCGCCAAATCAGGCAGGGCCGGCGCTTCGCGCGCCGCATAGACGACGCGGCGGATCACCCGGAAGCCCTGGGCCCGCAGCAAGGCGGTGAGGTCGAGCGAATAGGCGGCCCCCACCGCCAGCAGCAGCGCCCCATCGGCGGGGCGCAGCGTTGCGGCGCAGAGTTCGGCCAGCGCCGCCGCATCCCCGCCCGCCGCCCGCACCTCGGCAAAGCCCTGGGCGCGGGCGGCCTCCGCCGTGGCGGCGCCGACGGCCAGCACCGGGATGGGCCAAGGGGTGAGCGCGCGGGCGGCCGCGCGGCTGGTCAGCAGCAAGGCCTGGGCGTGGGCGGGCGGCGCCAGGGGCCGGGGGGCCAGCAGCAGGGCCGGGGCCAGGATGGGCGTGCGGCCCAGCGCCGTCAGCCGGGCGGCGGTCTCGGCGGCGCCCGGCTCGGGCCGGGTGACGAGGACGCCGCCCCTCACACCCCTTGGGGCCATGTCAGCCAAAGATATCGGCAGGGCTGTCGGCGCGCAGCTCCTCGCCCAGCGCTGCGCCGATGCGGGCGGCGTCACCGGCCGCGCCCTCGACCTCCCGCTTGAGCAGGAAGCTGCCATCCTCCCGCGCCACCAGCCCGGTCAGGCGCAGGGAGCCATCGGGCAGCAGCCGCGCATGGCCACCGATCGGCGTGCGGCAGGAGCCGTCGAGTGCGGCCAGCAGCGCGCGCTCGGCCTTGGAGACGGCGGCGGCCTCGCGATCCTCGATCCCGGAGAGAAGCTCGCGCAGTTCCACATCATCGGCGCGGGTGGTGATGCCGACGATGCCCTGGCCGGCAGCGGGGACCATCACCTCCGGGTCGAGGGCGATGGCGGCGCGATCCTCCAGCCCTAGGCGCCGCAGCCCGGCCAGGGCCAGCAGGCTGCCCGTGACCTCGCCCGCCGCCACGCGGCCGAGGCGCGTCTGCACATTGCCGCGCAGCGTGACGACCTTCAGATCGGGCCGCGCCGCCAGAAGCTGGGATTGCCGGCGCAGCGAGGAGGAGCCGATGACGGCACCGCGCGGCAGGCAGGCATAGGGGTCGGATGGGTCCGGCGTGCCGCAGCCCTCGCCGAGAATCAGGGCATCCCGCGCATCCTCGCGCCGCAAGGTGCAGGCGAGCACGATGCCGGGCGGCATCTCGGTTTCCAGGTCCTTCAGCGAATGGACCGCGAAATCCACGCGGCCATCCAGCAGCGCCTCATGGATTTCCTTGGCGAAGAGGCCCTTGCCGCCGATTTCCGCCAGGCGGCGGTTCTGCACGATGTCGCCCGTGGTGGCGATGGCGTGTTCCTCGAAGGCGTTCACGCCGCGCAGCACCGGGCAGAAGCCGGTGATGATCTCCAGGAAATGCCGCGTCTGCCACAGCGCCAGGGGCGAGGCACGGGTGCCGACCCGCAGCGGCAGGGCGCGCATGCGGGAATGCTTGCCCGTGCCGGGAGAGACGGGAGAGGAGATGGCGGAAGACATGGGCGCGTCATATAGGGCGCAGGTGATGAACGAAACCCGCCGCATTGCAACACAGATGCGTCCCGTCCTGGGAATTGAGAGCAGTTGCGACGAAACCGCCGCCGCCATCCTCGACGGCACCGGCCGCGTGCTGGCCGAGGCGGTCTTCACCCAATCGGCCGAGCATGCGCGGTTTGGCGGCGTGGTGCCGGAAATCGCGGCCCGGGCGCATCTGCAACGGCTGGGCGGCATGGTGCGCGGCGTCCTGGATCAGGCCGGGCTCGCGCCCCGCGACCTTGGCGGCGTGGCGGCGACGGCGGGGCCGGGGCTGATCGGCGGGCTGATCGTCGGCGCCAGCCTGGGCAAGGGCCTGGCGCTGGGGGCGGGCCTCCCCTTCCTCGGCGTGAACCATCTGGAGGCGCATGCGCTGACCGCCCGCCTGCCCGGGCTTTTCCCCGAGGCGCCGGCCTATCCCTATCTGCTGATCCTGGTCTCCGGCGGGCATTGCCAGTGCGTGGCGGTGGAGGGGCTCGGCCGCTACCGCCGCCTCGGCACCACGCTGGATGACGCGGTGGGCGAGGCCTTCGACAAGGCGGCCAAGCTGCTCGGCCTGCCCTGGCCCGGCGGCGCGCATCTGGAGCGGCTGGCGGCGGGCGGTGACGCGAAGGCGGTGAAGCTGCCCCGCCCGCTTTACGGCCGCGAAGGCTGCGATTTTTCCTTCAGCGGCCTGAAGACGGCCGTGGCACAGGCGGTGGGCAAAGACTTCCGGCGCGAGGATATCGCCGCAAGCTTCCAGGCGGCCGTCGCCGCCGTGCTGGCCGATCGCGCGCGCCACGCGGCGGCGATGCTGCCGGAGGCCACGGCGCTGGTGGTGGCGGGGGGCGTGGCCGCCAACCAGGCGGTGCGCGCCGCGCTCGCCACGGCCACCGCCTTGCCCCTGCTGGCGCCGCCGCTGCGCCTTTGCGGCGACAATGCCGTGATGGTGGCCTGGGCCGGGCTGGAACGGCTGCGGGCCGGGCAGAATGACGCGATGGGGCTTGCGCCGCGCCCGCGCTGGCCGCTGGGCGAACTCGCGCCACCGGCATGACCCGCTTCGGCATGAAATGGCAGTAAGCCCAGGCCCGTCGCATTGACGCCGCCCGCCCCCGCGATCAGGTTCCGCCGATGAGTGAAGCCACCCTCTCCGCCCGCCGCGATTATCAGATCTGCGCCCTGATCGGCACGGGCCACTTCCTCAGCCATTTCTACATGCTCTGCCTGCCGCCGCTCTTCCTGCTCTGGCGGGCGGAATTCGACGTCTCCTTCGCCATGCTCGGCGCCTCGCTCGCGTTGATGAGCGGCACGACGGCGCTGCTGCAGACGCCGGTGGGCTTCCTGGTGGACAAGCATGGCGCGCGGCGCTTCCTGGTGGGCGGCACTTTGCTGATGGCGCTCTCCATCAGCGCCATGGCCTTCGTGCAGGATTTCCGCCTGATCCTGGTGCTGGCCGTGCTCTCGGGCATCGGCAATTCGGTGATCCACCCGGCCGACTACGCCATCCTCGCCGGCTCCATCCGCAAGGAATTCGTGGGCCGCGCCTTTGCTTTGCACACCTTCACCGGCAATCTGGGCTTCGCGCTCGCGCCGCCCGTCGTGGCACTCCTGCTGCTGGTGATGGATTGGCGCGGCGCGCTGCTGCTGGTGGGGCTGCTGGGCGTGCCGGTGGTCGGCCTCATCCTCTGGCAATCGCGCATCCTGAGCGACCAGCCGAAGGCGCGCGGCGCCAAGAAAGAGGGCGGCGTTCGGCTGCTGACCAGCAAGCCCATCCTCGCCTTCTTCGCCTTCTTCCTGCTCTCC
>JAIYDS010000066.1 GCA_027487385.1 Acetobacteraceae bacterium | reverse complement strand
GCCCCGCACAGATTCACGCCTCCAGGCGATTCCGCCCTCCGGCGATCTGGGCGCTTGCCCCGCACAGATTCACGCCTCCAGGCGATTCCGCCCTCCGGCGATCTGGGCTAACTCGCCTTCCACCATGTCGCACAACACCTTCGGCCATCTCTTCCGCGTCACCACCTGGGGCGAGTCCCATGGGCCGGCCATCGGCTGCGTGGTGGATGGCTGCCCGCCCGGCCTGCCGCTGGACGAGGCCTGGATCCAGCCCTTCCTGGACAAGCGCCGCCCGGGTTCCGGCAAATACGTGACCCAGCGGCAGGAGCCGGACCAGGTCCGCATCCTCTCGGGCGTGTTTGAAGGCCGCACCACGGGCACCCCCATCGCGCTGATGATCGAGAACCAGGACCAGCGCAGCAAGGATTACGGCGAGATCGCGCAGAGCTTCCGCCCCGGCCATGCCGACATTGCCTATGCGTGGAAATACGGCATTCGCGACTATCGCGGCGGCGGCCGGGCCTCGGCGCGGGAGACGGCGATGCGCGTCGCCGCCGGCGCCATCGCCCGCCGCGTGCTGGGCGAGGGCGTGGTGATTCGCGGCGCGCTCACGCAGATCGGCCGGGACCGCGTGGACCGCGCCGCCTGGGACTGGGCGCAGACCGAGCAGAACGAGTTCTGGTGCCCCGATGCCGCCGCGGCCACGCGCTGGGAGGCGCTGCTGGCCGGCGTGCGCAAGGCGGGCTCCTCCATCGGCGCCGTGATCGAGGTGCAGGCCGAGGGCGTGCCGGTGGGCCTGGGTGCGCCGATCTATGGCAAGCTGGATGCCGAGATCGCCGCCGCGCTGATGTCCATCAATGCGGTCAAGGGTGTGGAGATCGGCGATGGCTTCGCCGCGGCGGAACTCTCCGGCGAGGAGAATGCCGATGAGATGCGGATGCGCCAGGACGGCTCCGTGGAATTCCTGGCGAATCACGCGGGCGGGATGCTGGGGGGCATTTCCACCGGCCAGCCCATCGTGGCGCGCTTCGCGGTGAAGCCCACCTCCTCCATCCTCACGCCGCGCCAGGCGGTGACGGCGGATGGCCGCAACACCGATCTCCTCACCAAGGGCCGGCATGATCCCTGCGTGGGCATCCGCGCCGTTCCGGTCGGCGAGGCGATGCTGGCCTGCGTGCTGGCCGATCACCTGCTGCGCCATCGGGCACAAAACCCGGAGACCCCCGCCATCGGACGGCTGCCCCGCGGATAATCCCCGTTGAGGGAGAGCAATGAAACGGTTAAATTGACATTGCGGCATGGTTTGGCCGCGCCTGCATCACATCGAGATCCCATGCCCCATCCGGACCCGAAATCCGACCCGACGGCGTTGAAGGCCTTTGTTGCCCTGGCGGGCGGCGTGGTCTGGCGCAAACGTCTGGCCGATCTGGGCGCCCGGGTGCAGCCGGGCTCGCTCTCGGGCCGGGCCATGCAGCAGCGCCATGCGCTGGAACTCATCCTCGCCCGCCTCTCCAAGCCCGAGCTTCTGGCCAAGGCGGGCCGCGCCGAGCGCCGCGTGCTGGCCTTCGCGCGCGAGGCCGCGGAGCTTGCGAAGTCCCTGCCCGAAGGCCCCCGCGCCCGGCTGCGCGCCCTGGTGGGCGAGGGCCTGACCGGCCATGCCACCCTGGTGCCCCTCTTCCACCTGGTCCGCACCGCCGCCCTGCTGCGCGCCCGCGGCTTCGAGGTGCGCTTCGACGGGCTGCTGCACGGCACGGCGCATGACCTGCTGATCACCCGCGATGGCGCCGTGGCGGAGGTGGTCTGCGAAACCGTCTCGGCCGAGGAAGGCCGCCCGCTGCACAAGGGCGATTGGGCGCAGCTGGTGGACCGCGTGAATCCCGAACTGCAGACCTGGCTCGCCGCCCATCCCGGCCGCTACATCCTGAAGATGACCCTGCCCGAGGGCGTGACCGACCAGACGCAGCTCTCGGAGCTGCACAGCCGCATCACCACCATGCTGGCGGCCGAGAAGCGCCAGGATTCCAGCGCCGATGCGGTGCTGAAGCTCGACCCCCTCATCCTCGCCGGCGCCCAGGCGGCGAGCGACCCGAACCGCGCCCTCCCCGCCCGCCTGCGCGAGGTGTTCGGCGTGGAAGCGCATCTGGCCGTGACGGCCGACCCCTCCAGCGGCTCCGTGCTGGTGATGGCCGCCCGCGCGGGGCGGGAGAATGAAATCTCGCTGGCGGTCAAGCGGCGCGTGGCGGGTGCCACCGCGCGCTTCTCCGGCACACGGCCGGGGATTGTCGCGGTCTTCCTCGACGATCTCGAAGCCGCCGAATGGCACGCGCTGCGGGACACGCTGGAGCTGGAAGGCGTGATCCGCCGCTTCCTGACCGAGCCCGAGGCGAAGCTGGTGGTGGCGGTGACCTGCACGACGCGGCAGGAATTCTTCGCGCTCGGCGATTGCGCGCCGGAAGGGGAGCTGCGCTTCCGGAATCCGGGGCATCCGGCGGCGAAGAATGCCGGGTTGGGGCCTGCGATCAGCAGCAATTGAGGGGCTCTGCCCCTCAAACACCCCGGCAAGAACCTCAGGTTCTTGCATCTCCGACAAATGGGGGTGCAGGGGACGTGTCCCCTGCTGGGGGAGCACGAGGGGGCAACGCCCCCTCGTCCTCGTTCAAGCCAACGTGGTCAGATCCTGGAACCAATGCTGCGCCGGCACATAGCCGCGCACCGCACGCCCCGCCGCCTTCGGGTTGGTGTCATGCACCACGAAGACCCAGAGCGCCTCATTCACCGCCTTCTCATGCGCGCGCTGCATCAGGCGGTTCTGCTCCGTCTCGTCGAAGCTGTTCATCGCGGCGTTGAGGATCTGGTCCATCTCCGCATCGCGGTAATGGCCGTAATTCACCCCACGCGGCGCGATCTGGTCCGAGTGGAAGAAGCGGATGAAGGCGTAGAGCGGGTCGCTCGTCAGATAGGCCACGTTGTTCGCGGTGATGTTGCCGGCGCGGCTGATTTCGCCCAGCGCGCCCTGGCGCCAGGCGGTGTAGAGCACCTCCAGCTCCACCACCTGGAAATCCACCTGGATGCCGACCTCGCGCCAAGCCGACTGGATATACTCGTTCATCGGCATGGAGAGCATCTGGCCCGAGCCGCCCGAGGGCACGATGAAGCGCGTGCGCAGCGGGTTCTGGCGCGAGAATCCGGCCTCGGCCAGCAGGCGCCGCGCCTCGGCCGGATCATGGCGGATGCGGAAGGTCGGGTTGCCGAACCAGGGGGATGAGGGGTCCACCACGCCGACGGCGGGCTTGGCCAGGCCGCCCAGCAGCGCCACGACCTCATCGCGGTTGATGGCGAGGTTGGCGGCGCGGCGCAGGCGGACATCGCGCCAGGGCGAACCCTCGGCGAGGCTCAGGTGGTAGTTCCAGACGTGCGGCGTCACATTCTCGATGATGCGCACGCCGGCCTGGCGCAGCCGGGGCAGCAGGTCCGGCGCGGGGCTTTCGATGATGTCCACCTGGTTGGTCAGGATGGCGTTGGTGCGCGTCACCGTCTCGGGCGCCACGATCAGGATGATGCGATCGAGCTTCGGCGCGCGGGCCGGGTTCCAATAGGTCGGGTTGCGGACCAGCTCGGCGCGCTCCCGCGGGACGAGGCGGGCCAGGCGGAAGGGGCCGGTGCCGGAGGGCTCATTGGCAAAGCGCTCCCAGGAACGGCCCAGCCGCTCATACTGCGCCGGCGAGGAGATGAGGAACCAGAGCATCTGGTAGGGGAAGAAGCTGTCCACCGCGCGGGTGGTCACCTCCACCGTCATGTCGTCCACCTTGCGGTAGCTGGCGACGGAGGGCAGGCGCGGGCGGACCTGGGCGGCCTGGCGGTTGTCGAAATGCGGCGCCTGGGGGTTCAGCACCTTCTCGAAATTCCAGATCACCGCATCGGCGTTGAAGGCCGAGCCGTCATGGAAGGTGACGCCAGGGCGCAGGCGGAAGACCCATTTCGTGCGGTCCGACGGCGTCGCCTCCCAGGAGGTGGCGAGGCCCGGCATCAGCTTCCCGGGCCGGTCCGAGACATCCATCTCCCACGCCACGAGGGGGTCGTAGAGGGTGTGGCCGGTGAACTGATAGGCGCCGGCGCCGCGATCGGGCTGGCCGGTGGTCTGGGGGATATCGGCCATGGAGATGCCGTAGCGGAGCACCCGCTCACCGCCCACAGTTTGGGCATGCGCCTCCATCTCCGACCAGGAGAAAGGCAGAGTGGCGGCGGTTGCGGCACCCGCCAGGGCCAGAAGATCACGGCGCGAGAAGGAGTTGGATGACATTCAGGAGAGATTCCGGTTGTTGCTTCGCGGGGGATCAGCAAGACCGGGGCCAAGAGGCGCGGCCGATGGGCGCGATCGGGCAGACGCCCTCACGCGGCGCCGCGGCGCCGTGCTGAAACAAGGGCGAAACGAAAGCCTCGCATCCCCGGGCGGGATATGCTCAGTTTTCGTGAAACACCACCACAGAGGGAGGATTGGTCACATGGCGAAGGTCTGGGTCTATAATTGGAACCATGTGCGCGGCGGCGAGAACGCCCAATGGGGCCATTCCTCCCTGCAGGTCGAGGCCGGGGTCTACATCTCCTGGTGGCCGCAGAGCGAAGATCGCAAATACATGGCGGACAAGACCAAGAGCCCCTTCCTGGCCAAGATCGTCAGCGGCATCTATGGCACCACCAACGTCTACAAGGTGCAGCACCGCTGCAACCCGTCCTACCAGGCCGACGTCACGGCCGAACATGGCAGAAGCGCCGATACGGTGGTGGAGATCGCCGATGGCGTGCTGGACACCAAGGCCATCACGCGCTGGTGGCGCGGCTATGAGTATGAGAAGGCCTCCTACCACGTCATCAAGAAGAACTGCTCCACCACCGTCATCCGCGCGCTGCGCGCCGGCGGGTCGGACAAGCACATCTCCATCACCAAGCTGGGCCTCAAGGGGCGCGGGCCGCGGCTCGACTTCCTCTCGAAGCACAGCGGCTGGGAGCCGACCGATGTGGTCACCTACCTCAAGCTGATGAACAAGAGCCTGGGCGACGCGAAGGTCAACATGCGCGGAGTCCCGGTCCGCGTCATGCCGGTCGAGGGCAGCGGGGTGGAGTTCTGCGAGCACGGCGTGCCCATGATGACCTGCGTGGATTGCTGAGCCTCAACCGAAGCGCGAAATCCAGTTCACGAAGCCGGCGCTGGCCCCCAGCAGGGCCAGGGCCAGCAAAGGGTGGCCCATCTTCGGCTGGCGCGTCCCGGCCGGCATGGGCTTGCTGCCGATCATCATGGCCTGCACCAGGTCATGCCCCAGGCTCACGCGGTACCAGATCACGGCCGCGATGTGCAGGACGATGACGATCCCGATCACATTGATCAGCCGGATATGGATCCAGCCGGCCCAATCGCTGGTGGCGCCGCTCACCTGCTGGGCCAGCGGGCCGCGGGTGAAGATCTGGTCGTCGGTGAAGAGGCCCGTGACCGCCTGGGTCAGCAGCACGCTCAGGATCACCACCACCATCCAGCCGCCGGCCGGGTTGTGGGTGAGTTCGCGGTCCGGCCCCGGATCGCCCTTCATGTGCCGCAAATGCGCCAGCGCCGCGAAGGGTGAGCGCAGGAAGGTCATGAAGCGCGCGGGCTCGGAGCCGACCAGGCCCCAGAGGATGCGGAAGATCACCAGCGTCAGCAGCGTGTAACCGCTGAGCATGTGCAGATCCATCTTGTGGGAGCGGGCCGTGAGATAGGAGACCGGGATGAGAATGACGATGGACCAGTGCACCAGCCGCACCCAGCCATCCCAAACCTTCACGCGCGTTTCCGACATGCCGCATCCTTTCCGCTTCGCGATGCAGCATAGCTTCCCCCGGGGGGAGTGAGGCAAGTTACGGCATGCTTCCCGATTCGATGTCCGAAGTCGCGGCCCCGCTGGCCGCGCTGCTGCTGGCCCTGACCTGGGCGGGGCTGTTCCGCTGGCGCAAGCGCCCGGCGACGGCGGGGCTCGGCCTCGCGCTGGGCGCGCTGCTGGGCGTGACCCTCCTGCTGGGGCTGGTCTATCCCTCGCCCCGGCAATTGGCCGAGCGCCTGCCGCTGCTGGCCCTGGCCGGGCTGCTGCTGGCCCTGCCCCTGGCGAGCGGGCGGCGCGGCGGGCTGCTGGTCGGGCTCGGGCTGCTGGCGGCGGGCTTCACCGGCTGGTGGATGGCCGGCGCCCCCCTGACCGAGGCCGATCTCCGCCGCGCCGCGCCGGCCGGGCTCGCCTTGCTGCTGCTGGTGCCGCTGGTCCAGCTGGAGGCGGCACCCCCCTGGCGCGGCGTGCTGGCGGCGGTGGCGCTGCTGGCCGGGCTGCTCGCCTCGGATATTCCCGGGCCCTGGGTGATGCTGGCGATGACCCTCCTGGCCGCCGCCCTCGGGCAGCAACTGGCCGGGGGTGGGCTCGCGGGGGATGCGGCGCGGCTGCCCTTCGCCATGCTGCTGGCGGCGCTGCTGGCCGGCCCGCTGCTGGCGCGCGGCGCGCCGGCCGATTGGGCGGCGGCGCTGGCGCCGCTGGCACCCCTGCTGCTGGGCGCGCGGCTGACCGCCCGGCTCAAGGGGTGGCGGGCCCGGGTGCTGATCTATGCGCTGGCGGGGGTTCCGGTGGCGGTCGCCTGGGCGCTCGCGCGGCTCGGCTGAGCCGCACGATCCGCGAATGCCGCGCGGACCCGGGCGGCCTTCGCGCCTCCCGGGTCCGGATCCAGGTGGCGTCTCAGCGCGGGCAGGCGCTGCTTTGCACCACGGCCGACATGGCATTGGCCGGCCGGGCGATCTGCGGCTGGCCCGGGCGCACCACGCGATAGACGAGGCGGAAGGTGCCATCGCTGCCGACGGGGATGAGAACCGCCTCGCACACGCTCATGCGGGCGGCGGCGGCGTGCTCCATCAGGATCTCGGCCGTGCGGTCGGGCATGTAGTTCCCCGCGCCCTCGCCTTCCGCCCGCGCGCCCGGCGCGGCGCAGAGCGCGGCGCCGAGGAGCCCGGCGCCCAGCACCAGGCCGGGTCTGGTCAACATGCGGTGAAAATGGGTCATTCGTGTTCTCCTGCTTCTGATCTCAACCTTGAGGCATGCCTCCCCGGGGCCTGGCCCGGCGGAGCGCGTGTCCCCGGGATCAGACTGGCCCTGGCCGCAGGCGCGCTTCTTTCTGATTCCCGGCCATTTCTGTTGTCCGATTGCTGAAAACGGCCGCACGCCGCGCCGCCGCCGCACGCGCGTCCCAAAACACCGCATCCACGTCACAGCGGTTTGTCGGCGCCGCGCCGTAACCCTGGCCGCACCCCCATCGTAGCGGAGATGGTTACGACGAAGGAGAGGTGAGCGTGACACGCCAGAGGTCCGGCCCGGGAAGCAAAGCGCCATGAATCACATCGCGCCATCGCCCCTGCCCAGCCTCGCCGAGGTCTATGGCGCGGGCGCCTATGCCGGCTATGTCCGCGCCCATCGGCTGGTCGGAGCGACGCCCCTGGCCCTGGTCCGGTTTCGCCAGCCCGCCGGGGAATTCCCCGACCCGCCGACCGATGACTTCACCCTGGCCATCAATGAGCAGGGGCAGGGCCGGATGCGCTTCGACATCGGCACCGGGCAGAATTGCATGCCCTTCCGCCTGGGTGACCTGGTCCTGAAGCCGCCCGGCGTCGCGACGCGCTTCGCGGTGGATGCGCCGCATCAGAAGAGCTTCATCTCCCTGCCCGCGGGCTTCGTGCGCGACAGGCTGGAGGAGGTGGAACCAGGGCCCGCACCGCGCGATTTCGGCCGGCTGCATGCCGGCAGCTTCCGCTCGCCCCTGATCTCCCGGCTGCTCGACATGATCTGGGCCGAGACGCAGGACGGCCATCCCCATGGCCGGCTCTTCGCCGATGGGGCCGCGCTCGCGCTGATCTCGCTGCTGCTGCGGCTGCAATCCCCCCCGGCCCGTGCCCCGGACGAGGTCCGCCCGCTCTCACCGGCCCGGCTGCGCAGCGTGCTGGGCTGGATCGAGGCCAATCTCTCCGAAAGCTTCGGGCTGGAGGAGATGGCGGCCAGCGTCTGCCTCTCGCCCTATCATTTCAGCCGGGCCTTCAAGGCGGCGACGGGCCAGACGCCGCGCGCCTTCGTCACCGCGCGGCGGATCGAGAAGGCCAAGGAATGCCTGGCCGATCCGGATCTGCCCTTGGCGCAGATCGCGCATATCTGCGGCTTCGCGGATCAGTCGCATTTCACGGCGCTGTTCGGCCGCCATGTCGGCGTGACACCCGGCGCCTGGCGGCGGGGGCTGGCCTGAGGCCGGAATTGCCTGACTTCGGACGAGCGCATCGGCTTCACGCGAAGGGCAAAAAGGGCCTCCGGCGGCTGGGGCCGGGGGCCCCAGACCCCTCTCCATATATGTTACAAATACAACGGCTTGTGCCAGATCGAAGATGGATTTGGGGCCTTTCACGCCAGGAGGCGGCCGCCCGCTCAGGGGCGCGGGGCGTCCGCCGGCGCCTCGCCCGGATCCTCCAGCGTGGTCAGCCCCTCGCCCTCGGCGCTGCTGCGGCCCAATTCGGCATCGCGCCGCTGGCGCACCACGCTGCGCAGCCGGGCGTAGAAATCCAGGCTCTCGCTGCGCAGCGCGTCCAGCGTCTCGATATTCTCGGCGCGCAGGTCGAGCCCGCCCAGCGCGCCACGCCCGACGCCGAGAAGCTGCGACAGCGCGGCCGAGGTGGTGGCGCCGGTCACCAGCCCCACCGGGCTGGCCAGCGCATCCACCCCATCGCCCACGGCATCGCGCACCGTGGTCGGGCCGAAAAGGGGCAGCATGAGGAAGGGTCCGTCCGGCACGCCCCAGACATGCAGCGTCTGGCCGAAATCCCCGCTGCGCCGCTCGATGCCCGAGGGGGTGGCGATGTCGAAGACGCCGAGCGCCCCGGCCGTCGAGTTGATGTAGAAGCGCATCAGCGTATGCCCGGCATCGAGCAGCCGCCCCTGCAGCAGGTTGTTGGCCAGGATCACCGGCTCATTCAGGTTGCGCAGGAAATTGCGCAGCGCCGTGCGCATGGGGGCCGGGACATTCTCCCGATAGGCCTCGGCGGCGGGGCGCAGCAGGCTGTCATCCAGGGCCGTGTTGAACTCCAGCACCGCGCGGTTGGTCGCCTCATAGGGGTCGGAGGGGTCGGCCCCGTCGCCGGCGCATCCGGTGAGAAGGCCCAGCAACAGCGCGGCGGTGAGGATCGGTTTCACGGGCGCCAGTCTACCGCGCGGCCGCCCCCCGCGCGATAGTTGGAAGGTGACCCTGGTTTTCGCGATCCTGTCCCTCATCCTCGCGCTGGCGGGTGCCGCGCAGGCGATCTTCGCGCGCCGCGCGCTCCGGCGCCTGGCGGCAACCCCGCCGCCCGAGGGCCCGGCCCTGCCCGCCAGCCTGCTCAAGCCGCTGCATGGCGCCGAGCCGGGCCTGGGCGGGAACCTGGCCGCCGGACTCGCGCAGCGCCATGCGGCGCCCTTCGAGGCGCTGTTCGGCGCGGCCGACCCGGCGGATGCGGCGCTGCCCATCGCCCGCGCCGCCATGGCGGAAAGCGCCACCCCGGCGCGGATCGTCAGCGGCGGCGCCATCCTGGGGGCCAATCGCAAGGTCTCGCAGCTGGTCCACCTGGCGGCCGAGGCGCGGCATCCGCTGCTCGTCATCAGCGATGCCGATATGCGCTGCCCGCCCGAATGGCTGACGGCGGTGACCGCCCCGCTGGCACAGCCTGGGGTCGGCCTCGTCACCTGCCTGTACCGCGGCGAGGCGGGGGATGCGCGGCTCTGGTCGCGCCTCGCGGCGCTGGGGATTGATTGGCATTTCCTGCCCAACGCGGCGCTGGGCGAGGCGCTGGGCCAGGCCAAGGGCTGCTATGGCGCCACCATGGCGCTCTCCCGCGCCACGCTGGACCGCATCGGCGGGTTCGAGCCGCTGCTGCCGCTGCTGGCCGATGATCATGCGCTGGGCGCCGCGGTGCGGCGGGCGGGGCTGCAGGTGGTCGTCTCGCCCGTGATCCCGGTGCACGTGATGCAGGAGAAGAGCCTGGTCGCGCTGTGGCGGCATGAGCTGCGCTGGGCGCGGACGGTGCGGATGCTGAACCCGGCCGGCTTCGCGGGGCTGGCCTTCACCCATCCCCTGGCCTGGGCGATCCTGGCCCTGGCCCTGGCGCCGGGCCCCTGGACCCTGGCCGGGCTGGCGGTGGCGCTGGCGGCCCGGCTCGCTTTGGCCCAGGGGGTGGACCGGGCGCTGGGTGTATCCGGGGGCTGGCGCCGCTGGGCCTGGCTGCCCGCGCGGGACCTGCTCTCGGCGGCGATCTGGCTCGCGGCGCTGGTTCCGGGCGGCGTCACCTGGGGGGCGCAGCGCTACCGGCTTGGCAGGGATGGCCGCATGGTGGAAACCACCCGCGCATCATGAAACGCCTGATCTTCACCGCCGACGATCTCGGCCTGGCCGCCGAGACCAATGAAGGCATCGAGCGCGCCCATCGCGAGGGCGTGCTGACCGCCGCCAGCCTGATGGTGGGCGAGGCCGGCTTCGAGGAAGGGGTGCGCGTGGCCCGCGCCAATCCGGGCCTGGCCGTGGGGCTGCACCTGACGCTCACCGATGGCGTGCCGGTGCTGCCCGCCGCGCGGATTCCGGCGCTGACCCAGAAGAATGGCCGCTTCCGGGATGACATGGCCGCACTCGGCCTGCTGCTGGCGCTCTCGCCCCTCGCCAAGGCGGAGCTGGCGGCCGAGGTGGCGGCGCAGATGGAGCGCTTCACCGAGACCGGCCTCACCTGTGACCATGTGAACGCCCACAAGCATTACCACCTGCACCCGCTGATCGCGGCCGCCCTGATGCAGGCGGCGGCCGGTGCCGGGGTGCGCTGCCTGCGCCTGCCCTGGGAGCCCGGGGCGTTGGTGCGCCAGGTGGATGCGGCGAGCCCCCGCCAGGCGGAATGGGCGCTGAAGCCCTGGTGCCGCACGCTGCGGCAGCGCGCGCGCAACTGGAACCTGCTGGCGCCGGACCAGGTGGTGGGCCTCGCCTGGTCCGGCCATTTCACCGCCGAGCGGCTGCTCGCCGTGCTGCCCGTGCTGCCCGAGGGCGTGACGGAGCTGTATTTCCACCCGGCGACCTCCGGCGGCTTCCCCGGCAGCGCGTCCGGCTATGCCTATGCCGGGGAGCTTGCGGCGCTCTGCGACCCGCGCGTGGCGGAGCGCATCGCGGGGGTTCCGCGCGGCGGCTATGCGGCCATGCTCTTGCCGAAACCCCTCACCCCCCTCAGTTGAGGCGCTGGTCTTCCCCCGAGAGGTGCTCTTGCTCCCCATCCGTCAGGATATCCCCCGCGCCGCCCTGGTGACGGGCGGCGCGAAGCGGCTTGGCCGCGCCATCTGCCTGGCCTTGGCCGATGCGGGCTTTGACGTCGCCGTCCATTACAATGCCTCCGCCGCCGAGGCCGAGGCGCTGGCGGCGGAAATCCGCGCGCGCGGCCGCCGCGCCGTGGCCCTCCAGGCCGATCTGCTGCGCGAGGCGGAGGTGGCGACGCTGATCCCGCGCGCGACGGAAGCGCTCGGCACCCTCGGCGTGCTGGTCAACAATGCCAGCACCTTCGAGCGCGACGAGTGGAACGACGCAACGCGCGAAAGCTGGGATTGGCACATCGAGCCCAATCTCCGCGCGCCCTTCCTGCTGATGCAGGGCTTCGCCGCCGGGCTCACGGCGCCGCGGCATGGCGTGATCCTGAACATGCTGGACCAGCGGGTGAAGTCGCTGACGCCGCATTTCGTGACCTACACCGTCTCCAAGGCCGGGCTCTGGGCGCTGACGCAGCAGATGGCGCTGGCGCTGGCGCCGCGCATCCGCGTGGTGGGCATCGGCCCCGGCCCGGCCCTGCCCAGCCCGCGCCAGAGCCAGGAGCAGTTCGACCGGCAATGCGCCTCGGTCCCGCTGGCGCGCGGCACCTCGCCCGAGGAGATCGCGGCCGCCGCCATGGCGCTGCTGGCCCTGCCCTCGGTGACGGGGCAGATCCTGAACCTCGATGGCGGGCAGCATCTGCAATGGTCCCCTGCGCAGGGTGGGACGCCGGAGGAATGACGCGCCGGGCGCGGGGTGCTAGAGCGCGCTCCGTTCACCTGCGTTCACTCCGCACGCTCCAGCCTTTGCTGAGAGGATGATTCAGCGTTTCGGCGATGCCGCCTCAACGCATCATGCTCTTGTCCGCCGCTTCGACAGATTGGACCCCTGATGCCCCAGCCCTGTGCCCGATGAGCGCGCCCCTTCCGCGCATCCGAAAGGTGTTCGTCCGCGGCCTGGAATTGCAGGCGCGCCTGGGCGTCTTTCCGCATGAGAAGGTGGGGCCGCAGCGCATCCGCATGCATATCGAGCTGGATGTGGTGGATGAGAGTGCGGCCATCGGCATCGGGCCGGATGACCTGAACCGCGTGGTGGATTACGGCCATCTGGTGCACGCGGCCCGCGCCGCCGTGGCCCAGGGCCATGTGCTGCTGGTGGAAACCCTGGCCGAGACGGTGGCCGATATCGCGCTCCGGGACACGCGGGTGTTGCATGCCCGCGTTTCCATCGAAAAGCCCGATGCCTTCGCCGATACCGACTGCGTGGGCGTCACGGTCGAGCGGATGCGCGGCTGACCACGAGTCAAGCCCTCCAGCCCCCCACGCGAGGAATCATCCACTGACGTGGCGGGCATTGGCTGAGACACTGATTTCTCAATGCTTTCTTCATAAACCTGACATTTTCAACCGAGGGTTGCCGTCAGTCTTTAAGCAATTCAGTGGGTTAGGCTTCTGCCCTTTTCGAAGGCAAAGCGCCCCCAACCCAGGCGCGAGGCCGCCTCGCGCCCTCCCCTCACAGCTTCTCCCACAGGGTTATCCACAGCTTCGGGGGATAAGCCGCGCGCTTGAGTCGCGCGCCTGCTGCCGGTAAGCGCAAGCCCATGGAATTCGCCGAACCGCCCGAAGGGGGCCCCCTCAGCGGCCTCGCCGTGCTGGAGGCGGCGCTGCCCCATCTGCCGCTCTCGCCCGGCGTCTATCGCATGCTCGATGGCAAGGGCGACGTGCTTTATGTCGGCAAGGCGCGCGCCATCCGCAAGCGGGTCACCAGCTACACCCAGACCTCGCGCCTGCCCGAGCGGCTGCGCCGGATGGTCCATGAGACCCGCCGAATCGAGGTGATCACCACCGCCTCCGAGGCCGAGGCGCTGCTGCTGGAAGCGAACCTCATCAAGAAGTTGCGGCCGCGCTACAACATCGTGCTCCGGGATGACAAGACCTATCCCTGGCTGATGATCAGCGATGACCACCCCTTCCCGCAGATCGCGAAGCACCGCGGCGAGCGGCGCAAGGGCGCCAGCTATTACGGCCCCTTCGCCAGCGTCTGGGCGGTGAACCAGACCATCACGGCGCTGCAACGCGTCTTCCTGCTGCGCACCTGCCGGGACACGGTCTTCGACACGCGCGACCGCCCCTGCCTGCTGCACCAGATCAAGCGCTGCGCCGCGCCCTGCGTGGAGCGGATCAGCGCCGAGGATTACGGCGCCCTGGTGCGCGAGGCGAAGCAGTTCCTGGAGGGCGAGACCCCCACCATCCAGAAGCGCCTGGCCGCCGAGATGGAGGCCGCCGCCGAGCGCCTGGAATTCGAACGCGCGGCGGCGCTTCGCGACCGCATCCGCGGCCTGACGCATGTGCAGGGCACCAGCCGCATCAACCTGGATGGCGTGGGCGATGCCGATGTGGTGGCGCTGCACATGGCGGCCGGCCAATCCTGCGTGCAGGTCTTCTTCTTCCGCGGCGGCCGGAACAACGGCAACCGCCCCTATTTCCTGACCCATTCCAAGAGCGACATCACGCCCGAGGAGGTGCTCGGCAGCTTCCTCGGCCAACTCTATGACGACCTGCCGCCGCCGCCCCTCGTCCTGCTCAGCCATGACGTGCCCGACGCGCCGCTGATCGCCGAGGCGCTGGCCATCAAGGCTTCACGCAAGGTCGAACTGCACCGGCCGCAGCGCGGCGAGAAGCGCGACATCGTCCAACACGCCGAGACCAATGCGCGCGAGGCGCTGGAGCGGCGCCTGGCCGAATCCACCGCCCAGGGCCAGCTGCTGGAAGGGGTGCAGCGCCTGTTTGACCTGCCGGAGCGGCCGGAGCGCATCGAGGTCTATGACAACAGCCACATCATGGGCACCAACGCCTATGGCGCGATGATCGTGGGCGGCCCGTCAGGCTTCATGAAATCCGCCTACCGCAAGTTCAGCATCAAGGACGCCAAGCCGGGCGATGATTTCGCCATGATGCGCGAGGTGCTGGAACGCCGCTTCGGCCGCGCCCTGAAGGAGGACCCGGCCCGCACCGAGGAAGGCTGGCCCGACCTGGTCATCATCGATGGCGGCCAAGGCCAGCTTTCCGCCGTGACGGAGGTGATGGCCGGGCTGGGGCTGGAGGACATCCCGCTGGTCGCCATCGCCAAGGGGGTGGACCGCGATGCGGGCCGCGAATGGTTCCACATGGCCGGGCGCGAGGCCTTCCAGCTGCCGCCGCGCGACCCCGTGCTCTATTACCTGCAACGCCTGCGGGACGAGGCGCATCGCTTCGTCATCGGCGCGCATCGCACCCGCCGCGCCAAATCGCTCACCAAATCCGAGCTGGATGACGTGCCCGGCATCGGCCCCAAGGTGAAGCGGGAATTGCTGAATCACTTCGGCTCGGCGCGCGGGGTGCGCCAGGCGAGCGAGGCGGATCTGGCGCATTGCCCGGGAATCGGCCCTGCCCTGGCCAAGCGGATTCATGAACATTTCCACCTTGGCGCGCGGCAAGCTACATAGGGGCGTGCCCACAGACCTGCCCAACCTTCTCACCCTCTCGCGGATCCTGGCGATCCCGCTGCTGGTGGTGTTCGTCGCGATCCGCGCCCCCTGGGCGGATATGGCGGCCTGCGCGCTGTTCTCCGCCGCCGCCATCACCGACTACTTCGACGGCAAGATCGCCCGCGACCGGCAGATCACCTCCGATTTCGGCCGCATGCTGGACCCGATCGCCGACAAGCTGCTGGTGGGTGCCGCGCTGATGCTGCTGGCGGGGTTCGACCGGCTGCCCAATTGGGCGCTGCTGCCGGCCATCGTCATCATGCTGCGCGAAATCCTGGTCTCGGGGCTTCGGGAATATCTGGCCGGCATCAACCTCGGCCTGCCGGTGACGGCGCTGGCCAAGTGGAAGACCGGCTTCCAGATGGGCGCGCTCGGCACGCTGCTGGCGGGCGATACCGGCGCCGCCGTGATCGGCCTGGGCTTCCTGCCCGTCTCGCTCATCGGCGAACTCATGCTCTGGACGGCGGCGGGGCTGACCCTGGTGACGGGTTGGGACTATCTGGCGGCCGGGCTGCGGCATGTGTCCCAGGGGTTGCCGCAAAACACTTCGTCACCGATGAACCCCGCCAAGCGCCCTTGAGATCATATCGCGCCCGGCGCATGTTGCGCCGCATTGTCCCCCCTTTCTCCAGGAGTTACGCATGCGGTTGAAGCTCTCGGCGATCAGGGCGCTCGCCTTGCTGACCGTGACGGTTGGCCTGGCGGGCTGCACCACGGTCGAGTCCGGCTTTGCGAGCGTGCAGAACAGCCTCTCCGGCACCTACACCCGCTTCGGGCCGCAATGGGGCGGCATGCGCCCCGCCATGCCGACCGAAAGCCTGACCGTGCAGCGCATCCGTGGCCAGGCCGAGGCGCCGCAGCCGCTGCGCCCCGAGCCCGGCGATGTCTGGCCGGTCGAGGAAGGGCCGCGCGCCACCCTGGCCAATCCGGAAGAGGCGCTGCGTGGCGTCCGCGCAGGCGAGACCGACCCCCGCCGCAGCCGTGGCACCAGCGGCTTCGAGGGCGCGCCCGGCGCCGCGCCGCCGGTCCTTTCGCCGATCTTCGAGGCGCCCACCCCGCCGCCGCGCGCCAACCGCACCGATGGCGCCACGGCCCCGGGCCAGGTCTTCCCCACCGCCCAAGGGGGCAATGTGGTCGGCACGGGCGGCTCGGGCCGCGTGCAATCCACCGTCTCGCCCCAGGGCTCGGGCCTCGCGATCCGCGATGGCGCGACGACCACGCTGATCGGCCCCGGGGGCCAGGTCCAGCAGGTGCCGACCCCGCGCTGAGCCATGCAGATCCTGTATTTCGCCTGGGTGCGTGAGAAGATCGGCCGCGCCGGCGAGGAGCTCGCCCTGCCGGCCGGTGTTGCGGATGTGGGCGGGCTGATGCGCCACCTGGCCGGGCTCAGCCCGGGCCATGCGGCGGCCTTCGCCAACCCGACCGCCATCCGCGCCGCCATCAACCAGGATTTCGCGACCCTCGGCGATCCCATCTCGGACCGCGACGAGGTCGCCTTCTTCCCCCCCGTCACGGGCGGCTGAGCATGGCGCGGATCGCCGTGCAGGAGGCCGTCTTCGACGTCTCCGCCGAAACGGCGGCGCTGACCGGCGGCCGCACCGATATCGGGGCGGTCGCCAGCTTCATCGGCGTGTGCCGCGCCGATGACGGCCTGGCCGCCATGGTGCTGGAGCATTATCCGGGCATGACGGAGCGGGCCATGGCGAAGATCGCCGCCGAGGCCGAGGCGCGCTGGCCGCTGACCGGCTGCACGCTGATCCATCGGGTGGGGCGCCTCGAACCCGGCGCGCCCATCGTGCTGGTGCTGACGGCCAGCGCGCATCGCCAGGCCGCGCTGGAATCCTGCGCCTTCCTGATGGATTGGCTGAAGACCAAGGCGCCCTTCTGGAAGCGCGAGGAGTTCACCGAAGGCCATGCCCGCTGGGTCGAGGCCCGGGCCGAGGATGACGCGGCCGCCCAGAAGTGGTGACGCGGAGATGGTGAGCAACCGCCTCGCCATCCTGGCGGGCGGGGTTCTGCTGATCTGGCCGGCCCTGCTGAACGGTTACCCTCTGCTGTTCAGCGACAGCGGCGCCTTCCTGGCGCAGACCGTCGTGCCGCTGATGATCTGGGACAAGCCCTGGATCTATGGCCCCTTCGCCTGGGTGTTTCACCAGCATGTCAGCCTCTGGGGCACCGCCCTGGCGCAGGGGGTGATCCTCTCCCATCTGCTCTGGCTGCTGGCGCGGGTGCTGGGCGGTGCGGCGCCTGGCCGGCACCTGGCGCTGTGCGCGGCGCTGGCGATCTTTTCCACCCTGCCCTGGGTGGCGGCGATGGTGATGCCGGACATCCTCACCCCCGTCGCGGTGCTCTGCGCCGCGCTGCTGGGCTGGGCCTGGACGGATCTGTCACGCGGGGAGCGGGCCTGGCTGATCGGGCTGGGCGGCGTCGCGACAGCGGCGCATCTGGCCAATATCCCGGTGGTCTTTGCGCTGGTGGTGCTGGGGGCGCTGCTGCGGATCGGCGCCCTGGGCTGCCTGCGCGTGGCGGCGCCGCTGCTGGGCGCGGTGATCCTGCTGCTGGGCACGAATCTCGTGGGGCATGGGCGGCTGGCGCTTTCGCCCTTCGGCAGCACCTTCCTGCTCGCGCGGCTTGTGGCCGATGGGCCGGCGGCGCGGACCATCGCGGCGGAATGCCCGGCTTCCGGCTGGTCCCTCTGCGCCGCCGCGGATCGCCTGCCCCGGGATGCCGACGCCTTCCTCTGGTCGCCTGAAAGCCCGGTGAACCGGCGCCCCGATGGCAGCCAGATCTTCCTCGGCGGCATGGTGCTGGCGCCCGAGGCAAGCGCCATCATCGCCCGCACGCTCCGGCGCGAACCGCTCGCGGTGCTGCGCGGCGGCACGGCGAATTTCCTGGCGCAGCTCGGCGCGAACGGCATCGGCGATGCGTTGGGGCCGGAGCATCTGCGCGCGCATGTCACCCCCCGGCTGGAACAGGCTTTCCCCGGTTTCGAGATGCGGGCGCAAGTCGCCGCCCTGCAAGCGCAGGACCGGCTGCGCCCGCTGGCGGCCTGGATCGGCTGGCTGCATCCGCTCATCGCGCTGCTGACCTTGCCGGCCCTGCTCTGGCTCTGGTGGCGCGCCCATCGGGCCGGCGATGCGCGGCGGCTTGGCCTGCTGCTCTGCCTGCTGGTGGGGGTGGCGGGCAATGCGCTGGCCTCGGGCGCGCTGTCGGGCGTGCATGCCCGGTATCAGGCGCGGGTGGTCTGGCTGCTGCCGCTGGCGGTGCTGGTCCTGGCGCGGCCGCCGGAGGCCCTTCTTACTTCGGTCTCACAGCGGCGTGATCGCATCCCCCGGCCGGATCACGCCGCCCTTGGTGATCATGCAGTTCAGGCCCGAGCGGTTGGTCAGCGGGCCGAACAGCGGCTTGCCCAGCAGCTTGTCGAGATAGACGCAGGGCACGTTCAGCCGCCCGCCGAAGAGCTCCACCTCGCCCACGCGGAAGGCCTTGCCAACCAGGTGGTTCAGCGGCACGCCGCGCGTCAGCAAATTGCGGCGCGTGTCCTGCGGCGGGAGTTCGAGGCCGTGGTCGCGCTGGATCGCCTCCAGCGTCTCCACCTCGATCAGCGTCACCTGGCGCTCGGGCTGCGGCTTCTTGCTGTAGGTGCCGCGGCCGGTGGCGTAGCGGTCGCCCTCGATGCCGATGCCGGCAATGAGCTTGGCCTCCGGCAATTCCTGCATGTCGGCCGCCGCCTGCTCGGTGATGTGGATGGCGAGCAGCCGCCCGGCCCAGATGAAATCCGTCACGCGATTGTCTCCGTTCAGCCCGGCTGGATGCCGGCCAGCAGCGGGCGCCAGCGCGCCACTTCCGTGTTGATCATGGCGGTGAATGCCGCGCCAGCCCCGCCCAGCGGCACGGTGCCCTGCTGGCTGAGGCGCGCGCGCGTCTCGGGGGCGGCCATGGCGGCCTGGAAGCCCTGGACCAGCCGCGCCAGCACCGCATCCGGCGTGCCGCGCGGCGCCACGATGGCCGAGGTGGAGCCGTTGCTGAGGCCGGGCAGCCCGGCCTGGGCCGCGGTCGGCACCTCGGGCAACAGGGTGAGGCGCTCGGGCGCGGCCACGGCCAGCGCGCGCAGCGTGCCGGCGCGGATATGCTCGGCCACCACCGGCGTCGCCTCGGCGGTCAGCGCCACCTGGCCCGCGATCACCGATTGCACGCTGGCGGCGCCGCTGCGGAAATGCACCGCCAGGAATTGGGCGCCCGCCAGGGATTGCAGCAGGATCTGCGTCAGATGCGGGGAGCTGCCGGCGCCCGCCGTGCCCCAGCTCAACGCCTCGGGCCGGGCGCGGGCGGCGGCCAGCATGGCGGCGAAATCCGGGCCCGCGCTGCCCGGATGCGCCACCACCACATGCGGCGTGCTGGCGGCCAGCACCACGGGCGCGAAATCCGCCAGCGGGTCATAGGCCATGCGCGGATAGATCACCGGATTGACCGCGAACATGGCAAGCGAGGCCATCAGCAGCGTGGTGCCATCCGGCGCCGCACGGGCCACATATTCGCCCGCGATATTGCCATTCGCCCCGGCCCGGTTCTCGGCCACGATGGGCACGCCCAGTTCCACCGAGGCGCGCTCGGCCAGGATGCGCGCCACCAGATCGGTGATGCCGCCCGCGCCGAAGGGAATCACCAGGCGGATGGCGCGGCCCTGCGCCCGCAGCGCGGGGGCGGCCAGCAGCAGGGGGGCGGCGAGGGTGGCGCGTCGTGTCAGCATGGCCGGTCCTTCCGGTGCGAGGCGACAAGGCTGCGCGCGCGGCCTGGCCGGCGCCAGCCATGGCATGGGCCGAAATGCCAGGCCAGCGCCGGCCCTGCCCAAGGATCAGGCGTCCGGCTTGCGCCTTGGGTATTGCAGGATCAGCAATTCGGCACCTTCCGGCCCGGCGAGGGCCTGGCGCGGCGCCTCGTCCGGATTGACGAAGACGAGCGAGAGCGGCGGCATGCCGTCCAACTCCCCCGCCGTCACCACCCAGAATTGCCCCATGCCCTGGGCCGGGTCCGGCCCCTGGAGCGCCGCGCCAGCAGGCAGGATGTGGCGCCAGGCGCCGAGGCCATCCGCGCGGGGCTCCAGCATTTCCTCGCAGCGCGCCGACGTGGCGGGGGGTGCCGGGTCCATGGGCGCGGTGGTCGTCTGCCAGGGCTTGCGGCCAGGAATGGCCTTCAGCGCGGCCGCCTCCTGCGCCACATAGCGGGCGCCGGGATCATAGCCATTGCGCAGGGTGAAATAATGCAGCCCCGAATCGCCCGCCGTGATGGGGCCATAGGCGGTGTGGGCATTGGTGTAGTGCACCGTGACCGGCCGCACCGGATGGCGGCCAAGATGCCCACCGCCGGCCACCACCACCTGGAACTGGTCGGCCGCGTGGAAATGCGACTGCACGACGGAGCCAGGCGGCTGCTCCACCAGGAAGGCCATGGGATAGAAGCTGCCGGGCTCGGGCGGCGGCGGGCTTTCGGCCGTGCGGTTGGTCCAGTTGGTGCCGATATAGGTGGTGGTGTGGATCGGCACGCCATTGGCATTGACGGGGCGGCGCGTGGGGCGGACGGCTTCGGCGGAGGCGGCGATGGGCATGGCGGGGTTCCTCTCGGTCACGCCATGTTGATCCGCGGGCGGCTTGCGCGCCAGCCCCGCGCTCAGGCCAGCGCGCGGGCCGAGGCCGCCGCCCAGCAGGCTTCCGCCGTGGCGGAGAGGCGCCGCCGGGGCCGGATCAGCGTGATGTCGAGCGCGATGGCAAAACGCGCCGCGCCGGCTTCCACCAATTGGCCGGCCGCCAATTCCTCCGCCGCCAGGCTGCGCGGCAGCCAGGCCACCCCCTGCCCTTGCCGCGCCAGGGATTGCAGCGTGGCGGCCAGCGGCGCGGTCACGGCCGTCTCCAGCACGGGCGGCTCCGCCCAGCCCGCCAGCGCCGCCCGCAGGATGCGCCCAAGCCCCGAGGCCTCGCTATAGGCCAGCAGCGGCACCGGCGCGCCGGGGCGCCCGGGCAGCCGGGCATGCGTCGCCCCAGGGGCGGCCAGCGGCACCAGCACATCGCGCCCGACGACGAGGCGCGTGAAGCCCTCGGCCGGCAGGCGGCTCGGCATGGCCGGATGGGCGTGGCCGAGCAGAAGATCGGCATCGCCGGCCAGCAGCAGCGCCTCGCAGGCCGCCAGCGTGTCGGAGAGCAGGGTGAGCGTGCCCGGCAGCCCCAAACCGCGAATCCAGCCGGGCAGGAAGGTGAAGGAGAGCGCATGGGTGGCGGCGATGGAGAGTGCGGCGCCCTCCCGCCCCGCCGCGCGGAGCGCCGCGCGCCGCAACTGGTGAAATTCGCGCGCGAGATCGGCGGCGCCGGAGAGGAAGGCGCTGCCGGCCGCGTTCAGTTGCACGCCCTGCGGCGTGCGCAGCACGAGCGTGGTCCCCACCCATTGCTCCAACGCCTGGATGCGGCGGCTGAAGGCCGGCTGCGTGACATGCCGCGCCTCGGCCGCGCGGGAGAAGTTGCGGTGTTCGGCGAGGGCGAGGAAATCCTCCAGCCAGGTCAGCTCCATGGCCGATGCCGATCACGCATCACGATGGCAAAACTCGGCATTGGCCAACCCCCTCCGGCGCAGCCTATCCCTGCGTCACACGGCGCACCAGTCTCGAAATCCCAGTCAGGCCGCGCCCCGACCACCGCAGGAGCCATGCCAAATGCGCATCGTTGACGTTCGCGAAATCACCCAGCCGATCGCCTCGCCGATCCGCAACGCCTATATCGACTTCAGCAAGATGACGACGAGCCTCGTCGCCGTGATCACCGATGTGGTGCGCGATGGCCGGCCTGTGGTGGGCTATGGCTTCAACTCCAATGGCCGCTACGGCCAGGGCGGCCTGATCCGCGAGCGCTTCCGAGACCGCATCCTGGAGGCCGATCCGCAAAGCCTGCGAGATGATGCCCGCGACAATCTCGATCCGCACAAGATCTGGGCCGCCATGATGCGCAACGAGAAGCCGGGCGGCCATGGCGAGCGCTCGGTCGCCGTCGGCACGCTCGACATGGCGATCTGGGACGCGGTGGCGAAGATCGAGGAAAAGCCGCTCTTCCGCCTGCTGGCCGAGCGCCATGGGCGGGAGGCCAACCCGCGCGTCTTCGTCTATGCCGCCGGCGGCTATTACTACCCCGGCAAGGATGACACGGCGCTGCGGGCCGAGATGCGCGGCTATCTCGACCGCGGATACAACGTCGTGAAGATGAAGATCGGCGGCGCCACGCTGGCCGAGGATCGCCGCCGGATCGAGGCGGTGCTGGCCGAGATCGGGCCAGCGGCGCAGCTCGCCGTGGACGCCAATGGCCGCTTCGACCTCGAAACCGGCATCGCCTATGCCAAGATGCTGCGGGACTACCCGCTCTTCTGGTATGAGGAGGTGGGTGATCCGCTGGATTACGCCCTCCAGGCCGCCCTCTCCGAATTCTATCCGGGGCCGATGGCGACGGGCGAAAACCTCTTCTCCCACCAGGATGCCCGCAACCTGCTGCGCCATGGCGGCATGCGGCCGGACCGCGACTGGCTGCAATTCGACTGCGCCCTCTCCTACGGCCTGGTCGAATATCTGCGCACGTTGGAGGTGCTGGCGCAGTTCGGCTGGTCGCCCTCGCGCTGCATCCCGCATGGCGGGCACCAGATGTCGCTGATGATCGCGGCCGGGCTCGGCCTGGGCGGGAATGAGAGCTACCCGGACCTTTTCCAGCCCTATGGCGGCTTCCCGGATGGGGTGCGCGTCGAGGGCGGCCACGTGGTCATGCCGGAGCTGCCGGGCATCGGCTTCGAGGGAAAATCGGAGCTGATCCGCGTGATGCGGGAACTTTCCGACTGAAGGGGCGCCCCCCTCGGGTTGTGCATGGGGCAAAGCTGCCCCACCTTCCGACCAAAGCAAACGGAGAGACCCGCATGGCCGACTACCCCAATACCCTCCTCCACATCGCAGGCGTTTGGCGCGATGGCGAGAATGGCCGTAAGATCGACGTCCTGAACCCCGCCAATGAGGAGGTGATCGGCACCGTCGCCCATGCCTCCATCAATGACCTCGACGCCGCGCTGGCGGCGGCCGAGCGCGGCTTTGCCATGTGGCGCAAGGTCGGCACCTATGACCGCTCCAAGATGATGCGCAAGGCGGCCGACCTGATGCGCTCGCGCGCCGATGACATCGCGAAGCTGATGACCATGGAGCAGGGCAAGCCGCTGGCCGAGGCCAAGGTCGAGATCATGGGCGGCGCCGACACCATCGACTGGTTCGCCGAGGAAGGCCGCCGCGCCTATGGCCATGTCATCCCGGCCCGCGCGCCGGGCGTCTATCAGATGACGATCAAGGAGCCGGTCGGCCCCGTCGCCGCCTTCACGCCCTGGAACTTCCCGATCAACCAGATCGTCCGCAAGCTCTCGGCGGCGCTGACCACGGGCTGCTCCATCATCGTGAAGGCGCCGGAGGAGACGCCGGCCAGCCCCGCCGCGCTCATCAAGTGCTTCCTCGACGCCGGCGTGCCGGGCGACGTGATCGGCCTCGTCTACGGCGTGCCGAGCGAGATCAGCTCCTACCTCATCGCGAGCCCGATCATCCGCAAGGTGACGTTCACGGGCTCCACCCCCGTGGGCAAGATGCTGGCGGCGATGGCCGGCCAGCACATGAAGCGGGTGACGATGGAGCTCGGCGGCCATGCCCCGGCGATGGTCTTCGACGACGCCGATGTGGAGCACGCCGCCAAGACGCTGGCCTTTGCCAAGTTCCGCAATGCCGGCCAGGTCTGCGTCAGCCCGACGCGCTTCCTGGTGCAGGAGCGGGTCTATGACCAGTTCGTGGCGAGCTTCGCGGGCCACGCCAAGGCGCTGAAGGTCGGCAATGGCCTCGACGCCGACACGCAGATGGGCCCGATGGCCAATGAGCGCCGCGTGCCGCAGATGGAAGTGCTGATTGCCGACGCCAAGCAGCGGGGGGCGGAGATCGTCACCGGCGGCAACCGCATCGGCAACAAGGGCTATTTCTTCGAGCCGACCGTGGTCGCCGGTGTCACCACCGACATGCGCGCGATGAATGAGGAGCCCTTCGGCCCCGTCGCCCTGATGCGCCCCTTCAAGACGCTGGAGGAGGTGGTGGGCGAAGCCAATCGCCTGCCCTTCGGCCTGGCCAGCTATGCCTTCACCAGCAGCGGCAAGACGGCCTCCGCCCTGGCGGCCGGCGTCGAGGTCGGCATGATGACCATCAACCACCTGGGCCTCGCCATTCCCGAAGTGCCCTTCGGCGGCGTGAAGGACAGCGGCTACGGCACCGAGGGTGGCGATGAGGCGATCGAGGCCTATCTGAACACCAAGTTCGTGACCCAAGCGGGGCTTTGAGTCCGGCGGCCGGGGGCAACCCCGGCCACCGGCGCCCCTGCCTTGGCGAAGTGAGCGCCGCGGGTCCGCAGGGATCCGCGGCGTTTTTGTTCCTGTCCTGGAGATCCCATGAGCGCCCCCGCCCCGCTTGAGCTCACCATCCTCATGCCCTGCCTGAATGAGGCGGAGACGCTGGCCACCTGCATCGGCAAGGCCATGGGCTATCTCGCGCGCAGCGGTGTCGCGGGCGAGGTGCTGATCGCCGACAATGGCAGCACCGATGGCAGCCAGGAGATCGCGACCCGCCTCGGCGCCCGCGTGCTGCCGGTGGCCGAGCGCGGCTATGGCGCGGCGCTGATCGCGGGGATTCGCGACGCGCGCGGCCGCTTCGTCATCATGGGCGACAGCGATGACAGCTATGATTTCGACAACCTGGACCCCTTCCTGGCCAGGCTGCGCGAGGGCTATGCCCTGGTCATGGGCAACCGCTTCCAGGGCGGCATCAAGCCCGGCGCCATGCCGCCCTTGCACCGCTATCTCGGCAATCCGGTGCTGACGACGATCGGGCGCGTTTTCTTCGGCAGCCCCTGCGGGGATTTCCATTGCGGCCTGCGCGGCTTCGACCGGGACACCATCCTGAAGCTCGATCTGCGCGCGCCGGGGATGGAATTCGCCAGCGAGATGGTGGTGAAGGCCACCCTGCAAAAGCTGCGCATCACCGAGGTGCCGACCACCCTCTCGCCCGATGGCCGCTCCCGCCCGCCGCATCTGCGCTCCTGGCGGGATGGCTGGCGGCATTTGCGGTTTTTGCTGGTTTTCTGCCCGCGCTGGCTCTTCCTCTATCCGGGGCTCGTGCTGGCGCTGGCCGGCCTCACCGGCATGGCGGCGCTGCTGACCGGGCCGGCGCGGCTGGGCGGTGTCACGCTGGACGTGCACACGCTGCTCTACGCCTCGGCCGCGGTGACCATGGGCTTCCAGCTCATGCTCTTCTGGGCCTTCGCCCGCATCCATGGCGCGCGCGAAGGCCTGGTGCCCGAGCAACCCTTGCTGACGCGCTTCCTGGCGCGCTTCGGGCTGGAGCCCGCGCTGCTGACGGCACTCGGCCTCTTCGTGCTGGGCCTGCTGCTGGGCCTGGCCACGGTGGTGATCTGGGGGGCGGGGCGCTTTGGCGAGCTGGGCGGCTCGGGCACGCTGCGGCTGGCCATCGCGTCCATGACGACGATGCTGCTGGGGCTGCAACTGGCCATGGGGGCGTTTTTCATCGCGGTGCTGGACATGGTGCGGGCGCGGCGGTGACGAAGCCGAGGGGCGCTGCCCCTCGGGCTCCCCGGCAGGAAACACGTTTCCTGCACCTTCAGCGGAAAGCGCCAAGCGCTGTCGCCTTCAGTCGGACGAGCCTGATGATTCGGGCTTGCACCGCCACGAGGTCGTCACGGAGGCCCTTCCAGCCGGATCGCTGTGCCGTTGCGCGCGACGGGATGGACCAAATCCTTGTCGCTGTGAGGCATCGAAACAAGAGAGCCTCCGGCGGCTGGGGCCTTTCGGCCCCAGCCGCCGGAGGCCTGTTTTCTCTCGCGCCGTGAAAGCGGTTTGGCATCACGGATCGCCCGCCATCCTCCACCGGACGCAGGGCCCGTTTCCCGCTAAACTCCCGCCATGCGCGATTCCTTCATCCACCTGCACACCCATTCCGCCTATTCGCTGAGCGAGGGCGCGATCAAGGTGGAGAAGCTGCCTGGCCTCGCCGTCGCGGCGAACATGCCCGCCGTGGCGCTGACCGATACGGCGAACCTCTTCGGCGCCCTGGAATTCGCGCAATACGCCTCGGGCAAGGGCATCCAGCCCATCATGGGCTGCCAGCTCTGGCTCTCGCGCTCCGCCACGGGCGAGGAGCGGCCCGAGGCGCTGCGCGCGGGCGCCGATGTGGTGGTGGCGCTGGCGATGAACGCGACGGGGCTCGACAACCTCCAGCGCCTCTCCTCGCTCGGCTGGTTGGGCGAGGACCCGTCCGGCAAGCCGGCGCTGAGCCTGGACCAGTTGCTGACCCATGCGCCGGGCCTGATGCTGCTGACCGGCGGCGATCATGGCCCCCTCTCGCGCCTGCTGGCCGAAGGGCGGCGCGACGCCGCGACGCGCCTGCTGGCCGCCCTGGGCGAGGGCTTCGACGGGCGGCTCGTGGTGGAGCTCATGCGCCACCACACCGAGCGGCAGCAGGCCCTGGAACCCGGCCTGCTGCGCCTCGCCGATGAGGCGGGCCTGCCCATCGTCGCCACCAATGACGTCTATTTCGCCGAGGAAAAAACCCATATCGCGCATGACGCGCTGCTCTGCATCGCCGAGGGGCGCCTGGTCGCGGAACAGAATCGCCGGCGGGTGACGCCGCATCACTGGTTCAAGCCGGCCGATGCCATGCGCGCCCTCTTCGCCGACCTGCCCGAGGCCTGCGACAACACGCTCGCCATCGCGCGCATGTGCGCCGTCATGGCGGAATCCAAGAAGCCCGAACTGCCCATCTGCCCCAAGGTCCTGCCCGGCCGCACCGAGGCCGAGACGGTGGCCGACATGGCCCGCGCCGGCCTCGCGCGACGCTTCCCCGAAGGCGTGCCGCCGCTGCATGCCGAGCGCCTGGAATATGAGCTCGGCGTCATCGAGCAGATGGGCTTCTCCGGCTATTTCCTCATCGTGGCCGACTTCATCCAATGGGCGAAGGAACAGGGCATCCCGGTGGGCCCGGGCCGTGGCTCGGGCGCCGGTTCCGTCGCCGCCTGGGCGCTGTCCATCACCGATCTCGACCCGCTGCGCTTCGGGCTGCTCTTCGAGCGCTTCCTCAACCCCGAACGCGTCTCCATGCCGGATTTCGACATTGATTTCTGCCAGGACCGGCGGGACGAGGTGATTGATTACGTCCGCCGCGAATATGGCGCGGAGCGGGTCGCGCAGATCATCACCTTCGGCAAATTGCAGGCCAAGGCGGCGGTGCGCGATGTCGGCCGCGTGCTCGGCATGCCCTATGGCCAAGTGGACAAGATCGCGAGCCTGATCCCCAACAACCCCGCCAATCCCGTGAGCCTGGCCGACGCCATCAAGGGCGAGCCCAAGCTCCAGGAGATGCAGGAAAATGACGAGGCCGTGGCCAAGCTGCTGGACACGGCGCTGCAAGTCGAGGGGCTCTACCGCAACGCCTCCACCCATGCGGCGGGCGTCGTCATCGGCCGCAAGCCGCTGATCGAGATCACCTCGATCTACCGCGACCCGCGCTCGCCCTCGCTCATCACCCAGTACTCGATGAAATATGTCGAGCAGGCGAGCCTGGTGAAGTTCGACTTCCTGGGCCTCAAGACGCTGACGGTGCTGCAACGCGCGGTACAACTGCTGAAGGCGCGCGGCATCGAGGTGGATCTCGACAAGCTGCCGCTGGATGACGAGCGCACCTATGCCATGCTGGCCAAGGGCGATGCGGCCGGCGTGTTCCAGTTCGAAGGCCAGGGCATGCGGGATTGCCTGCGCTCCATGCGCCCCGACCGCTTCGAGGACCTGATCGCCGCCGTCTCGCTCTACCGGCCGGGCCCGATGGAGAACATCCCGGCCTATTGCGCCCGCAAGCACGGTGAGAAATGGGAGGCGCCGCACCCCTCCATCCAGGACATCCTGGGCGAGACCTATGGCATCATGGTCTACCAGGAACAGGTGATGCAGATCGCCCAGGTGATGGCGGGCTATTCGCTCGGCGGCGCGGACCTGCTGCGCCGCGCCATGGGCAAGAAGGACGCGGCCGCCATGGCCAAGCAGCGCGCCATCTTCTGCGAGGGCGCCGAGAAGAACGGCGTGCCGGCGGAGAAGGCGGGCGAGGTCTTCGACCTGATGGAGAAATTCGCCAATTACGGCTTCAACAAGTCGCACGCGGCGGCCTATGCGCTGGTCGCCTATCACACGGCCTGGCTGAAGGCGAACCATCCGGTGGCCTTCCTCGCCGCCTCCATGTCGCTCGATCTCGACAAGACGGAGAAGCTCGCCTCCCACATGCAGGAGGCGGCGCGCGTCGGCATCAAGGTGCTGCCGCCGGACATCAACCGCAGCGGCGCCGAATTCACGATTGAAGAGACGGAAGCCGGCCCCGCCATCCGCTTCGCACTCGCCGCCGTGAAGCGCGTGGGCATGCAGGCCATGCGCGACCTCGTGGCCGCGCGCGACGCGCCCTTCACCAGCCTGGCCGATTTCGCAGCGCGGGTGGACCCGAAGCTGCTCAACAAGATGCAGCTGGAAAACCTCGCCAAGGCCGGCGCCTTTGACAGCCTGGAGGGCAACCGCGCGCGCCTCGTCGCCGGCGCCGAGACGGTGCTGCGCCGCGCCCAGGCCACGGCGGAAGACCGCGCCAGCAACCAGATCGGCCTCTTCGGCGAGGTGGAGCAGGGCCCGCCCTTGCTGCGCCTGCCGGACATTCCGGACTGGCCGCAGCTCGACAAGCTCGGCTTCGAGGCGGAGGCGGTGGGCTTCCACCTCTCGGCCCATCCGCTGGATGAATACAAGGGCGCGCTGCGGCGGCTGGGCGCCACGCCCTCGGCCTTGATCGCGGACCGGGTGCGCGGCGGCTCCACCCGGCTGAAGCTGGCCGGCACGGTGAATGCCAAAAAGGAGCGAAACACCCGCACCGGCAGCCGCATGGCCTGGATCAGCCTCTCGGATCAGGCGGGCAGCTATGAGGTGACCTTCTTCAGCGAGGTGCTGAACCGCTCGCGCGACATGCTGGAGGAAGGCACGGCCGTGCTGATCACCGCGGACGCCAAGCTCGAGGGCGAGGCGCTGCGGCTGACGGCAATGGATGTGGAGCGGCTGGACAAGGCCGCCGCCGGCGTGGGCCAGGGCATGCGCATCTACATCGAGGCGGCCAGCGCGGTCCCCGATATCCGCAGCATCCTGGAGCGC
This sequence comes from Acetobacteraceae bacterium, assembly GCA_027487385.1. Taxonomy (GTDB): domain Bacteria; phylum Pseudomonadota; class Alphaproteobacteria; order Acetobacterales; family Acetobacteraceae; genus Roseococcus. The sequence continues at coordinate 7,730 of JAIYDS010000066.1, read as the reverse complement.
GACGGCCGCGGGAAGGGCCGCGTCAGCCTCATCCCACGCCTGGCCCCCGGGCAGGAGGTGGAGCTGACCCTGCCGGGGGGTTGGAATGTCTCGCCGCGGATGATGCAGGCGATGAAGCTGGTGCAGGGTGTGGCCAGCGTGGAGGAGGTCTGACCCGCCGTTCAAAAGATAAGGGCCTCCGGCGGCTGGGGCCGGGGCCCCAGACCCCTTTCCCGGGCGCTGACCCTGCAGGACTGCGCGGTTCTGGGGCCTTTGGCCTCACCCCCCCGCCAGCCAGGCCGAGACCTGCCAGTAAAGCGGCAGCCCCAGCAGCAGGTTGAAGGGGAAGGTCACGCCCAGCGAGGCGGTGAGGTAGATGCCCGGGCTCGCCTCCGGCAGGGCGGCGCGGCAGGCGGCCGGCGCGTCGATATAGGAGGCTGAGGCGCAGATGGCGCCCAGCACGAAGGCGCTGCCCTGGCCCAGCCCGATCGCATGGCCGGCGGTGACCCCCACCACGCCCCAGATGATGGGCGAGACGATGGCGAAAACCGTCAGGAAGCGGCCGACCGTGGCGAAATCCCGCATCTGCCGCGCCGCCGTCATGCCCATCTCCAGCAGGAAGAGCATCAGGATCCCCCGGAAGAGCCCCTCATAAAAGGGCGCGATCTGGTTCCATTGCGGCGGCGTCGCCAGCGCGCCGATCACCATGCCGCCGGTCAGCAGCAGGATGCCCCGCCCCCGCAGCGTATCGGCGGCCAGCGCCCCCAGCGAAAGCCCGCCCTGGCGCCGCCCCATGGCGATCCGCGCGATGAGGAGCGAGATGATGACGCCCCATTCCATCAGCGCGACCACGGCGGTCATGGCACCCTCGGCCGGGTGGTTCATGGCGCGGGCAAAGGCGATGGCGGCAAAGAAGGTGACGGAGGAGACCGAGCCATAATGCGCCGCCACCGCGGCGGCGTTCTGGATGTCGAACCCCGCGAGCCGCCGCAGAACAAGGTAGGTCACCACCGGGATGGTGATGGTCAGCGCCACGGCCAGGCCCAGCAGCGGCGCCACATCGCTGAACTTCACCTGCGCCAGCTCCCGCCCGCCGGTCAGGCCGATCGAGAAAAGGAGGTAGATGGAGAGCAGCTTCAGCACCGGCTCGGGCAATTCCAGCTCCGAGCGGATGAAGCCCGCGATGGCGCCCAGCACGAAGGCCAGCACGATGGGCGAGAGAAGATTGGTCAGCAGCAGATCAAGGCCGGACATGCGAAGCGGGCTCCCAGTGAGTGGTGCGCGCTTCTGGCAGAGGGCATTGATCAGGGAAAATGAGTTTTTCTACGAAGTTTGATAGGAATTTCTTATCAAACTCCGCCGATGCGCGCGATCCCCTGCTCCAGGGCGCGGGCCAGCGCCTGGGCCGCCGGCGGGGCGTTCGGGCGCATCAGCAGGCAGATCACCGTCTCCTCCAGGGCCGGCAGCCCGGCGCGGCTGGGGAGCGGCGCGAGGCCGGGCGGGATCAGCGTGCGCGGCAGCACGGTCTGGCCCAACCCCGCGCGCACGGCGGCCGCCGCACCCGCCAGGCTCGGGCTGGTATAGACGATGTCAAAGGCGCGGCCGGCGGCGGCCAGGGCCTCGGTCGCGCGCTCCCGATAGACGCAGGGGGCGGGGCTCAGCACCAGGCGCAGGGGCGCGTCCTTGGCCGGCGGCCGCGCCTCCTCCGCCCCCACCCAGACCAGCGCCTCCCGCCAGATGGGGCGAGCGCCGGGATGCACGCGCCCCGGCGCCTGCTTGATCACGACGAGGTCATAGGCCTCGGCCTCGATGCCCTCGATCAGCCGCCGCGTCAGCTCGCAGGCGGTGGAAAGCCGCACCGCCGGGTGGCTTTCCACGAAGCGGGCCAGCACGCCGGGCAGGAAGGCGGTGGCGAAATCCTCGGGGCTGCCGAAGCGGACATCGCCCCCTTCCTCGGGCGCGGAGAGGCGCAGCTGCGCGGCTTCCAGCAGGGCCAGGATCTCGCGCGCCAGGGGCAGCAGCGCCTCGCCCTCCCGCGTCAGCGTCACCTCGCGGCGGGAGCGGGTGAGCAGGCGCTGGCCGAAGATCTGCTCCAGCCGGCCGAGCTGCAGGGTGATGGCGGGCTGGGTGCGGCCCAGCCGCTCCGCCGTGCGGGTGAAGGAGCGGGTCTCGGCCAGCGTCAGGAAGCAGCGCAGCAGCGCGGTGTCGAGGTCGGCCGGCCGGGGGGCGCCGGTCAGGAGGGCTTGCCCGCTTCGTAACCCGGCCCCTTGGACTTGGCGATGACCTTGGTCTGCGCCTGCATCCGGTCGAGGAAGCCCAGCACCAGCGCGCCGCCCACGAAGCACATGTGGATGATGACGCCCCACATCAGCGTGCGGTCATCCAGGCTGTCCACATTCATGAACTTCTGCAGCAGGTGGATCGAGCTGATGGCGATGATGGCGAGCGCCACCTTCAGCTTCAGATTACCCGGATCCAGGTTGGTGACCCAGGAGATTTCCTTGCTGCTCGTCTCATCCGTCAGCTTGGAGACCAGGCTGTCATAGGAGGAGATCGCCACCATCGCGACGAGCGAGGCGACCAGCGCGCTGTCCACCAGATACAGCATGCCGAGCAGGATGGTGTTGTCATCCGGCTCGACCAGGATGGTGGAGGCGAATTTGTACACCTTCACGGCGAATTTCACCGCATAGGCGGCGAGCGCCACGGCGAGGCCGAGATAGAAGATCGCCAGGATGTACCGGCTGGCGATCATCGCGCGGTCGAGAAGCTTGTCCATGGCCGCCCATGTGGGGCAAAGCAGGGGTGACGAAAAGGGGGAATCCGATGATCCGACCAACCACCATCAAGCGTCTGGCGGAAGAAGGGCGGCTTTCGGGCGCCGTGGTGCATGGGGGTCTGGTCTGGCTGGCCGGCCAGGTGGCGGATGACGCGACGCTCGATGCCGAGGGGCAGACCGCCGACATCCTGGCGCAGATCGACGCGCTGCTGGCCGAGGCCGGCACCAGCAAGGCGAACCTGCTGAGCGTGCAGATCATCCTGCGCGACATCGCCGATGCGCCGGCCATGAACCGCGCCTGGGATGCCTGGCTGGACCCCGGCAACAAGCCCGCGCGCATGACCATCCAGGCGCCGCTGGTGGACCCGGCCTGGCGCGTCGAGATCACCGGGGTCGCGGCCCTCAACCCATGACGGGGCCCTGATGGAAATGCCCTCCCGCCGGCGGCAGGCGCTGCTCGCCACGGGGCTGACGCTCGGTTTCATGCTGCTGGTGGCGATGGGTGTGGCGGATCAGGGCTGGGCCTTCGCCGCCGCCGCCCTGCTGATCGCGAGCCTGGCGATGGGCGGCCTCTACCTGATCTTCCCGCATGGGCTGCTCTTCGCGCTCGGCGCCGCCAATGGGCTCGCCATCTATGTGAGCCTTTATGTGGTGATCGGCCGCGCCTCCTTCCCGGATGCCGCCGATTGGTCACGCTCGGTCGCCTTCCTGCTGCCGGTGCTGAGCTTCGTGCTGGCCTGCTGGGCTCAGCGCGACGTGCTGGCCGGCGCCGCCGCGGCCGAGGGCGGCGCGGATCTCCGGCATTTTCCGCGCTTCATCCGCTGGCTGGTGCCGACCGGGCTGATCGGCATCGTCTCGCTCACCACGCCGATCAACCGCGCCGCGCCGGAATGGCAGAGCCTCGCTCTGCTGGTCGCCATGGCCGGCATCGCGGTGATCGGCGTCTTCGCGGTCGGCCATATCGTGCGGCTGCTGGTGGACATCGCGGCGATCCTGCGGCGCGTCGGGCACCGGCTGCAATTCCTGGCCGTGCCCATCGCCACCTATGTCAGCCTCTTCGCCCTGCTCTCGGTCGCCTTCGCCTGCTTCTATCGCATCGCGGACGGGCTTTCGCGCGGCGAGGTCTTCGTGCTGATGGGCACGCCGCAGCGGCTGTCCTTCTCGGATGCGCTGCATTTCAGCATCGTCACCCTCTCGACGGTCGGCTATGGCGACATCCAGCCGGTTGACGACGGCATCCGTCTCCTGGCCGCGATCCAGATGATCATGGGCCAGCTCCTGCTGCTCTTCGGCTTCGCCGAGATCATGCGGAGCCACGGCGGCGGAAGCCGCGCCAGCGATACCGGCGGCAGCCGCGCCAGCGATACCGGCGGAAGCCGCGCCAGCGATACCGGCGGCAGCCGCGCGACGGACAAATGAAACCACGTCTCCGGCGTGATTCCGCCGCAATGCGGGCCATGATGGAAGGTCTTGAACACAGGTGATGATGATGTTGGGTGATGCGGGTTTCTGGCGGCGGAAGCGGGTCCTGGTGACGGGGGGCGCGGGCTTCCTGGGCAGCAACCTCTGCCACGCGCTGGCCGGGTTGGGTGCGCGGGTGACGGCGCTGGATGCCATGCTGCCCGATGGCGGCGCGAACCCGGCCAATCTCGAAGGCGCGGGCGTGATGCTGGTGCGCGGCGACCTGCGCGACACGGAGCTCGCCAGCCTCTGCCAGGGGGTGGATGTCCTCTTCAACATGGCGGCGCAGACCAGCCACATGGGCGGGCAGAAGGATCCGGTCTTCGACATCGCCATCAATGCCGTCGCCCAGGTGCGGCTGATCCAGGTGATGCGCGAGGCCGCCCCCAAGGCCGCGGTGATCCATGCCTCCACACGGCAATTCTACGGCCGCCCCATCAGCCTGCCGGTGAATGAGCTGCATCCGGTGAACCCGCCCGACGCCAATGGCGTCTCCAAATGGGCGGGCGAGCAATACTGGATGCTGGAGAACCGGGTGCTGCACCGCCCCGTCGTCTCGCTGCGCCTGACCAATTGCTACGGCCCGCGCCTGCGCATCGCCGATGCGCGGCAGACCTTCCTCGGCATCTGGATCCGCCGCCTGCTGGAGAACGAGCCCTTCGAGGTCTGGGGCGGTGCGCAGCTGCGCGACCTCGCTTTCGTGGATGACGTGACGCGCGCCTTCCTGATGGCGGCCGAGCAGGCCGCCCGCCCCGAGGTCGCGGGCCATGTCTTCAACCTGGGCGGCGCGCCGCCGGTCTCGCTGCTGGCGCTGGCCGACATGGTCATCGCGGCCAATGGCGGCCAGGGCCGCTTCACCACCCGCGAATTCCCCGCCGACCGCGCCCCGATTGATATCGGCAGCTACCATGCCGATGATGGCGCCTTCCGCGCCGCCACCGGCTGGGCGCCGCTGACCACGCTGGAGGAGGGGCTGCGCCGCTCCCTGGACTGGTATCGCGAGCGGATGAGCGACTACATTTTCCTGGACGCACCTGCCTGACCGCCGCCGATGACCAAAGGGCCGCCCGGCCCGGAGGTCTGAATCGGCAAGACATAAAGAGCACACAAGATGAACGTGGCCCCCACCATCCTTCCCTTTGCCGATCCCGGTGCCGGCTACCGCGCGCTGCAACCCGAGATTGACGCCGCCGTCGCGCGCGCGCTGGCCTCCGGCTGGTACATCCTGGGCCGCGAGGGCGAGGCCTTCGAGGCGGAATTCGCCGCCTGGCTCGGCAACCAGCCGGGCGCGCCCGCCATGCATGCGGTGGGCTGCGCCAATGGCACGGATGCCATCATGCTCATCCTGCGCGGCATGGGCATTGGCGAGGGCAGCACCGTCGTCACCGTCAGCCACACCGCCGTCGCCACCGTCGCCGCCATCGAGATGGTGGGGGCGACGCCCCTGCTGCTCGACATCGACCCCGACACCTACACCATGGACCCCGATGAGCTGGCCTCGGTCCTGGCCGACCCGCCGCCGGGCATCCCGCCGATCCGCGCCGTGATCCCGGTGCATATCTACGGCCAGGCGGTGGATCTGCGCCCCATCAAGACCGCCTGCGACGATGCGGGCGTGGCGCTGATCGAGGATTGCGCCCAATGCCATGGCGCGATGCTGGAGGGGGTGAAGCTCGGCACCATCGGCCATGCGGCGGCCTTCAGCCTCTATCCCACCAAGAATCTCGGCGCGCTGGGCGATGGCGGCATTCTCGCCACGCCGGACCCGGAGCTGGCCGGGCGCATCGCCGCCATCCGGCAATATGGCTGGAAGCGCCGCTACATCAGCGACCTGCCCGGCGTGAATTCCCGCCTGGACGAGGTGCAGGCCGCCATCCTGCGGGTGAAGCTGCAGCACCTGGACGCGCAGAATGACCGCCGCCGGCAGATCGCCGCCGCCTATGACAAGGCGCTGGCGGGCTCGCGCCACCTCACGCCGCCGGTGCGGCGGCCGCATGCGCATCATGTCTTCCACCTCTATGTGCTGCGCCATCCGCGGCGGGACGAGATGATGATGTCGCTGAAGGCGCATGGCATCGGCACGGGCATCCACTACCCCATGCCGGTGCACACCCAGCCCGCCTATCAGGGCCGCGTGGCGCTGGGCCCGGCCAATTGCGCCGAGACGGCGCGGGCCGCGCAGGAGGTGTTCAGCCTGCCGATGTATCCCGAGCTGAGCGATGAGGCCGTGGCGCGGGTCTGCGACGCGCTGGCCAGCCTCTGAGCGCGGCGCCCCTGACAGCGGCGCTGGTCTTTCCGCTGGCCGCGCTGGCGGAGATCGGCGGCTGCTTCGCCGTCTGGGCGGTACTGCGCCAGGGGGCCTCGGCGCTCTGGCTCATCCCGGGCGGGGCGGCGCTGGCGGCCTTCGCCTGGCTGCTGACGCTGGCCCCCGGCGATGCCGCGGGCCGCGCCTTCGCGGCCTATGGCGGCGTCTATGTCGCGGCTTCCCTGGCCTGGCTGGTGGCGGTGGAGGGGGTGCGGCCCACGGGCTGGGACCTGGCGGGCGTGGCGCTGTGCCTGGCGGGGGCGGGCGTCATCCTGCTGGGCGCCACGCGGCAGGTTTAACCGGGCTGTCGCTGGCCAAGTCCCAGCTTCGTGATTACCTCTGGCGGCAACGCCCCGGAGAGATGCCATGAACCGCCGCAGCCTGTTCGCCTCCACCGCCGCGCTGGCCCTGGCCGCGCAGCTGCCGGCCCTGGCGCAGACGCGCCCCGGCAACGTCATCTTCTTCCATCCGGACGGCTTTGGCGTCGCCGCCTGGGGCGCCGTCCGCATGGTCAGCGTCGGCCCCGATGGCCGCACGGAATGGGACCGCCTGCCGCACAGCGCCGTCTATCTCGGCCACATGAAGGACGGGCTGACCAGCACCTCGCATGGTGGCGCCACCACCCATGCCTTCGGCCGGCGCGTCCAGGCCGACAGCTTCGGCATGGATGGCAATGAGCCGATCCGCAGCCTCTCGGGCTTCGAGGGCTCCCTGGCGCGGGAGGCGATGGCCGCCGGCAAATGGGTCGGCCTCGTGCAATCGGGCGCCGCCTATGAGCCTGGGACCGCTGCCTGGGTCGCCAGCACGCCGCGCCGCAACAACCTGGCCGAGATCACGCGCCTCGTCGCGCAATCCGGCGTGCGGCTGCACCTGGCGGGCGGCGAGCGCTGGTACCTGCCGCGCGGCACCCAGGGCCGCTTCGGCGAGGGGGCGCGCGAGGATGGCCTCAACCTGATCGAGGCGCTGCGCGCCCAGGGCTACACCATCGTCTACACCAGGGAGGAGCTGGCGGCGGTCCCGGCGGGCACGGAGAAGCTCTGGGGCATCTTCGCGCATGACCACACCTTCAACGACCGCAACGAGGAGACCCTCGCCCGCGAGAACCTGCCGCACTTCGTCCCCACGGCCCCCACCATCGCCGAGATGAGCGAGGCGGCGCTGCGCCTCCTCTCCCCCGCGCCCAACGGCTTCCTGCTGGTGGCCGAG
>JAIYDS010000094.1 GCA_027487385.1 Acetobacteraceae bacterium | reverse complement strand
TGGTTGCAGCGGATGCAGGGGATGGGGGTTTCGCCGCGGGCGTAGCTGTCGGCGAAGTCCTGGATCACGGCGTCGCGGAAGCGCTGCTCGCGGTCCAGCACGTAATGCGGGATGCCCAGATGCTCGGCGACGGAGCGCGCGTCATGAATATCCTGCCCCGCGCAGCAGGCGCCCTTTTTCTGCACGGCCGCCCCATGATCATAGAGCTGGAGCGTGGCCCCCACGACCTCATGCCCCTGCTCATGCAGCAGCGCCGCCACAACGGAGGAGTCCACCCCCCCCGACATGGCGACGAGGATTCTCATGGGGTCTGGGGAAGCCGTGCTTCCCCAGCGGGGTCAAGGGGCGGAGCCCCTTGTGCGGCATTCAACCCCTGCTGCCAGAACCCCTGCTCCAGCCGCGCCGCCATGGAAAAGTCCCGCAGCAGGGTCGCGAAGCGCGCCTCCCCGCCATGGCTCACCCCCAGCGCGTCAATCCGCAGCGCCGCGGCCTCGGCCATCTTCTGGTAGCCCTCGCCCGCGTAGCTCTCGATCCAGGACTGGTAGGGGTTGCCTTCCACCTTCCGCGCCGGGTCGGCCATGATGCGCCGCGCCACTTCGCCATAGCCCACGGTGCAGGGCACCAGCGCGATTTCCAGATCCAGGATATCGCCCGCCAGGCCGCGATCCAGCACCCAGCGCGTGTAGCTGACGGTTTCCAGCGTCTCCGGGATTTCCGTGACCTGCGCTTCGGAGAGGCCCCATTCGGCGCAGTATTTCAGGTGCAGCAGCGTCTCATCGAGGATGGCGAGCACGGCGGCGGCCTTGTCGCGCATGGCCTTCAGGCTCTCGCCCTTCACCACCGCCAAGGCTTTCGCGCGGGCGAAGTGGATGAGGAAGAGGTAGTCCTGGATCAGGTAATGCTGGAAGGCGGCCAAGGGCAGCGTGCCGGCCGAGAGCTGCTGCACGAAGGGGTGCCAGGTGTAGCCCGTCCAGTCGCTGCCCGAGGCATCGCGCAGCCGGCGGAACAACCCGCCCGGCGCACCAAACTCCAGAGGATCAGCCGGCATTGCGGCTCCCGGCCGGGAGCTTCACCACCAGCCCGTCCAGCGCCTCCGTCATGATGAGCTGGCAGCCGAGGCGCGAGGTCTCCTGCAGGTCGAAGGCGAGGTCGAGCATGTCTTCCTCATCCTCGGTCGGCTCCACCAGCTTGGGGAACCAGGCCGCGTCCACGATGACATGGCAGGTGGAGCAGGCGAGCGAGCCCTCGCAGGCGCCCTCGATATCCACGCCGTGGCGATGCGCGATCTCCAGCACGGAAAGGCCCAGGGCCGCTTCGACTTCGCGGCGCGTGCCGTCGCGCTCGATGAAAATCATCTTCGGCATGGTGTGCTGCTACTCCGCGGCGTCCGGGGTTGAAGAAAGAACGGGGGTTGAGGAAAGGCGTTGCCAGGCGGCGCCGATCAGGGCGGCCGCACGGTCCATCTCGGCCGGCGAGGTAAAACGCCCCAGCCCAATCCGCAAGGTGGCCCGAGCCTCGGAATCGGGAATTCCCATCGCGCCCAGCACATAGGAGGGGGTGATCTCGGCCGAGGAACAGGCGGAACCGGTGGAGAGACAGAGATCCGGCAGGGCGGCCAGCAGGGCGGGGGCCTCCACGCCGGGGAAGGTCAGGTTGAGATTGCCGGCGACGCGGGACTGCATGGTCCCGTTGATGCGCAGCCCAGGAATGGCGGCCCGCAGCCCATCCAGCAGGCGCTGGCGCTGCCCGGCGATGCGGCCGGCATCCAGCATCCCCTCGGCCAAGGCGATGCGCGCGGCCTCGCCCAGGCCGACCAGCAGGGGGGCGGGGAGGGTGCCGCTGCGCAGCCCCCGCTCCTGCCCGCCACCGCTGAAGAGCGGCGCCAGGCGCACGCGCGGCCGGCGGCGGACATAGAGCGCGCCCACGCCCTTGGGGCCATACATCTTGTGGCCGGAGATGGAGAGGAGATCGGCCTGGATCTCGTTCACATCCAGCGGGATGCGCCCGGCCGCCTGGGCGGCATCCGTGTGGAAGAGCGCGCCCGCCGCCTTCACCACCGCGCCGATGGCGACCAAATCCTGCACCACGCCCGTCTCATTGTTCACCGCCATGACGGAGACGAGCAGGGTCGGCACCTCCAGCGCCGCGCGCAGCACGTCGAGCTCCAGCAGCCCATCGGGGCCGACGGGGAGGATGACGGGCTCGAAGCCCTCGGCCGCCAGGTCCCGCACGGATTCCAGGACGCATTTGTGCTCGGTGGCGAGGGTCACGATGCGGCGCGGGGCGCCGTTTCCGCCTCGCGCGGCTTCGCCGCTGCCGGCATCCTTGCCGCCTCGCGCGGCTTCGCCGCTGCCGGCGGAGGTCCCCGCAAACCGCGCCGCCCCCTTGATCGCGATATTGTTGGATTCCGTGGCGCCGGAGGTGAAGATGATCTCGCGCGGATCGGCGCCGATGAGTTCGGCCAGATGGGCGCGCGCCTCCTCCACCGCCTCCTCCGCCGCGCGGCCCATGGCGTGCTCGACGGAATGCGGATTCGCAAAGTTCTCCTCCCACCAGGGGCGCATGGCGGCCAGCACGCGCGGATCCAGCGGCGTGGTGGCGTGGTGGTCGAGGTAGATGGGGCGGTTGGGGCGCATGGTCCGACAGAGGTGGCCCGGCGCGGCCGCTTCGGCAAGTCACCCCATCCTTGCGGAGGGTCAACGCCGGGCCGGCCCGCGCGTTGTAGCGGTGAACCCAAGCCCGGAGAGAACCCCCCCATGCGCCGCCATGACCCCGTCACCCTGACCCTGCATTGGCTCATCGCCCTGCTCATCGCCGCCGCCTATGCCGCCAGCAGCCTGCTGGAGGACGGGCCGGGGAACGCCTGGGCGATGAGCCTGCATGGCTCGCTCGGCCTCGCGGTGTTCGGGCTCAGCCTGTTGCGCATCCTCTGGCGCGGCTTGGCGCGGCATCCGGCGCCGGTGACCATGCCGACGCTGATGGCGCGCCTCGCGCACTACGCCCATGTGGCGCTCTATGTGATGATGGTGGCGGTCCCGGCGATCGGGCTGCTGGCGCTCTGGGCGAGCGGGCAGGGCCTGTCCTTCCTCGGGCTGCTGCCGCTCCCCTCGCCGATGACGGCCAGCCGCAGCCTCGCGAAATTCCTGGAGGAGGCGCATGAGCTGGCGGCGAATGCGCTGGTGGCGCTGGCCCTGCTGCATGCGGGCGCCGCCATCTTCCACCAATATGTGCTGCGCGATCACCTGATGGAGCGGATGACCCCCGGCGGAAAGACGCCCTGATGCAGGCCGAGGCGCATCGGCTGGACCGCGCCGGCTGGCTGCGCGCCGCCGTGCTGGGCGCGAATGACGGGCTGGTCTCCACCGCCAGCCTCGTGGTGGGGGTCGCCGCCGCCAACCCCGCCCCCGGCGCGGTGCTGCTGGCCGGCATTGCCGGGCTGACGGCGGGCGCGCTCTCCATGGCGGCGGGGGAATTCGTCTCGGTCAGCTCGCAAGCCGATCTGGAAACCGCCGAAATCGCCCGTGAAACCGCGGAACTCGCGACCATGCCCGAGGCCGAGCTGGCCGAGCTGGCGGCGATCTACCGCGCGCGCGGCCTCTCGGCCGAGCTGGCGCGGCAGGTCGCGCGGGAATTGACCGCGAAGGACGCGCTGGGCGCCCATCTGCGCGATGAGCTGGGCATCACCGAGGTCTCGACAGCCAAGCCCTTGCAGGCGGCGCTGGCTTCCGCCGCCGCCTTCGCGCTGGGCGGGCTGCCGCCCATCCTGATCGCGCTGCTGGCGCCCGCGGGGCTGGTGCTGGGCGCCGTCGGCGGCGCCACGGTGCTGGGGCTGGCGCTGCTGGGCGCGCTGGCGGCCTGGGCCGGCGGGGCGCCGGTCCTGCGCAGCATGGCGCGGGTGATGCTCTGGGGGCTGATCGCCATGGGGATCACCGCCGGCGTCGGCGCCCTGGTGGGGCAGGCGGTGTAGCCCCTCAGCGGCTGGCGAGCAGGCCGGTCGGGCTGATGCCGAGATTGGGGTTGGCGCAGACATCCAGCGCCAGCATCTCGGCCGCGCGCCCATTGGCGAAGACGATGCGCACCGCGTTGCGGCCTGGTGCGCCGCGCACCACCTGCGTGGCGCCGGGCGGCAAGGTGCCCGGCGCCAGCAGATCCGGCCCCCATTCCGCCGGCCCGCGCGGGCTGACGAAGGCCTGCTCGACCATCATCGGCCCCTGGTTGCGCAGCGTGAGCTCGCCCGAACAGCCGAGCGTCGAGACCGCGTCCCCGCCAGCCCCGGCGCAGCCGGCCAGCAGTGGCAGGAGAAGAAGCGCCGCCCGCATCACCAGCTCGGATCAATCGGGGAGGGCGGGGTGCCGGCGGCTTCGATCGCCGCGCCCGCTTCCAGCAGCAGATCCTCGCGATAGCGCCCGGCCACGAGCTGCACGCCGAGCGGCGCCGTGCCTTCCATGCCGGTGGCGACGGAAAGGCCCGGCAGCCCCAGCAAGGGCAGGCCCACCTGGGTGAGCTGCGCCTCCAGGATGGCGGCGAAGGCCTCGGCGCCGCCCTGGTCAGCCTGGTCGGGGAAGGGCAATTCGCCGGAGACGGGCATGAGCACCACCGGATAGCGCTCGAAAAACAGGTTCCAGGCGCGGAGGAAGCCCAGCCGGGCGGTCAGCGCATCCTGATACTCCGCGAGCTCGGGCGGGGCGGTCAGCGCCGCCATGTGGCGATAGACGGCGAGCGAGCAGGGCTCGCCCTCCCGTTCCGCCGCCGCCAGGCCGCCGCGCGGCAGCAGCGAGAGCCAGAGCTGCGCCTGCAGCCGGGCGGGCTCGCGCAGCGGCGGCAGGCTCGCCATTTCCTCGACCTCCCAGCCGGCGGCGCGCAGGCGTTGGGCCGCGTCACGCAGGGCGGCGGCGACGGCGGGGGCGACCTTCATCTCCTCCGGCGCCACGCAGAGGGCGGCGCGCTTCGGCGCCGGCGGGCCTTCCAGCGGGGCGGGCACCCACCAGGGGTCGCGCGGATCCGGCGCGCTCATCGCGGCGAGGCCGAGGCGCAGGTCGCGGATGCTGCGCGCCAGCGGGCCGCTGACGGCCATGAGCTGCGGGCCGATATCCCGCTCCGGCAGGCCGGGGTTCCAGGCGGCGATGCGCCCCAGCGTCGGCCGCAGCCCATGGATGCCACAGGCATAGGCCGGGTAGCGGATGGAGCCGCCGATATCCGTGCCATGGCCGATGGCGCCGATGCCCGCCGCCGTGGCCGAGGCCGCGCCGCCCGATGAACCGCCCGGCGTCAGCCCCTTGTCGCGCGGGTTGTAGGTGTGGCCGTGAATGTCGTTGTTGGTGAACCAGCGCAGCGAAAAGGCGGGCGTGTTGGTGCGGCCGATGATGATGGCCCCCGCCCGGCGGAAATTCGAAACGAGGGGATTGTCCTCGCGCGCCACCGCATCGGCCTGCATCTTCAGGCCATTGGTGGTGGCGAAGCCCACCTGGTCGGTGTTGACCTTGATGGTCACGGGCACGCCGGCCAGCATCCCCGGATCCTCGCCGCGGGCGATCTGCGCGTCCACCGCATCGGCGGCGGCCAGCGCCTCCTCCGGCAGGAACTGGATCACGGCATTGAGCTTGGGGTTCACCGCCTCCAGCCGCGCGAGGTTGGCGAGCGTCACCTCGCGCGCCGAAACCTCCTTCGCATGGACGCGCCGCGCCACTTCCGTCGCGTCCAGTCGCCAGAGATCGGTCATCGCGCGCTCCTTGAGATGCGGCTTGATCCTTTGACCAGAGGCCCGGTCAGGTCAACCGCGCCGCCGCTCGATTCCGCTGGGGAGCGTGGCGAGCCGCGCCATCTCGCCGCGCTGAAACAGGTCCGGATCGGCGAGAAAGGCCTCGGCCATGGGCATGGTGTCGGCGCCCCAGAAGAGTTCCGCGCCGATGGCGAGCGTCGGCACGCCGAAGACGCCAGCCGCGATGGCGGATTCGGTGGCGGCGCGCAATTCGCCCTTGGCGGCTTCCAGCGCGTCGTCGCTCACCGGGGGCAGGCGCGCGCGCAGGGCGGCCGCTTCCTCATGCGGGTCGCGCCCCTCGGCCCAGATGAAGGCGAAGGCGGCCTGCACCGCCGCGCGGTCACCCCGCAGCGCCGTCAGCAGGCGCAGCGCCTCCAGCGAGCGGAAGGGGTGGCGCGGCGGGTAGCGGAAGGGGATGCCGGCCTGCTCCGCCGCGAATTGCGTCTGGCGGTAGGTCTGGATGCGCTTGGGCGCGATCTCGGCCGGGCCGAGCTGCCCCCAATGGGATAGGACGGCGCCGAAGACGATGGGGCGCAACTCCACCTCACCCAGCGCCAGCACCCGCGGCAGCGCGAGATGGGCGAAGGGCGAGATCAGGTCGAAATACCAGGTGAGCTTCACCGCCTTCGCTTCAACCGGGCAGTTCCAGCACGTTCTTGCTGATGATGTTGCGCTGGATCTCGTTGGTGCCGCCATAGATGCTGGTCGGCCGCGCCTGGATGTAGAGCGCGCCGGGGTTGAGATTCCGATTGCCCTCCATCGGCCCAAACAGGCCGGCATTCTCGCCCGCGACTTCCAGCATCGTCTCGGTGATGCGCTGGAAGAGCTCGGACTGGATGACCTTGAGCTGGCTGACATCGGCCCCCAGCGGGCGGCCTTGCTTCAGCACCTCGACATAGCGGCCATACAGCGCCTTCAGATCCTCCAGGTCACAGCGGTGGCGGGCATAGCGCTCGGCGAAGAGCGGGTCTTCCGCGACGCCCATGCGCTCGGCCAGCTGCTTCAGGCGCGTCAGCGCATAGGCAGACTGGCGCGGGGAGCCGAGATAGATGCGCTCGAAGCTCAGCAGCGCCTTGGCCATGTCCCAGCCCTTGTTGAGCTGACCGACCAGATTTGCCTTCGGCACCTTCACATTGTCGAAGAAGACCTCGCAGAACTCGTCATGCATTTCGAGGTTGATGATGGGGCGCACGGTGATGCCGGGCGTGTTCATATCCACCAGCAGGAAGGAAATGCCCTCCTGCTTCTTCGCCGCCTTGTCGGTGCGCACCAGCAGGAAGATCCAGTTGGCGTCCTGCGCCAGGGTGGTCCAGATCTTCTGGCCGTTCACCACGTAATGGTCGCCCGCATCCACCGCCTCGGTGCGCAGGCTGGCCAGGTCGGAGCCGCTATTGGGCTCGGAATAGCCCTGGCACCAGATGTGCTCGCCGCTCAAAATCTTGGGCAGGAAATGCTGCTTCTGCGCCTCGGTGCCGTAGCGGATCACCAGCGGCCCCAGCATGATGATGCCGTGGTCGTTGCAGCGGGCGCAGCCATGGCGCTCCAGCTCCTCGGTGAAGATGATCTGCTTGGCCGGCGCGAGGCCGAGGCCGCCATATTCCCGCGGCCAGCCGGGGCAAAGCCAGCCCTTCTCGGCCAGCTTGAAATACCAGACCTTGTTC
Source organism: Acetobacteraceae bacterium (assembly GCA_027487385.1). Lineage (GTDB taxonomy): Bacteria > Pseudomonadota > Alphaproteobacteria > Acetobacterales > Acetobacteraceae > Roseococcus. The sequence continues at coordinate 6,934 of JAIYDS010000094.1, read as the reverse complement.
TCCTCCCAATGGAGGCGCTTCTCGGGGTTGCGGATCTCGGCCGGGTAATTCGCCTCGATCCAGGCGCGGATATGCAGCCGAAACACCTCGTCCGGCAGCAGGTTCAGATCCTCAGGCTCACGGCCGGTGATGGCGTTCAAGCGCGTCCTCCATGGGATGGTTGGGGGTGCCTCGGGTGGCTCCTGGGAGGGCTCTGCCCTCCCAGACCCTCCCGCCGGGGACTTTGTGTCCCCGGACCCCTCGATACGTTTGTTGGGTTTGGGGGGAGGGGCGTCGAGGGCGCGCCCTTCATCACGGGCACGCCACGCCCCTCCCCCCAAGCCCAACCAAGTGGCCGGGTCCAGGGGCCCACGGGCCCCTGGCGGATGGGGTCTGGGGAAGGCAGAGCCTTCCCCAGGGCCACCCGCGCACCCTCACCGCCCCTGGAAGACCGGCTTGCGCTTGGCCAGGAAGGCGGCGCGGCCTTCCTTGCTGTCTTCCGTCACGAAGAGGGCGGCCTGGAAATCGGCTTCGCGGGCGAGGGCGCGTTCCAGATCATCGGCGAACCATTGCTTGGTATAGGCCATGGGGAGTGGCGCTTCCTGGGCCAGGTGCTGGGCCTTTTCGAGCGCGACCTTCAGCGCCTCCCCCTTGGGCGCGACGTAGTCCACCAGGCCGATCTTCAGCGCGTCATGGCCGAGATACTGCGTGTGGTAGAGCAGCATGTCCCGCGCGCGGCCGACGCCGATGCGGGCGGGCAGGGTGGCGGGCATGCCCATGTCGCTCATCAGGCCGATCTTGTGGAAGCCCGCCATGAAGCGCGCATCCTCGGCGGCCACGATGGTGTCGCAGAGCAGCGCCATGGAAAGGCCGGCGCCCACGGCCCAGCCTTCGACGGCGGCGACGATGGGCAGGTTGCCGCGCGCCATGAGGCGCACCAGGCGATGGGTGCGGCGCATGCGGTCGCGGCCGTCAAAGGCGGTCTCGACATTCATGCCGGAGATGTCGCCGCCGGCGGAGAAGACGCCGCCGCTGCCGGTCAGCACCACGGCGCGCGTGGTGCCATCCACGCTGGCGCGTTCCAGGGCCTGTTCCAGCTTCTCGCGCAGCGGCACGGCCAGCGCGTTGCGGCGCGAGGGGTAGTCGATGGTGAGCACGAGGACGGCGCCGTGGCGCTCCTCGATGATCTGCATCACGGGGTCGGACATGTCGTTCATGCGTCTTCGAGCTCCGGCGAGAGTTCCATGAAGCGGCGGCGGTGCAGCGCGGCGCCGCCAAAGGCGGGGACCAGCACCATGGCGCGGCGCAGATGCAGGCCGACATCATAGTCGTCGGTGTAGCCGATGCCGCCATGCAGCTGCACGCAGGCCTGGTTCACCAGCATCGCGGCCTCGGAAGCGCGCGCCTTGGCGCGGCTGACGGCGTGGGAGGGCCCGCCCTCATCCAGCGCGGCGGCGGCCTGCTCGACGGCGGCGCGGGTCAGGGCGATCTGCATCTTCGCATCCGCCGCCTTGTGCTGCAGCGCCTGGAAGGTGCCGATGATCTTGCCGAATTGCTGCCGCGTGCGGAGGTAATCCAGCGTCATGGCAAAGGCCGCCTCCATGCCGCCCAGCAGCGCGGCGGCGGTGGCCAGCGCCGCGCGGTCCAGGCCTTCGGTGAGGGCGGCGCCGATGTCATCGGCGATGTGACGGCCCGGGCCGTGGCCGGTATAGGCCAGGGGCCGGATGGTGCCGACATGGCCGCCATCCTGCGTGGATTCGGTGGTGATCTCCACCTGGTCGCGCGTCAGGAGATGCAGCGCGACGCGGCCATTTTCGGCCACGGGCCAGAGGATGTGGCTGGCCCCGGCGGCGCCGAGCACGAAGCCCCGCGCGCCATCCGCGCTGCCGGCCAGATTCAGCATGTTCGCGCGGTCCTGCCAGGCGGTGAGCACCACGGCCTCGCCGGCGAGAAGCTGGCCGAGCAATTCGCTCTCGCCTGCGGCGGCCAGCAGATGCGCGGAGAGGGCGCAGCCGATCAGCGGCTCAGGCGCGCAGGCGCGGCCGATTTCCTCGGCCAGCGCCACCATCTCGGCCTGCCCGAGGCCCGTGCCGCCGGCCTCCTCGGCAACGGCGAGGCCGATCCAGCCCGCCTCGCCCATCTGGCGGAGCAAGGCGCCGTCGAAGCCCGGTTCGGTGAAGCGCAGCTTGCGCACGCGCGCCATGTCCGTGCCCAGCAATCCGCGCGCGGAATCGCGGATCATCTCGATGCTCTCGGCACGATCCCCAGTGAAGGGAGAGACGCCGCTCACGAGCGGGTGTGCAGCTTGGCGCCGCTCTTGGCCTGAAGCTCTTCCAGGCTCATCCCCGGCACGATGTCGCGCACGACGAAGCCCAGGCCCTGCACCACATCCAGCACGGCCAGGCTGGTATAGACGCGGCTGACCGAGCCCAGCGAGGTCAGCGGATAGCCGCAGCGCTCGACGATCTTGGGGCGGCCATCCTTCGTCGTGTGGTCCATCACCACCCAGAGGCGCTTGGCCCCGGCGCCGAGGTCCATGGCACCGCCCACGGCCGGCGCCGTGTCATTCTCGGAGGTCGCCCAATTGGCGAGGTCGCCATTCTCCGCGACCTCGAAGCCGCCGAGGACGCAGAGGTCGATATGGCCGCCGCGGATCATGGCGAAGCTGTCGGCGTGGTGGCAGATGCTGCCACCCGGACGCAGCGTGACCATCTGCTTGCCGGCATTGATGAGCCAAGGGTTTTCCTTGCCCTTCTCCGGCGCGGGGCCCATGCCCAGCACGCCGTTCTCGGACTGGAAGATCACCTCGCGCTCCAGCGGCACCTCATTGGCGATGAGCGTCGGCATTCCGATGCCGAGATTGACCACCCAGCCCTCGGGGATATCGGCGGCGGCCTTCTGGGCCATGTCGGTGCGGCTGAAGCTTGGCCCAATGCTGATGGACATGACGTTTCTCCTCTTGATCCGAGCCTAAACCCACCCCTCGCCGCGGTCCACACGGACCACGCGGTTCACGAAGATCCCAGGCGTTGCCACCTTCTCAGGATCAATGGCGCCGAGTTCCACGATGTGCTGCACCTGGGCGATGGTGAGGTCGGCTGCCATGGCCATCACCGGATTGAAGTTCCGGCCGGAGAGATTGTAGGTGAGGTTGCCCCAGCGATCCCCCTCCCAGGCCTCGATCAGCGCGACATCGGCCTTGAGCGCGCGTTCCATCACATAGTGGCGGCCGTCGAACTCCCGCTCCTCCTTGCCCTTGGCCAGCAGCGTGCCGTGCGAGGTGGCGGTGTAGAAGGCGGGGATGCCGGCGCCGGCGGCGCGCATGCGCTCGGCCATCGTGCCCTGGGGGACGATCTCCAGCTCGATCTTCCCCTCGCGATACAGCTCCTCGAAGACGGTGCTGCCGGCGCTGCGCGGGAAGGAGCAGATGATCTTCCGCACGCGGCCGAGCTCCATCAGCTTCGCCAGGCCCACGCGCCCCGTGCCGGCATTGTTGGCGACGCAGGTGAGGTCCTTCGCGCCCTGTTCGATCAGCGCCTCGATCAGCGCATCGGGCTGGCCGACGCTGCCGAAGCCGCCGATGAGGACGGTGCTGCCATCCTTCACGCCGGACAGCGCCTCGGCCAGCGTGTTGACGATCTTGTTGATCATGTTTCCTGCCCTCAGTCGCCGGGCGCCGCCGCCGGCGGCTTGGCTTGCGCGCCGCAGGTGGGGCATTCCCGGCATTGCGGTTGCGCACCGCGCGCCGCCGCTGTTCGCGGCGGATACTGCGTTGTTGGCGGCGGTTGCGGAAGGGGGGTGCGGGCGGCGCGGGGCGCAGGTCAGCCCTCGCGCGGGAGCAGCGCGGTGATCTCGGCCGAGGTCGGCGCGCCGGCTGCGAAGTCGAATTCGCCCGCCTTGAGCCGCCGCGCGGCGGACACCACGCTGCCCATGGCGTGCCGGTACAGCACCGCCCCCAGCGAGACGCGCTTCACCCCGGCGGCCTCCAGAACGGCCAGCGGCACCGGGCCGGAGCGCGGGCCGAAGACGACATTCACCGGCTTGGGCGAGACGGCGCGGACCACCGCCTCCACCGCCGCCATGTCGGGAAGGCCGGGGGCGTAGAGGACATCCGCGCCGGCCTCGGCGAAGGCGACCAGGCGGCGGATGGTGTCCTCCAGATCGGGGCGGCCATGCAGGTAGTTGTCGGCCCGCGCGGTCAGCAGGATGCGGCCGCGGGCGGCCCTCGCGGCGGCGGCGATGCGGGCCACGGCGTGGTCGAACTCATGGATCGGTCGGCCAGCGTCGGCCGTCGTGTCCTCGATCCCCAGGCCCGCCAGGCCGGCGGCGATGGAGGCCTCGACCGTCGCGACCACATCCTCGGGCGCGGGGCCGAAGCCATCCTCCAGATCGCCATTCACCGGCAGGTCAGCGAGGCGCGCGATCATCGCCGCGTGCTGCACCGAGAGATCCCGCCCCAGGGCCGCGGCGCAATCGGGGCGCGCCAGGCCGAAGGCGAGGCCGGCGGAGGTGGAGGCGAGCGCGGGAAAGCCCTCACGCTTCAGCAGCAGGGTGGAGGCGCCATCCCAGGGGTTGGGCATGATGAAGATGCTGCGATGCAGGTCACGGAAGGTCTCATAGGCGGCGGACATGGCGGCGGCTCCTGGCGTGGAAGCGTGAGCCTAGGCGCGGATGGGCAGGGGATGCTTCGGGGAATTGCGAAGGGCTGGGTTGCGCGTCAGGGGGCGCCGCCCCCCGACACCCCCCGCCGGGGGAACTTGTTCCCCCGGGCCCCCCTCAGTTGTTGGTGCTGCCTCACAGGAAGGTGCTGTCTATAGGCCGAGGTGCTTGCCAAGTGCGGATGCCAGAACACTCGTTCCTACTGCCTGGGCTTTTTGCCAAACCCAATTCGCCGCCGGTCCTAAAGCACCGAGGGCGTTTGCTGCCTTTGCCGCATCGGAAGCCTTGGCGGCATCCTGCGCCTCCAAAAGCTTTCCAAGAGCGTTGAATTGATTGGCAGAGGTTGCCTCCTGCCGTAGGGCGGCGACGAGTTTGGCGATTTCTTCGGAGAGACGAGGCAGTTCCGTCGGGGAGACTGATAGCCCGTTTACTGACTGGCTTGATCCAATGTTGCCTTGCTGGATCGGGCCGTAATTCGTGTCAATCTTCAGAATATTGATCATCGGTGGGAAAAACCTGCTCGGCTGGTTTGGACGCCTCATGGCGTCCTCTACGGCATCCACGCCAGCCGCCGTGAGGCACGACCATGGGATATCCGCGATGATTTGGGCGTCCCGGGCCAAGCCTTTCCCGAATAGATAGGTAATGGCTCCGATGGCTTCCGAGTGGCTCATGCCGAGCTTTTGAACAACGATGGCAGTTTCGATGTACTCGGCCAACGAGCCGGCTGCTTGGTCGTAGAGGCCTTTCAGAAGGCGTAGGGCGTTCTCTTGAACAAGCGGCATGTCGAGGTCTCCGTGCAGGCGGCCGTCCGCTCACTGGGCGGCTCAACTGTAAGTATATGCCAGATGTAACGAGTCGCTCGCGCTGCTCTTTCGGACCTCTGGCGATTTCCGATTTCAATCGGCGAAGTTTCCGAAAGCAATTGCCGCGTAACAAAGGTGCCACAGGGGTCCGGGGAGCCCGTGGCTCCCCGGCGGGGTTTGGGGCAGCGCCCCAATCTCCTTGACTTTTTCGCCTATTACGGTATATTTTCCTAGGATGAAGCAACGCATCCCCTTCACCGCCCTGACAGACCGCCAATGGGCCGCCCTGCGCCCTTATGTCGAGAAGGACGGCCCCGCCGGCCGCCCGATGGCGGACCTCCGGCAGCGGATGAACGCCATCCTGATGCTCATCTCCACCGACGCCCCCTGGCGGGAATTGCCGCCCGAATACGGGCCCTGGTCCAGCGTGGCGCGGCATTACCGCCGGCTGACCCACGCCGGGGTCTGGGAAAATCTGCTCATCGCGCTGAAGGAGCTGGGTCCGCGCCATCCGCTGCAACAGCTCCGGCGGCTGATCTTCCGGGGGGCCCGGCGGGCCGCCCGCCTGCGCGGCTTGCGCATCATCGTCCTGGCGCGGCGGTTGGGGCTGATCGAGGCTTTGCCTGGGCCCTCCTGGATGGTGGCCGATCCGGATTTGTCCCAAAGCCTGAGGGACTGGCAAATCCGCGCCATGGATCATCCCGAGCCCGGCTATTTCCGCCGCTTCGTGCTGGAATGGGGCAAGACGATCCGCAATCTGCTCACCCTGGCGGGCGGGCGGCCGAACATGCCGCGCTCGGTGCGGCTGCACATGGCATGAGGGGGCCCCTACCCCCAGATGCGCCCCAGAACCGGAACGCCCTGGAGGTGATGCCGCAGCGCCAGCCCCGCATGCGCGGCGGCGAGCACGATCAGGCTCCAGGCCGCGATCTGGTGAGTGGGGCGCAGCCAGGCATAGAGCGCCGGGTCCGGGTCCAGCAGATGCGGCACGGGGATGACGAGGAAGAGCGTCGTCGGCACCGGCCCGGCCGCCGCCTGGGCGGTGAGGTAGCCGAGCAAGGGGACCACCAGCAGCAGCGTGTAGAGCACGGCCTGCCCCCAGCGCGCGGCCTGGCGGGTGCGGGGGGAAAGCCCGGTCAGCTCCGGCGCGCGCCGGGTCAGGCGAAAGCCGAGCCGCGCGAGGGTGAGGATCAGCACCAGCAGGCCAAAGCTCTTGTGCAGCTGATAGGCCAGGAATTTCGCCAGCAGCTGGGACATGGGCAGCGCCACCATGGCGAGCGAGAGCGCCAGCGTCAGCACCACCAGCACCGCCCCCCAGGCGTGCAGCCGGCGTTGCGGCAGGGACCAGCGCTCGGGTGCGTCGCTCACACCGCGATCCGCACATCCACGCTGAGCTGGATGGAATCCGAGATCAGCGTGCGGTCCGCCACCATGCCGAATTCGCCGCGGCGCATCTCGCCCTCGGCCTGGAAGCGCGCGACGCCGCCCTG
>JAIYDS010000298.1 GCA_027487385.1 Acetobacteraceae bacterium | reverse complement strand
TGCGGGCAGCTCAGCGCGGCATTGGCGAAGTTGCGCGCACCGGCGGCGACGCGCGCGCCGGGCGCCAGGCTGGAACTGGGCGAGATCTGCCGCAGCGCGGCGCTATAGGCGCCCTCGCCCCCCGCATCGGCGGTATTGCCGAGCAGCGCGAAGAGCGGGCCAAGGCCGGTGCCGCCCGCATCCCAGGCCGCTTGCAGATGGCCCGCGACGGCGGCCACGTTGCGATTGAGGTTGTAGCTGGCCGGCGTGAAATCCGCATTGGCGGCCACCGAGAAGGTGTTCCCCTTGCGGTTGACGGCATAGCTGAAGATCGCCGATTCCTCGCCGTCCACACGGCCGATGATCGGCCCGTTCACCACCAGGAAGGGCAGTTCCACATCGGGCAGCACGGAGGCGAGCCGCGGCCGCACACGCCCATCCAGATTGGCCGAGCCCGCCACCACCAACAGATCGGACCGGCGGCCGGTGAAATCGGCATCCACGACGATCCGCCCCGCGCGGCCCTGGGTGAAGTTGCCGGAGATGGCGGTCACGCCATAGGGGAGATGGGAGCCGACATTCATCACCCCGGTGTTCACGTATTCGCCGACCGCGGCGGTCGTGCCGAGATTGTGCGTGCCCTGGTTGGTGAAGGTGCCGCCATTGCCGATGGTGACGTTGCCCGTGACCGTCCCCTGGTTGAGGGCATTGCCGCCCGACATCAGCAGCGCATTGCCCGAGACCGCGGAAAGGCTGCCTCCGGCCGAGATCTGGACCTGGTTGGCGTAGTTGCCGCTATCCACCCAGACGCCGACGCCCTGCGGGCCCGAACCACCCTGCACCGGGGCCTGCACCGTCACGTAGACCTGACCATCGCCGCCCGGGCCGCGTGACTGCCCGAAAATGCCGACGGAGTTGGCGCCGGTCGCGCTGATCGGCGCGGATTGGGTGACGCGGACGTCCTGCGCGTAGCTGGAAAAGCCCGTCGGCGCAAACGCAACCGTCGCCCCCGCCACGACCTGATTGCCGTTGGCGGTCAGGCCGCCACTGCCGCCGATGCTCTGCGCCAGGATGCCATGGGCGAAGTCACCGCGCGTCGTGATGGGGCTGCTGGACACGATGGTCACCGGGCGTCCAACGCCGCCGGGGGCGAAATCGCTGGGGGTCCGGAACGTGTTGGTCGTCAGATTCGCCCCCGCGCTGGAGGGCAGCCCCGCGATGCCGCCACCGCCACCGATGCTCTGCGCCACGATGCCGTGTGCCCCGAAGCCGGAGGTCTGGATGGAGCCGCCGGTGAGGGCGATGTTGATCTGGCTCCCATTGCCGAGGAACTGGCTGAAGGAGGCGCCGTTGTCCGTGGAGTTGCTATAGGAGTTGGTGAAGGCGTTGAAGCCGAGGCCGCCACCGCCGCCGATGCTCTGCGCCAGGATGCCATGGGCATGCGGCCCGGAGGTCTGGATATTGAAGGTCGCATCCGAGATGATGATCTGGCCGCCATCCCCGGTGGCTCCGCCCCTTGCGCCAAGGGTCATGCTGGACGTCCCGCTCCCATCCGGCAGGGAGTAGGAGAGCGATGAGCCACTGCCGGCCAGGCCGCCGCCGCCACCGATGGATTGCAGGGCAAGGCCCACCGCGACGGCGCCGCGGGTCACGATGTTGACGGTGCCCTGGGCGGTCACATCGGCCGCGTTTCCGCCCCCCCCGCCGGTGCCGCCAACCCCCGCGCCCAGGCTGATCCGGCCGGAGGATTTGGCCGAGCCATCGGCCGCCGTGCCGCCGCCGCCGCCGATGCTCTGCGCCAGCACGCCGAAAGCCGCGAAGCCGGAGGTGCCGGTGACACCGGTGCTGATGCTGCTGCCGGGGCTGAACTGAAGCCTCAGTTGGCCGCCATTACCCGCGCTCCCGCCGCCGCCACCCAAGGCCAGGTTCGCCGAGAAGCTGGTTCCGCTGGTGTTCGAGGTCGCGACGCCGCCCATGCCGCCACCGCCGCCGATGCTTTGCAGCACCGCGCCATGCGACCAGTCGCCCTGCGTCGTGATGCTGCCGGACTGGGTGTAGCCGATGAAGGCACCCTGCCCGGCCACGCCGCCGCGCCCGCCCACGGAGAGTTGGGCGGTGTAGCCCTGGGTGATGTTCCCCTCCACCTTGTCGGTGAGTTGTGAGCGCAACCCGGTGAGGGTGGAGATGGGATTATCGGCCGAGGCATCGGCCCCCGCCGTCCCGCCCAGGCCGCCACCGCCGCCGATGGCTTGCACCACCACGCCCGAGGCATCGCCCCCGCTGGTGCGGATGGTGCCCTGGATATCCGCGTTGATGCTCTGGCTGCCGCCACCCGCGCCGCCTCTTCCACCCACGCTGACCGAGGCATTGGCCGTGTAGGTCGTGTTGTTCTCGGCCGAATAGGCCGCGCCCAAATTCACGGTCGAACCCTGGGAGGTGCCGCCGCCGCCGCCAATGCTTTGCAGCAAGAACCCCACCGAACCCGCGCCATAGGTCTGCAGCACGGCCGGCGCCGCGAGGGTCGCCGCGACATTGCCGCCCAGCCCGCCAACACCGCCGGTTCCGCCCAGGCCGATGCTCAGACTGGCCGAGCGCGTGCTGCCGAAGCTCTGCGTGGTGGAGGAGCCGACGCCGCCATTGCCGCCGCCGCCGCCGATGCTCTGGCCCACGAAGGCATTGGCGAAATCGCCGTAGGTGGTGATGGTCCCGGCATTGACGAAGGCGGTGACCTGCCCGCCATTGCCGCCTCCGGCGCTGTTGCCACCAACCGAGACGGAGGTGGTGAGCGAGAAGTTGTTGCTGCCCGAGGCCGTGGCGGCACGGCCATAGCTAATGGTGGTGGCCATCGCCGAGGAATCGCCGCCGGCACCACCTCCGCCACCGATGGATTGCAGCAGCACGCCATGCGAGCCCTGCCCCTGGGTGGTGACGCGGCTCGCGCCGTCCAGCGTGAAGCTGACGCCTGCGGCGTTGCCGCCGGTCGAGCCGGAGCCGCCCATGGAATAGCTGAGTGCGGCGGAATAGGCCCGGCTGGTCTCCGGGCTGGGAATGGTGACGGCCACGGCCGCCGCGGCGGCCGCGCCGCCGGCACCGCCGCCGCCGCCAATGGCCTGCAGCACGATGCCGTGCGAATCCACGGGGTTGGTGTTGGTTCCGGCCCGCACTCCCTGGCCGGTCGAAATCGTGATCCCGGAGAGCTGGGCCGTCACCGCGAAGAGCGCGCTGGGCGTCCCCGCGGCGCCACCCTTGCCGCCGGAGCCGCCAATGGCGGCGGCGGCCGAGAAATCCGCGCCGACGGACAAGGCATAGGCCGAGCCGCCCGTCCCACCGCCGCCACCGATGGATTGGCCCACCAGGCCGATGGCGTTGGAGCCGAAGGTGGTGATGCTGCCGCCGGTGCCGTTGACCTGCAGCAGGCCACCATTGCCGCCGCCACCGCCGGTGCCCCCCAGCGAGAAGGCCGCCACACCACTGACCGCCGATGAATTGCCACCATTGCCACCGCCACCGCCGATGGATTGCGCCACCACGCCATGGGCCAGCTGGCCCTGGGTGCTGACACTGCCATTGAGGGTGACGGTCGTGGTATCTCCGGCGCCGCCGCCCGCGCCCGAGCCGCCCACCGAGCCGAGGACGCCCCTCGCGTCACCGCCATTGCCGCCGCCACCGCCAATGGATTGCGCGAGGATGCCGATGCTGCCCTGGCCCGCGGTGACGATGCTGCCGGAATGGGTGACCGTGGCGAAGTTGCCATCGGCCGCCACGCCGCCCGCACCGCCCACCGTGATGATGGAGCCGTCCACCGAGCCGGCCGAGCCGGAATCCCCGCCGATGGACTGCGCCTGGATGCCCATCGCGCCGATCCCGGAGGTGGTGATGCTGCCGGTGTTGATCACGGTGGCCGAGCCGGTGAAGCCGCTTGTCCCGCCCGAGCCCGACGGCGCGTAGATGATGCCCGCGCCAGGGCCGCCATCCCCGCCCGTGCCGGTGATCGACTGCGCCACCAGGCCATGGGCGTTGTTGCCCGTGGTGGTGACCTGCGCGCCGCTGGTGATGCGGACCGTGCCGCTGTTGCCGCCATCGCCGCCATCGGGCGCGGTGGTCGCGATACCGCCCGAATCATAGGAGGTGTTCCCAGACCCGCCCCCACCCCCGACGCTGCGCGCCACCACGCCGAAAGACGCATCGCCGCTGGTCCTGACGCTGCTGCCCGCAGCCAGCGTCACCGTGACATTGTAGCCGCCGCCGCCAGGGCCGCCCACGCCGGAGGCGCCGCCCAGCTCCACATTGATCGCGCCGGCCTGGCCACCCACCCCGCCGGCCGAGGAGGCCAGGATGCCATGGGAGCCAGCCCCGCCGATGGTGCCCGCCCCGGTGGTGATGATTTGCGTGCCGGCGTTGATGGTCACCGTGATCGGTGCCGACTGGCCGCCAGTGCCGCCCGAGCCCGACGTGCCTTCCGCCGCATTCACATCGCCGCCGACGCCACCCGCGCCGCCCTGCGTCAGGGCGAGAACGGCGATGGATTGCGCCCCGCTGGTGGAAATGACGCCGCCCGTGGTGGTGATCGAGACCGGGCCGGTATTGCCGCCACCCCCACCCATGCCGCCCGCGGAGGCGAGCCCGAAGGTCTGGGTATAGCCAATGCCGGCACCGCCCGCGCCGCCCACGCTTGCCGCCATCAGCGCCGGCGCGGATTGGCCTGTCGTGCTCACATTGGCATTGTCGAGGGTGATGCTGGCGGAGGGCGTGCTGCTGCTGGAATTGCCGGCGCTGCCGCCATCCCCGCCCCTGCTGTTGTTCTGCCCCACACCGCTGCTGCCGCCGACGCCGCCCTGGGCAAGGCTGAGCACGCCGATCACCTGCTGCCCGCTGGCCGTGACGCTGACGCCCTGGTTCAGCGTGACGAGGCTCGGCCCCGCTCCGCCGCCGAAGCCGCCACGCGAGGAATCATAGCCCGCACCGCCATTGCCGCCCAGGCTGAGCGCGGCCACGGCCGCCGAGGTGACGGGAGTGACCGAGAGGCTGGCAGGCGTGACGTTGAGCGTGATGGTCAATGGCTGGCCGGCATTGCCCGCCGTGATGCCGGCGCTCACCGCATTGCCGCCCGAGCCGCCATTGTTGCCGCTGTTGACGGACATGTTGCCCACGCCGCCCTGGCTGCGCGCATGGAGCGCGAAGAAGCCCGGCGTGGAGCCCTGCACATAGGAATCCGTCGGGATGGAGCCAGCCCGCACCACCACGGAGACATCGGCGGAATTGAACACGGTCGCGGTCCCGGCCGAACCGCCGACCTGGCCGTTATTGCCGGTGCCGCCATTGCCGCCGAGCGAACGCGCCGCCGCCCCCCAGTAGCCCAGCCCAAAGAGCGGCTGGCCCAGGGACACGGTGATCGCGCCGGAATTGGTGAGGGAGGCGTTGCCGCCCGCGCCTCCCGGCGTGCCATTCTGGGTGCTGTAGGTCGGGTTGCCGTTGGAGTCCGGCCCCATGGAGGTCACGTTGCCGCCATTGCCGCCATAGCTGTCCACCAGGAGCGCGGCCCCTGATACCAGGATGGTGGGTGCATTGGCGCTGGGGCCCGGGCCCACCGTGATGGCGCCCAGGTTGCTCATGGCGGCGGCGCCGGCATTTCCCGCGCGGCCGGCGTTATGCGCCGCATTGGTATTCGTGTAGTTGCCGCCATTCCCGCCGATCGACGCGCCGTACACCGTGTTCGCGACACTGGGCGCGTTGATCAGGGTGGAGATGGTGTGGGTGACGATGCCATTGTTGGTGAAGCTGATCGTCCCGCCACTTTGGGCCGAGCCGGCGTCATTGTTCGACGAGGTCGCGCCCGACAGCCCGTTCGCAAGCGACTCGATGACCCCGAGGAAGGTTGCCGACTGCGGCGTCGTGACGGCGAAATTGCCATTGTTGGTGAAGGTCACCGCGGCGGTGCTGCCGCTGCGCAGGAGCAGGGGCTGAGTGTAACTGCCGGAGGGGATGGTGCAGGACAGGTTGCCGCCCTGACAGGCGGCGGACTGGGCCAATGCGGCCTCCGACATGGCCAGCAGGCCTGTGCCAACCATCAGGGCGCGCCGCACGCTCCGGACGGCGCGATGGCGCGCCCGCTTTTGAACCGACTTCTTCATCCTGCTTCCCCCAACCCACGCCAAACGGCACGCGCTTCAAGACTGGCGCCTGTTCAATGTGCATCACAGCGGCCAGCCGCCTGGCCAGCAACTTGCGGACGTGAAACCTTGTCCTCTCTTGGATGCTAAATCCTGCCCACAGAGTCCGCCAGATGCTTTTCGTGCAGATGCTTTTCGTGGCCCATGGTGCAGGCCGGTCCCGGGACGGGCGCGGGGGCGAAGCCGGCTTTGCCTTGCTTGTTCCGTACCGGCTGACCATGGCCATGCCAAGGATTCGGCCCGGCATTCTGAGGCTCCCCCTCTCGGTCGCGCTACCCGTGCCAGGACTCACCGCGTGACGGCACCGGTTCACGCGCCTCCGCCAGGCCAGGTTCTGCACGCATCACGCCTGCGCCGCGCGGGCGAGATTGATGGAAGGCTTCGGATTGCCCGGGAGCCGTGAAACGGCACGGTTCGAGCTGATGGATGGCGAGTGGGCGATCATCTCACCGCCATGGCCCAACAAGCCACGTGGCGTGGCGCATGTGGATGACCGCCGCGTGCTGAACGCGATCTTCGACGTGCTGCGCACGGGCGCACCCTGGGGCGACCTGCCAGAACGCTGCGGCCCCTGCACGACGGCCTACAACCGCTGCAATCGCTGCAATCGCTGGGCCAAGGCGGGTGTATGGCGGCACCCATTCGAGGCGCTGGCCGCCCGCTCGCCGCCATCCCTGCCGCTCATCGACCCTTCGATCCTGCGCGCCCAAGCGCGGGGCATGCACCGCGCCCCCCCTCGCGCCCGCCCAGTGCGCTTGATCGTCATGCGACGGCGGCGAGCAGCAGCCGGGCCGCATGGCGCCGCGCGATGCCTGGAACCCCGCCCGGCAGTCCCGCACGGGCCCTTGTGGCGCACGGCATGTCCAGCGGCGCGGACACCCCCATGCAACCGGGTTCGGAAAGCCGGACGCGGGGCGCCAAGGATTGGCATCAAACTATTGATAAGAATAGCAAAAAAATCATGGCACGCCCTGTGCCTGACGCAGGGCATGTTGATCCTGCCCGGCTTGATCCTGCTGGCCCTGGCTGCCGTCCCCGTGGCGGCGCTCGCGCTGCGCCGCGCCCCGGCCGCGGCGCCGGCCTGGGCATTGCTGCCCGCGCTCCTCTTCGCGCTGCTTTGGATGACGCCCGAGGGCGCCACCTTCCGCTGGCCCTGGCTGCCCAGCCTCGGGATCGAGCTGGCCTTCCGGCTCGATGGCCTTTCCCGGCTGATGGCGCTGCTGATCACCGGCATCGGCGCCGGTGTCTTCCTCTATGCCGCGAGCTATATGGCGGGCCACCCGCTGCTGCACCGCTTCCTCGCCACGCTGACGCTCTTCATGGCGGCCATGCTGGGCGCGGTGCTGTCGGATGACCTGCTGCTGCTCTTTGTCTTCTGGGAACTCACCAGCCTCGCCTCCTTCCTGCTGATCGGCTTCGACGCGCAGCGGGCCGAGGCGCGGCGGGCCGCGCAGCAGGGGCTGATGGTGACGGTGGCCGGGGGGCTCGCCATGCTGGCCGGCATCCTGCTGCTGGGGGGCGCCGCCGGCAGCTTCTCCCTCACGGCGATCCTTGGCCAGGGCGCCAGCCTTGCGGCCCATCCCCAGGCCGGCTGGATCGTGGTGCTGATCGCCATCGGCTGCTTCGCCAAGAGCGCGCAATGGCCGCTGCATTTCTGGCTGCCCAATGCGATGGCGGCCCCCACGCCCGTCTCGGCCTATCTGCATTCGGCCACCATGGTGAAGCTCGGCGTCTATCTGCTGGCGCGGCTGAACCCGGCCTTCCAGGAGCTGGCGCTCTGGCAGGGACTGCTGACCGGCGCGGGTGCGGCGACCATGCTCGCCGGCGGCGTGCTGGCGCTGCGCGAGCGGGATCTCAAGCGCAAGCTCGCCTGGTCCACCGTGGTGGCGCTGGGCACGCTGGTCACGCTCATCGGCATCGAGGATCCGCTCGCCGCCACGGCGGCCGTCGTCTTCCTGCTGGTGCACGCGCTCTACAAGGCGAGCCTCTTCCTGATCGCGGGCATCGTGGACAAGAAGGCCGGCACGCGCGACGCGATGCAGCTGCGCGGCCTGGGCCGCTGCATGCCGCTGACCACCATCGCCGCCGTGCTGGCTGGCCTCTCCATGGCCGGCGCGCCGGGCTTCATCGGCGCGCTCGCGAAGGACCTGCTCTTCACCGCGCAGCTGGGCGTGCCGGGTCTGCTGCCCTCGGTGGCGCTGGTGGTGAATGCGGCGATGGTGGTGGTGGCCGGCGTGGTCGCGGCCCGGCCCTTCCTGGGCGCGCCCATGGCCACCGACCTTGCGGTGAAGGATCCGCCGCTGGCCATGCTGGCCGCGCCGGCCGTGCTGGGGGCGCTGGGCCTCGCACTCGGGATCGCGCCGCAGATGATCTCCACCCTCCTCATCGAACCCGCGGCGGCGGCCATCCTGGGCCGGCCCACGGGCCTTACGCTCGGTGAAAAGCAGGGTGATGACTGGGTCTTCGCCGCCTCGCTCGCGGCCCTCGCCCTGGGGCTGCTGATGTTCCTGGGCTGGCGCCGCCTGCAGCCGACACTGGCCGGCCAGGCCTGGCTCGACGCCTATGGGCCCAATGCGGCCTATGGCCGGCTGATGCGCGGCATCTCGCTCAGCGCCGTCGCGGTCACGCGGCAGGTGCAGCGCGGCAGCCTGCGCGGCTACCTCGCCGCCAGCCTGGGCCTGGTCTTTGGGGGCGCGGGGCTGCTGCTGGTGCTGCGCGGCGGGCTGGCCTGGCCGCTGCCCGGCGCCTGGGCCACGCCGGCGCAGCTTGGCCTGGCCGCCGTCATCCTGGCGGGCGCGCTCGCGGCCTGCCGGCTGCGCGCCCTGTTCGGCCAGGTGATGGCGGCGGGGCTGGTCGGCTTTGGCGTGGGCATCCTCTTCCTCACCCTGGGGGCCGCGGATCTCGGCTTCACGCAATTCACCGTGGAGATCCTGGCCATCGTCCTGCTGGTCGCGATCCTGGCGCGGCTGCCCTTCCACGCGCTGGATGCGCGGCGCCGGGCGGAGCGCCGGCGCGATGCGGCCCTGGCGCTCAGCGTGGGCGCCATCGGGACGGCGGTGCTGCTGGCCGTGCTCTCCGTGCCCTTCGACCCCGTGATCCCGGAATGGATGGGTGCGGCCGCCCTGCCGGAGGCCAAGGGCCGCAATGTGGTGAATGTCGTGATCGTGGATTTCCGGGCGCTCGACACGCTGGGCGAGATCGCGGTGCTGCTGATCGCGGCGCTGGCCGCCACCGTGCTGCTGCGCCGCGTGAAGAGGGCCGGCTGATGCAGGACAGCCTGATCCTGCGCGCCTCGGCGCGCTATGTGCTCTGGGCCTGCCTGGCGCTTTCGGTCTTCGTGCTGCTGCGCGGGCATAATGAGCCGGGCGGCGGCTTCATCGGCGGGCTGATCGGCGCGCTGGGCTTCGTCTTCCACGCCATCACGCTCGGCCCCGCCGCCACGCGCCGCACGCTGCGCCTCGATCCGCTGGCCTGGGCCGGCATCGGGCTCGCGGTCGCCGCGGCTTCCGGCCTGCCCGCGCTGCTGCTGCATGCCGAGCCCCTGCTGACGCATCAATGGCTGGAGGGCCTGCCCATCGGCACCGCCATTCCCTTCGATGTGGGGGTCTATCTCGTCGTGCTCGGCTTCGCGCTGGCGCTGGTCCTGCCCTTTGTCGGAGATGAAGCGCCATGATCGCCTGGCGCAACCGCGTGGCGCGGGGGGGCTGAGATGGAAACCCTGCTCGCCCTGCTGTTTGGCGCGCTGCTGGCCGCGGCCTGCTACCTGCTGCTGGCGCGCTCCCTGCCGCGCATGATCCTGGGGCTGCTGCTGCTGGGCAATGCGGCGAACCTCGCCCTCATGGCCGCCGGCCGCGTGCTGGGCACGGCGCCGCCGCTGGTGGAGCGCGGCGCCACGGCGCTGGCCGCCGGCGCCTCCAACCCGCTGCCGCAGGCGCTGGTGCTGACGGCCATCGTCATCTCCTTCGGGCTGACCGCCTTTGTCATGGTGCTGGCCTGGGCCGTCTGGCGCGGCGAGGCGACGCTGGACGCCGAGGCGCTGCGCCGCGCCGAGCCCGCGGGCCTGCCCAGCACCGACGCCAAGGCCGCCGCCGCTGCGGAGCCCGCGCCATGATCGCCTCCCGCGCCGATTGGCTGCTGGCCCTGCCGGTGCTCATCCCCCTCCTGGCCTGCGCCGTCTCGGCCGCCCTGCGGGGGCGGCCCGCGGCGCAGCGCCGGGTCACCGCGCTGGCGGCCGGCGCCATGTTGCTCACCGCCCTGCTGCTGGTGATGGAGGTGCTGCGCCAGGGCGTCATCGCCTCGCAGATGGGGGACTGGGCCGCGCCCTTCGGCATCACCCTGGTGGCGGACCTGCTCTCGGCCGCGATGGTCGCGATCACCGCGCTGCTCTACGCGGCCACCGCGCTCTACGCGCAGGCGGACCCCGAGATGACGGCCGAGGAAGGGCTGTGGCACCCGCTGCTCGCCGCCCTGGTGCTCGGCGTCGCCGGCGCCTTCCTGGCGGGGGATTTGTTCAACCTCTACGTCTGGTTCGAGGTGATGCTGATCGCCTCCTTCGGGCTGCTCGTGCTCGGCGGCGGGCGGGCGCAGCTGGATGCGGCGGTGAAATACGCCGTGCTGAACCTGGTCGCGACCACGATTTTCCTGATCGCGGTGGGCCTGGCCTATGGGCTGACCGGCACGCTGAACCTGGCCGACATGGCGCGCCGCATGCCGGAGGTCCCGAACCAGGGCGCGGCGGCGGCGGTGGGCTTCCTGCTGATCGCGGCCTTCGGCGCCAAGGCCGCGGTCTTCCCCTTGTTCTTCTGGCTGCCGGCCGCCTACCACACCGCCATCGCGCCGGTGGCGGCGATCTTTGCCGGGCTGCTCACCAAGGTCGGCGTCTATGCCATTCTGCGCCTGGTCACGCTGGTCTTTCCGGCCGGGCAGGACTGGATCGCGCCGCTGCTCTGGGTGGTGGCGGCGGCGACGATGGTGGTGGGCGTGCTGGGGGCCGCGGCGCATTGGGACATGCGCCGCATCCTCTCCTTCCACATCGTCAGCCAGATTGGCTACATGATCGTGGGGCTGGCCATCGCGACGCCCTTCGCCATCGCGGGCGCGGTCCTCTACATCCTGCATCACATCATCGTGAAGGCGAATCTCTTCCTGGTCGCGGGTGCGATCCGCCGGGCCGGGGGCAGCTTCTCGCTGGCCGCGCTGGGCGGGCTGTGGCGGCGCGACCCCTGGCTGGGAATCCTCTTTGCCATCCCTGCCCTTTCTCTGGCGGGCATGCCGCCGCTCTCCGGCTTCTGGGCCAAGCTTTTCGTCGTGCGTTCGGGCTTCGAGGCGGGCTGGTATGCGCTCGCCGCCATCGCCCTCGCGACCGGCGTGCTCACCCTCTATTCCATGCTGAAGATCTGGCTGGAGGCCTTCTGGAAGGAGCCGCCGGAGGGTGCCGCCCTGCGCATCCTGGCCGGGCGGGAACGCTGGCTGCTGCTGGGCCCCGTCGCGGCCCTCGGCCTCGTCACGCTGAGCATCGGCCTCTGGGCCGAGCCCCTCATCGCCTATGCGCTGGCCGCGGGGGAACAGCTCGCGGGGCGCGACGCCTATATCGCCGCCGTGCTGGGAGGCCGCCCATGAGCCAGCCGCAACCCTGGAACATCCTGGCCTGGACCTGGCTCGCGCTGCTCTTCCTGCGCGAATTGCTGCTCTCGGCCATCGCGGTCATCCGCGCCACGCTCGCGCCCCGGCTGGAGCTGCGCCCGGGGATCATCGCCGTGCCGCTGCGGCTGCGATCCCCCGCCGGCATCACCCTGCTGGCGGACATGGTCACGCTCACGCCGGGCACCACGGCGCTGCACCTCTCGAAGGATCGCCGCATCCTCTACGTCCATGCGATGGACGCGGCCGACCCGGAGGCGGTGCGCCGCTCCATCGCCGATCGGCTGGAGGCGCCGACCATGCGCGTGCTGCCATGACGCTGCTGGGTGCGGCCATGGCGCTCGCGGCGCTGCTGCTGGCCGCGGCGGTCGGGCTGACCGGCTGGCGCATGCTGCGCGGACCCGGCATTGCCGACCGCGCGGTGGCGATGGACCTGCTGGGGCTGCTGGCCCTGGGTGCCACGACGCTGGTGGCGCTCGCCGGCGGGCATCTCGCCTTGCTCGACATTGCGCTGGGGCTGGGGCTGGTCGGCTTCATCGGGGCCGTGGGCGTCGCCGCCTTCATCACGCGCGTCGCCCGCCCCACCCCCAGGCGCGAGCCCCGCGCGACGGAGCACCCGCCATGACCGAGATCGCCGCCGCGCTGCTGCTGGTGCTGGGTGCGGCCATCGCGCTGATCGCGGCCATCGGCGTGGCGCGCCTGCCGGATGCCTTCCTGCGGATGCACGCCGCCACCAAGGCCGGCGTGGTGGGGGCGGGGCTCATGCTGCTGGGCGCGGGCCTCGCTTTCGGCAGCGCCGAGGCCTGGCTGCGCGTCGGGCTCATCCTGATCTTCCTGCTGGTCACCGTGCCCATCGCCTCGCACGCGCTGGGCCGCGCGGCCTATCTCGGCGGCGCGCCCCTCTGGCCGGGCAGCGGCCCGGACGCGCTCGCCGGCGTGCTGTCGCGCCATGAGGTTGACCGTTCCGCCCCGATCCCCGTGCCAGAGGAGGCCCCCGCCATGCCCCAAGCGCCGCAACCCGGCCCGCGCCGCATCCTGCTCGCCCTGGCGCAGGGCGAGACGAGCGAGGCCGCCCTGCTGGGCGGCCTCGATGCGGTGACGACGCCCGGGGCCGAGATCACGCTGCTCAGCCTGCTCTGCGCGCCCAGCCTCTCCCACACCGGCCCCGTGCCGCTGGGGGGTGCCCATTACGCCAAGCGCCTGGTCGAACGCCGCCTGACCGCCGCGCGCGAGGGCGCGGGCGCGCTGGCGGCCCGGCTGCAATCGGAATGCGAGGCGCGGGGCCTCGCCTTTGCCGCGCGGCATGAGGAGGGGGATGCGCTGCGCCTGCTGGAACGCGCCGCCGCGCATCATGACGTGACGCTGCTGCCGCGCGGCGCCTGGTTCGACCAGGCGCAGGTGCTGCCGCCCGGCATGGCGGAGGGGCGCGCCCGCGCCGTCGCGGCGCCGGGGCTCTTCATCATCGCGCCCTGCTTCCAGCCGCCGCGGGCGCTGCATTTCCTGCATGAGGGCGATGCGGCCTCGGGCGAGGCGCTGAAGCGCCATTTGGCATCCGGGCTCTTCGCGGCATTGCCGCTGACCATCACCGCGCTGGACGTGCCCGGCGCCCCCCTGGCGCTGGCCGATGCGGTGGCGCTGGCCAGTGCGCGCGGGCGGCAGGTGCGCGCCGGGCACCCCCTGCCGCATCCCGACCATCCCCTGCCGCGCGAGCCCTTTGGCGGGCCGGTGCTGGCCGTGATTCCCGCGCATTCCGCCACGGCCAGCCCGGCCTGGCGCAGCCTGCGCGAGGGGCCGGGAAGCATCCTGCTGGCCTGATCCCGCCCGCCGGGCCATATGGCGGCATGATCGCCAAATTCTGGGCTTCCGCGCCGATCGCCGTGCAGATGCCGCTGCTGGCGGGGCTTGCCGTCTTCGCGGCGGCGGTGGCCACCACGCAGGTCGCCACCCTCACCCTGGGGCGGGAGGCGGGGCGCGATGCGGCGCGGCTCGGTGCCGTCTATCTCGACGGCCTCTCGGCTGCGCTGGCCGAGCCACTCCGGCAGGGCGACGAGGCGGCGCTGCGCGCGGGCCTGCAACGCGCCCTGTCCTTCCAGGAGGGCATTCGCGAGCGCCGGCTGGAGGTGGTGCTGCCCGGCCGGGCCGCACCCATCACGGCCGGCGAGGAGGCGCCCGCCGCACGGCCTTCGCCGCACAGCCAGGGGCGGCCCGAGGCGCGCTGGCAGCCCGCGCCGGATGGCCGCACGGCCTGGGCGCAGCGCGCCCTGCCCCTGCCCGATGGGCGGCAGGCCATCCTGGCCGCTGAGCTGGATTTCAGTGATGCGGTGGCGCGCCGCGCGCAGCTGGCCGGCTGGCTGCTGGCGCTGGATGTGGCGCTGGGCGCCCTGGCCGGGCTGGTGGCAGCCCTGCTGGCGCGCCGCGCCCTGGCCCCGCTGCTCGCCGTGCTGCGCGTCATCGGCCGGGCGGGCGGCGGCGATTTCCAGCCGGCCGCGCCCAACCCCGCCCCCAACCCCGCCCGCTCTGGCACCGAGGCGGCGCGGCTGCTCGCGGCGCTCGACCTCATGATGGCGCGGCTCGCCGAGCGGGAGCGCCTGGCGGCCCGCCTGGCCGAGCGCGACCGCGCCGCCGAGCTCGGCGCCCTGGCCGCGACGGTGGCGCATGAGGTGCGCAACCCGTTGGCCGGCATGCTGACCGCCATCGATTCGGCCCGGCATTTCGGCGCCGATGCCGGCGTGCGCAAGGAATCGCTGGATCTGGTGGAGCGCGGGCTGCGCCAGATCCAGCGCGTGGTGGATGACACGCTGCAGGCCTATCGCGGCACGGTCGCCACCCGCCGCCTGGAGCAGGCCGATCTGGAGGATGTCGAGCGGCTCCTGGCGCCCGAGGCGGCCAGCCGACGCGTGACCCTGCAACGCGATGGCGCCTTGGCGATGCCCTTCGCGACCGATGCGGTGCCGGTGCGGCAGGCGCTGCTGAACCTGCTGCTGAACGCGATCCAGGCGACGCCGCGCGGCGGGGTGGTGCGGCTGCGCGTCGGCCAGGAGCCCGATGGCTGCCTGCTGATCGCGGTGGAGGATGAGGCCGGCGGCCTGCCCGAAGCGCAGCGCCGCCAGTTGCAGGGCCTGGATGCGTCGGGCCCCGGGCTCGGCCTCGCCGTCGTGATGCGCGACCTGGCGCGGCTGGATGGCGACATCGCCGTGCAGACCGAGCCGGGGCGCGCCACGCGCATCACGCTCCGCCTGCCGCCCCGGCCGGAGCTGGCCGCATGAACCGCGCCGTGGTGCTGATCGAGGATGATCCGGTGCTGGGCGGCGCCTTGCAGCAAAGGCTGCGGCTGGAGGGCTTCGCGCCGCATTGGGCGCGTGACCTGGCGGAGGGCGAGGCGCTGCTGCGCCGCCTCCCCGCGCCGCTCTGCGTGCTGTGCGACATGCGCCTGCCCGATGGCTCCGGCGAGGCGCTGCTGCTGCGCCTGCTGCCGCAGCTGGGCCGCACCCCGGTGATCGCGATGACCGCCTTTGGCGGGGTGGAACAGGCGGTGCGGCTGATCCGCGCCGGCGCCGATGACTATCTGTTGAAGCCCTTCGCGGTGGAGGCCGTGATCGCGAAGCTGCGCGCCCTGGCGCCACCGCTCCCGCAAACGGCCCCGCCGATGGAGGCGGGCTGGGGCTCGCCGCCCATGCGGGCGCTGGATGCGGCGCTGCGGCGGCTCGCCGGGGCCTCGGCCACCGTGCTGCTGCTGGGGGAGAGCGGCGCCGGCAAGGAGGTCGCCGCCCGGCGCCTGCACGCGCTGGGGCCGCGCGCCGCGGCGCCCTTCCTGGCGCTGAACTGCGCCGCCATCCCGCGCGACCTGCTGGAGAGCGAGGTGTTCGGCCATGAGCGCGGCGCCTTCACCGGCGCGCATGAGCGGCGCATCGGCGCGGCGGAGCGCGTGGGCGAGGGCACGCTGCTGCTGGACGAGCTGGCCGAGCTGGACCCCGCCCTGCAGGCCAAGCTGCTGCGCCTGCTGGAGGAGCGGCGCTTCACCCGCGTGGGCGGCGCGCAGGATCTGCCGCTGCGCGCGCGGGTGGTGGCCGCGACCAATGCCGACCTGGCCGCGCGCGTCGCCGAAGGGCGCTTCCGGGGGGATCTCTATTGGCGGCTGGCCGTGGTGGAGCTGCGGGTGCCGCCGCTGCGCGACCGGCTGGACGACATCCTGCCGCTGGCCGAAGCCTTCCTGCTGCGCGCCGCACTGGATGCGGGGCGCGCTGGCCTGGCCCTTGGCGCGGATGCGGCGGCGGCCTTGCTGGCCCATCCCTGGCCCGGGAATCTGCGCGAGCTGCGCAACCGGATCGAGCGTGCCGCCCTGCTGGCGGAAGGGCCCGAGATCGGGCCCGGTGACCTTTTCGCCGAACAGGCGCCGCCCCCGCCGGCCGTGACCCTTGCCGAGGCGCGGGACGCGGCCGAGCGGGACCATATCCGCCGGGTGCTCGCGCGGTGCGGCGGGCGCGTGGGCGATGCGGCCCGCATGCTGGATGTCTCGCGCACCACGCTGTGGGAGCGCATGCGGCGGCTGAGCCTCGGCGGCGAGCCGGAGAGCTGAGGTGGCCCCGCGTCACGGGCCGCCTCGATCCCCTCCAGCATGCGGCAGCAATCCGCTGCGCTGCGCCTGGCCCTCAACCCACAGGCCGATTGCCTCGTCATCGAGGCCCGGCCTGAGGCCGGGCCGCCCCCCTACCCCGCCTTGTGGATCGCCCGCCAGAGCTTCTCCGGCGTCACCGGCATATCCAGATGGCTCACACCGAGCGGCCGCAGCGCATCCACCAGCGCGTTCATCACCGCCGGCAGGCTGCCCGCGCAACCGGCCTCGCCGCAGCCCTTGGCGCCGAGCGGGTTGGTGGTGCAGGGCACCGGGTGGCTTTGCACATCGAAGCTCGGCAGGTCATCGGCGCGGGGCAGGCCGTAATCCATGAAGCTGCCCGAGAGAAGCTGGCCTTCCTCGGAGTAGGAGACCTGCTCATGCAGGATCTGGCCGATGCCCTGGACGATGCCGCCATGCGCCTGGCCCGCCACCAGCAGCGGGTTCACCACCACGCCGAAGTCGTTGACCGAGGTGTAGTTCACGATCTTCGTCAGGCCGGTGTCGGGATCAATCTCCACCTCGCAGACATGGCAGCCATTGGGATAGGCCATGGGCGCCTGGTCGAAGACATGCGTCACATCGAGCGAGGCGGGCACCTCGCTCGGCAGCGAATGGCTTTCGCGCAGCTTCGCCGCCAGCTCCATGATGCCGATGCCGCGATCCGTGCCGGCGATGGTGAAGCTGCCGGAATCGAACTCGATATCGGCGACGGAGCTTTCCAGGATGTAGGAGGCGGCAAGCTTGCCCTTCTCCACCACCAGGGCCGAGGCCTCGATGATCGCGGCACCCGAGGCCATCAGGGATTTGGAACCGCCCGTGCCGCCACCGGCGATCAGCTCGTCGGAATCGCCCTGCAACAGGCGCACGCTCTCGAAGGGCACGCCGAGATACTGGTGCAGCACCTGGGCGAAGGCCGACCAATGGCCCTGCCCGTAATCCAGCGTGCCGGTGATGATGGTGACGGTGCCGTCCTTCT
>JAIYDS010000150.1 GCA_027487385.1 Acetobacteraceae bacterium | reverse complement strand
CATCAACCCGCTGCGCGCCGGCTGGATCTCCCGCTTCAACCGCGAGATGGCGGGGTGAACGGGCCGGGCGTCTGGCGGCTGGCCCTGCCGCTGGGCCTCGCCCAGTTGATGTTCTTCGCCGCACCCCTGCTCATCCTGCTCGGCACCTCGCTCGCGACGGATGAGAATCTCACTGAGGGCAGCCTGCGCGCCTGGCGGGACGTGCTGGGCGATGCCTTCCACATCCAGTCGGTGCTCAACACGCTGCGGCTGGGTGCGCTGACGGTGCTGGCCACCATGCTGCTCGCGGTGCCGCTGGCGCTGGTGCACATGGCCGCCGGGCCGCGCTTGAAGCGGCTGATCCTGATCGTCGCGGTGCTGCCGCTGCTGACCTCCGTCGTGGTGCGCACCTTCTCCTGGATCGTGATTTTGGGGCGCGAGGGGGTGATCAATTCCACCCTCATCGCCACAGGGCTTTCCACCGCGCCGGTCGCGCTGCTGCAGACCGAGCCGGGGCTGATCCTGGCGCTGACGCAGATCGAGATGCCGCTGATGCTGCTGCCCCTGATCGCGGCGACGGCACGGATTGATCCTTCGCTGCTGGATGCCTCCACCTCGCTTGGCGCCTCGCTCTGGCGCACGCTGCGGCGGGTGGTGCTGCCGCTCGCCCTGCCCGGTCTGATCGCGGGCGCCACGCTGGTCTTTGCCAGCGCGGCCACGGCCTTCATCTCGCAATCCGTGATCGGCGGCGGGCGGTTGAATTACCTGCCGGCGCTGGTCTGGCAGCAGGCGATGGTGGTCTTCGACTGGCCGCTCGCCGCCGCCATGGCGCTGACGCTCATGGGCTCGGTGCTGATGGTGCTGGGGGCGCTGAGCCTGCTCGGGAGGAATGCGCGATATGCTTAGGCTCTCGGGCCCGGACCGCTTGCTGGCGCTGGCGATCCTGCTGCTGGCGATGATCGGCGTGCTGATCCTGATCGGCCCGGTGCTGATCGTGCTCATCACCTCCTTCACCACCTCGCAGGCGCTGAAATTCCCGCCGCCGGGCCTGACCCTCCGCTGGTATGAGGCGCTGTTCGACCCGGTGCGCTCGGCGCAGATTCACAAGGCCGCCGGCAACAGCCTTCTGGTGGCGGCGCTGACCGCGATCGTCGCCACGGCGCTCGCCACGGGAGCCGCGCTTGCCGTGGCGCGCACCCGCGCGACCTGGGCGCGCTTCGCCGAGGGCGCCTTCATGGCGCCGCTGGTGCTGCCGGGCATCGCCTTCGGCCTCGCGGCGCTGATGTTCTTCTCCTGGCTGCGCACGCCGCCCTCACTCTGGCTGCTGGTGGCGGGGCACACGATGATCGCGGCTCCGTTCGCGCTGCGCACGGTGGGCGCCAGTGCGGCGGGGCTGGACCCGGCGCTGCTGGAAAGCAGCGCGGCACTCGGCGCCTCGCCCTGGCGGACCTTTCGGCGCGTGGTGCTCCCGTTGATCCTGCCCGGCGTGGCCGCCGGCGCCTTCCTCGCCTTCGTCTCCTCGCTGGACAATGTGCCGGTCTCGCTGTTCCTCTCTTCCGCGCACACCGATATGCTGCCCATCCGGCTCTGGGGAATGATGGAGACGGCGCTGGATGTGCGCGTCGCCGCCGCTTCCGGCGTATTGGTGACGGCGGCCTTCGCCCTGCTGCTGGTGATGGACCGCGCGGTAGGATTGACGCGCCGAATGAGCATCTGATCCTCCACGAAGCGGGGTCTGGGGCCTCTCGGCCCCAGCCGCCGGAGGCCTTTTCCTTTTTTCTTCTTGGCCCGCCCGGTCAGTTCCACCCCGGATCATTCCAGACAGCCTCGGGATCCAGCGGCCAGGTCGGCCGCGGCAGTCGCTTCCAGGCGAAATTCGTCAGCACCGGACTGGTCAGGCCGGGGCTGTCCACCTCATGAATGCGCTCATTCGGGAAGAACTCATCGAAGCCCGCGCGGAAATGGCCGCGGCTTTTCACCACCACCACGCGCGCCGCGGCGATGTCGATGCCGTGCATTTCCAGCGTGCGCGGCTCATGGCATTGCCGGCGCAGGCTGATGACGACGATCTTCATGCCCGAATCATCCAGCTCCAGCAGCGCTGTAGCGCCGAGCTGGAAGGTGCGGCCCTTCATGGTGCCGCGCCGTCCCACCCCTTCGCCATCCGTCAGCTTCAGGATGCGCGCGCCGGATTCGAAACGCTTGGAGAATTCCGATTCCACGCGGTTGAAGACGGCGTGGAAATGCGCGCCCTCGCCCAGCGCATGCGCCTCAGTGGCGAGGTCCGGGTCCACGAACAGCCCGAGCACCACGCCCGGCACCCGCGCTTCGTGCAGGGCGCGCAGCGTGTAGCTGGTGCTGCCGCGCCCGCCGCCACCGGGATTGTCGCCGGCATCGGAATAGATCACCGGCGGCACCTCGCCGCGCCCGGCTTGCAGCGCGAGTTCCGTGGCCTCGGGAATGGAGAGCAGGCGGCGGGTGTGGCGGCCGCGCTCGGCCCAGCCGCGCCGGGCCAGCTGCGCGCAGGCGCGCTTCGCCGCGCTCATATCCCCGCCGCGCGCGGTGACGGTGATGGTGATGCCACATTTCGGCAGGTCGCTGAAGGTGAAGCCGCCGGTCACGCTGGCATTCAGGATGGCCGGGTCGCTCGCCATGATCGCCTCGGCGTCGCGCACCAGGTCGGCATAGGGGCCCTCGGCGGTCAGCAGGGTGACGGAGGGGGGCGTGAGCGGCAGGCGCAGGAAGGCCTTGGCGGTCGTCTCGCCGGCCAGCAATTCGCGCATCGCATCCGCCGCCTCGGCGGCGCGGGCCGCCATGTCCACATGCGGGTTGGTGCGATAGGCGATGAAGCAGTCCAGCGCGTCAATCATCCGCTCGCTGACATTGCAGTGCAGGTCATGCGTCACGACGATGGGCACACGCGGGCCGACCAGGCGGCGGATCATGGCAAGGATGGTGCCGTCACTGTCCTCATCGCCCGTGGCGCTGCTGGCGCCGTGGCTCGCGACATAGACGCCGTCCACCGGCAGGGCGGCGGCCAGGCCGCGCTGCATCTCGTCCAGCACGTCCAGAAACAGCGCCTGCTCGATGGGGCCGCCGGGCGGCGCGGCGGCCATCAGGATGGGGCAGGGCACCCATTCGCCCGTCGCGTCCATGCGGGCGTAGAAGCCCGGGATCTCAGCCGGCAAGGGCGGGTTGGGCGCGCGCGCCAGGCGGGAGATCGCCTCGCCCCGCGCCAGGCATTGCCGCTCGAAATCTTCCCGCCTTGTGGGCGGCGCGAAGGCATTGGCCTCCAGATGCAGGCCCAGGATGGCGATGCGTGCTGGCATGGGAGTCCCCCCGATTGGACGAAGTGCCCCGAGTGGATAAGCTTCACCCCATGACGTCAATCGCAAGAATCCAGGACCTGCTGGCGAAGCTTGTCGCCTTCGATACGACCAGCGCGCGCAGCAACCTGCCGCTCATCGAATTCGTGCAGGCGGAGCTGGAGGCCCACAACGTCGAATCCCGCGTGATGGTCGAGGGCGGCAAGGCCAATCTCCACGCCATCATCGGCCCGCGCATCGAGGGCGGCATCGCGCTCTCGGCCCATGTGGATTGCGTGCCGGTGGAGGGCCAGGAGTGGCACGCCGATCCCTTCACCCTGCGCGCCGAAGGCGAGAAGCTGATCGGCCGCGGCAGCACCGACATGAAGGGCTTCGTCGCCTGCATCCTGGCGATGCTGCCGGAGATGACCAGCGCCCATCTGGCCCGCCCTTTCCATATCTGCCTGACGCATGACGAGGAGACGAGCTTCCGGGGCGCCGCGCGGCTCATGCCGGTGCTGGGCCGCCACGCCCCGCCGCCGGCCTATTGCGTGGTGGGGGAGCCGACGAACATGGCGCCCGTCATCGCGCACAAGGGCTATGCCAGCTGGGATGTGGTCTTCACCGGCCTTTCCGGCCATTCCTCCCGCGCGCATGAGACGGCGAACGCGCTGATGGCGGCGGCCGAGGCGATCGCCTGGCTGAAGGCCGAAGCGAGGCATTTCGCGCGCGAGGGCCGCCGGGTGGAGGGGTTCGAGCCGCCCTACACCACCATCCATGCCGGCACCTTCCACAGCGGCACCGTGCTGAACATCGTGCCCGACCGCGCCGAATTCACCTTCGAAATCCGCAGCGTGCCGGGCGATTCCGCGCCGGAGATCCTGGCGCGCTTCGTCGCCCATGTGGAGGCCACGATCCTGCCCGAGCTGCGCGCCGTCTATCCCGCCGCCGAGATGCGCATCAGTGTGCGCGCCAATGCTCCGCCGCTGGGCCTGCCTGAGAATGACCCGCTGGTGCTGCTGGCGCAGCGCGCCTCGGGCAGCAACCGCGCGGGCTTCGTCAGCTACGGGACCGAGGCCGGGTATTACCAGCAGGCCGGCGTCGCCGCGATCGTCTGCGGCCCGGGCGACATCGCCCAGGCCCATCAGCCGGAGGAATTCGTCACCACCACGCAGCTTCTCGCCTGCTGCGATTTCCTGGGCCGGCTCATCGAACGTCAGTCCCGCCGCGCTGCATGAAGCCCCGCCTGCCGCCCGTGCTGACCGCCCTGCTGGAGGCGCCGCGCTCCTCCGCGCGGCTCGCGCCGCCGGACATCACGCGCTGGCGCGCCGGCAACACGCTGCCCGGCGTCTGGAGCTTCGCGGCGGAGGCGGCCGGGCCGCATCTCTGCGTCGTGGCCCTCACCCATGGCAATGAATTCGCCGGCGCCATCCTGCTGGATCGGCTGCTGCGCGCAGGGCTGCGGCCGGCCACGGGCCGCCTGACCCTGGTCTTCGCCAATCTCGACGCCTTCTCCCGCTTTGATCCGGAGGATCCCACCGCCTCGCGCTTCCTGGAGGAGGATCTGAACCGCGTCTGGGACATCGCGACGCTGGAAGGCCCACGGCGCTCCGCCGAGTTGCGGCGGGCCCGCGCCTTGCGCCCGGTCTTCGACAGCGCGGATGTCATCCTCGACCTGCATTCCATGCTCTGGCCGGCCGACCCGTTGCTGTTGGTGGGCGGCCCGCCCGAGGCCGAGCGCCTGGCCCTGGCGCTCGGCGAACCGCCCTTGGTCGTCGCGGATCAGGGGCACCTGACCGGCCGGCGGTTGATCGATTACGGGCTTTTCGCGGTTCCCGGCAGCGGGCGGCGCGGCGTTCTGCTCGAAGCCGGCTGGCATTGGGAAGCTGAGACGGTGGCGCGCATGGCGGAAACCACGCGGCGCATGCTGGCCCTGACCGGGGTGGTGCCTGGCCCCATGGTGCCGGTGGCGCCCTGCCGCCTGGCGCGAGTGACAGAAACCATCACGGCGCGCACGGGCGATTTCAGCTTCACCCAGCCCTGGCGCGGCGGCACGGTGCTTCCGGCGCGCGGCACGCTGATCGCGCGGGATGGCGATGCGGAAATCCGCACCCCGCATCCGGACTGCATGTTGGTCATGCCCAACCTCCTGCCCCAGCCGGGGCAGACGGCGGTGCGGCTGGCGCGGCTCTGACGCCCGCGCCTCAGCGCGGGCCGCGCCGGCGGTTCAGCGCCACCTCATCCTCGGTCAATTGAAACCCGACGAGAACGCGGAAGTCCTGCACACGGCGGTCGGCGTCCACCGGAAAACTGATCGCAACCGGCTGGGAGGTGACATTGGCGCGCGTCGTGTTCACGGCGAATTGCCCGTTCATGACGAAGCTCTGGCGGCTGACCACCTGGTTGGTCCGGGAATCCACCAGGGCGATGAACCAGGGGAGTTGGACGGCGCGCGATTCGGCCGCCGGGCCGCGATCCATCTGGATGCGGACGGCCAGGGTGGAATCCACGCTCCGGTTGCTCCGGCCGCGCCGGCAGGAGCCCTCAATCGCAGTGATTCGGGCATCGAGCACCAGGGAGGAGAGATCCGGCGGGGCGCCGGGCCGGTAGCGCGTCAGATCCGCCACATCGGCCGGCAGCACCAGGTCCGGGCAGGGAATCAGCAGGTCATCCATTTGGGGGGTATGGCAGCCCGCCAGGGCCAGCCCGGCCAGAAGACCCAGTCCCAGACGCGTCATGCTTCCTCTCCCCGCCGCGCAAATCCGCCCCGATGGCGCTCCGTCTGGCACCGATCGGCGCAAAGCGATAGTCTTGTCTCCCTGCAACCCGCCCCCGGAACCCCCTCGCATGGCCGAAAAGCCCAAGCTTCATGTTATCCTTGCCGGCCCGCGCGGATTCTGCGCTGGCGTGGACCGCGCGATCAAGATCGTGGAGGAAGCGCTGAAGCGCCATGGCGCGCCGGTCTATGTGCGGCATGAGATCGTGCACAACCGCTTCGTGGTGGAGGCGCTGGAGCGCCAGGGCGCCATCTTCGTCGAGGAACTCGACGAAATCCCCGATGACGGCCAGCCGGTCGTCTTCTCCGCCCATGGCGTGCCAAAATCCATCCCGGCCGAGGCGCAGCGGCGGGAGATGTTCTTCCTGGACGCCACCTGCCCCCTGGTCAGCAAGGTGCACCGCGAGGCGGAGCATCATTTCTCCCGCAAGCGGCACATCTTCCTGATCGGCCATGCCGGCCACCCGGAGGTGATCGGCACCATGGGCCAGTTGCCGGACGGCGCGGTGACCCTGGTGGAGGATGAGGCGCAGGCCCGCAGCGTGAACCCGCCCGAGGGCGCCTCGCTCGCCTTCATCACCCAGACCACCCTCTCGGTGGATGACACGGCGGAGATCGTGCGCACCCTGCAATCCCGCTTCCCGGACATCTCGGCGCCGGCGAAGGAGGATATCTGCTACGCCACCACGAACCGCCAGGCGGCCGTGAAGGAGATCGCGCCCCAGGTGGACATGATGATCGTGGTGGGGGCGCCCAATTCCTCCAACTCCGTCCGTCTGGTCGAGGTCGCGGGCCGGGCGGGCTGCGCCAAGGCCGTGATGGTGCAGCGTGGGCGCGAACTGGACCTCGCCACGGTCGAGGGCGTGGCGCGCATCGGCATCACGGCCGGCGCCAGCGCGCCGGAGGTGCTGGTGGAAGAGGTGATCGACCGGCTGCGCGAGGGCTATGACCTCACCATCCAGGAAATCGTGGTGGCGGAGGAGAAGATCATCTTCAAGCTTCCGGCGGCCCTGGCCACGGCCTGATTTGTGGCGGTCTATACGGAGGTTTCCGACGAGGCGCTGCGGGCCTTCCTCGCGGAATACGACATCGGCGCGTTGCTGGCCTTTCGCGGCATCGCCGAGGGCGTGGAGAATTCCAACTACGCGCTGAAGACCAGCGCGGGGGATTTCGTGCTGACCCTCTATGAGCGGCGCGTGGACCCACGGGAGTTGCCCTGGTTCCTGGGGTTGATGCGCCATCTGGTGGCGCGCGGCATCTCCGCGCCCGAACCGGTGGCGGGCCGTGATGGCGAGGCGCTGCGGGCGCTGGCCGGCCGGCCGGCCGCCATCTGCACCTTCCTCCCCGGCGTCTGGCCGCGCCGGATCCGCCCCGAGCATTGCGGCCCGCTGGGCGCGGCCCTGGCCGCGCTGCACCAGGCGGGCGAGGGCTTCGACGCGGTGCGCCCGAATGGCCTGGGCCCTGCCGCCTGGGCGCCCCTTCTGGAGCGCTGCCGCGCCGATGGCGAGGCGGTGCAGCCGGGATTGATCGCGGAGCTTGATGCGGCGCTGGCCGGCATCCTGGCCGCCTGGCCGGCGCCGGGCAGCCTGCCCGCCGGACAGATCCATGCGGATCTCTTCCCCGACAATGTGTTTTTCCTGGAGGAGGCCGGCCAGCCCCGCGTCTCGGGGCTGATCGACTTCTACTTCGCCTGCACCGACCTGCTGGCCTATGACGTCGCGGTCTGCCTGAACGCCTGGTGCTTCGAGGCGGATCGCAGCTTCAACGTGACCAAGGCGCGCGCGTTGATTCGCGCCTATGAGGCGATCCGCCCGCTCAGCGCGGCCGAGCGCGCGGCCCTGCCGGTGCTCTGCCGCGGGGCGGCGCTGCGCTTCCTGCTGACCCGCCTCTTCGATTGGGTGAACACCCCCCCCGGGGCGATGGTGACGCGCAAGGACCCGCTGGAATACCTGCACAAGCTGCGCTTCTTCGGCCATGCCTCCGGCCCCGGGGCGATCGGCGCATGAGCGAGGCACCGCCCCTGGTGGAAATCTGGACGGATGGCGGCTGCAAGCCCAATCCCGGCCCGGGCGGCTGGGCCGCGATCCTGCGCTTCGGCGAGGTGACGCGCGAACTCACCGGCGCCGAGCGCGAGACCACCAACAACCGGATGGAGCTCACCGCCGCCTGCGCCGCGCTGGAGGCGCTGAAGCGCCCCTGCCGCGTCACCCTGCACACGGACAGCGAATATGTCCGCAACGGGATGGAGCGCTGGATCAAGGGCTGGGTGCGCAACAATTGGCGCAACGCGGCGAAGGATCCGGTGAAGAATTATGAGCTGTGGCAGCGCCTGCTGGCGGCGGCCGCACCGCACCAGGTGGAATGGCTCTGGGTGCGGGGCCACTCGGGCAATCCCATGAACGAGCGCGCCGATGAATTGGCGACGCAGGCGCGGGAAGGGCTGGGCTGAGCATCCTGCGCGCGCCGGCTCATCTTCATCAGGCATTAAGCCCGGGCGTGGTTTCTGGGACGGTCCGATGGACGCAGCAGAGACCCCCCATGAATCCCATCACCACTTACCTCCCGACCGGCCTTCCCGCCAAACCCCTGAACCGGCCAGAGGAGACCCCGGCCGTGCCAGCCGCCGCGCCGCCCATCGGCCCCAATCCGCGGCTCCGGCTGGACCCGGCGCTGGGGGTCGTGGTGATGGAGTTTCTCGATTCCGGCGGCAAGGTTGCGCGCAGCACGCCCACCGAAGCCCAGCTGCGCGCCTATCGCCAGGCGCAGATCACCGGCCGCTGAGGCTTCACGCCGAGAAGCCGCCCGGCGGGAAGCCGAAGCGGGCCAGCAGATTGGCACCATTCTGCGCGGCATTCTCATTGGCGCGGTTCATCAGGTAGCGCTCCGCCAGGCGCTGCACCTCCTTGGGATCCTCCAGCTTGCGGATGTCGAGCCGCGCGCTCACCGCCCGCGCCTGCGCCTCCACCGACTGGATGGCGATCTGCGGCGGCAGGCCCAGCGCGCCGGTCACCACGCGGCGGATGATGGGATCGCCCAGCACCGCGTAGATGTTGCTGTCCACCGCCGTGGCGCGCTCCTTGAAGAGCACGGCATCGCCCAGGCCGGGCTGCTCGGTCTCCAGGTTCTGGTTCCATTGCGCGCGTCGCAGCCCATCGGCGAGGCCCGCCTGGAGTTGCGTGTCGCGCAGGCCGGCGATCCCACGGGTCGCGAGTTGCAAGGTCTCCGCTGCCGATTTCCAGCGCTTGTCGGTCAGGGTATTGGCCAGGCTCTTCGGATCGCTCAGATCGGAGAGCAGGACGCGGGTGGCGAGGCCCGCCTGACTTGCGCCTTCGGGAATGCCGAGCGCGGTGGTGATCACCTGCAGCACACGCGGATCACGCAGCGCCGTCCGGACATCGGGGGCGCGGTCCACCGCGCGCTTGAACTGCTCCATGGCGCGCTTCTGCTGAGGTTCGGTGGCGATGCGGCCGAGCGCGCGCTCCTCCTCGCCCGGCTTCAGCACGCGGCGGAAGGCGGCGACGGCGGCCGCGGCATCAGCCATGGCCCTGCCCGTCCGGCGCTTCGCGCCGCGGTGCGGCCAGCGGCGCCAGGCCCAGCACCTCCTCCTCATGGCGCATCACGCGCCGGGCGATCTTCAGGGCGAGGTAGCAATCGTCATCCTCGGCGGCCTCCATGGCGCGGGCCAGCATTTCCCGCACCAGCACCGAGGTGGTTGCCTCCATGAAGTCGCTGATCAGGGCGCGGGCGGCTTCCAGCCCCGGCGCGCGTTCCTCCTCCGTCCCGATATAGGCGGTCTGCAGGGCGAAATAGATGCGGCGGGCGGGGGTATTCGCGCTCTCGGGCGCCATGATCTGCTTGCCGAACAGGAAGCGGGCCTTGGCTGCCAGCTCGATCCGCGTGCGATTGCGAAAGCGGATCGGTGCGCCGTTCACCACCATCAGGTCCCCCTGACGCAGCTCCAACACCAGCGTGGACATGTTTTATTCCCTTCAGCTTCAGTCGGCAGGAAAAGCGCCACGCCCCCGGGGAATCCCGGGGAGGATGACGGTCGGCCAGGGCCCTCATGGCTCCGGGCCGTTCCTCCGATGCCCAGCTTCTCCGGGCATGCCCGCATCATGCGCGGGCGCGGTTAACGTGGCTTGAAGAGGCGCCCCGCTCAGCGCAGGAAATTCGCGAGGGTCAGCTCGCCCAGCGCGCCGATGGCCCGGTAGCTCGCCTCCAGCGCCGTGCGCGTGGCCTGCATCCGCGTCAGGACATCGGCCACATCCACCTCCTCGATGTCCGAGAGCTGCTGGCCGAGCGCGGTGGAAAGGTTGTCATGCCGCCGCTGCGTCGCCTCCATCCGCGCCTCGACCAGGCCCAGCGCGCCGGCCTCCTCGCCCAGGGCCAGTTCGGCCGAGGAAAGACCGTCGCGCAGCGTGCCGATGAAGCTGTCGAAGGTGGTCCGGTCGGTCATCTGCTCGGGCGTCAGGGCGGCGAGGCTCATCAGGTTGCGCATCAGGTCGCGCGCCCAGCTGCCGGTCGTCTCGCCGGAGCTGGTCGCGGCGGCGTTGCGCCCGGCGATGATGCCATAGCCGATCACCTGGCCCTCCGCCGCCGGCACGCCGCGCCGTGGCTCCTGTTCCTCCGGCGGCAGCAGGGCATCCGCCGTGATGAAATCGGAAAAGGGGGTGATGCCGGCCACGTTGCTCTGCGCGATGCCGCGTGTCGCATCCACGGTGGCGGCGACGCCTTGCGTCGGCAGCGCCGCCACCTGGGCCGCAATGTCCTGCGCCATCTGGCCGGTGGCCAGGCCCTCGGGATTCGGGATGGGCGGACGGCCCAGGTCGCTGCCACCAAAAAGATATTCTCCGGCATGGCGCGTGTTCAGCAGATGCGCCAGCTCGGTCAGCGCCGCGCGGGCATCGCTTTGCACCGTCATCAGCGAACCGGGATCGCCCGCCGTGATGCGCGTGGCCGCCTTGGTTCGGAATTCGCGGGCGATCTCGGTCATGCGGTTCAGGCTGTCCTGCATCACCATGGTGCGCCCCAGCGCCTGGTCCATCGCGCGGCCATACACCTCGCGCCGGCCGATCTCGCCGCGCAGCGAGACGGCGCGCGGAATGTCGGGCGCCAGGTCGCCGATGCGCTCGGCCTTCATGCCAGTGGTGGCCTGGCGCATGAAGTCGTCCCGCCGGCCGCGCAGCTGCATCGCCTCGCTGGTCAGGCGTTGAAACATCTCGATGCTCGACATGGCGCATCAGCCTCCCTTCATCGTCCGACGCTTTGCAGCTGTTCCCACATCTGCTGCGCCGTGTTCAGCACGCGTGCATTGGCCGCATAGGCGTTCTGCAGGCGGATCAGCGCCGCCATCTCGGCATCCGGATCCACGCCGGATTCGCGCTGGAAGCGCGCATCCATCCCCGCCTTGAAGCCTTCGGCGCGCTCCCGCGCGGCGGTGGCGGCGGCGCGATCCCCGCTTTGCACGCCGGTGATGGTGGCCGCGTAGTCGCCAATCCCGCGCGGCGGGATGAAGGGGGAGCTGAGGCTGCCATCCGGCCCGATCCCGCCCGAGGCGATGGGCGGCCAGGTTACCCCCTCACGCACCGTGTCCCCCAGGCTGTGGTTGATCACGCGGTCCAGCAGCGTGGCGAAGCCCGCGGGGCCGCCTGGGGGGTTGGGCGCGAAGGCGCTGGCCCCGCCGGGTGTATCCGGCACCGCATGGGTGCCATCGCGCATCAGCGTCGCATTGCCGGCCACCGCGTCATTCACGCGGATCTGCCGGGCGAAGCCGATCTGCAGGCTGGTAGCGTCGGTGTAGGGAAGGCTGGTGTCCGGCACCTGCCCCTCCCGCCCGGTGAAGAGCCGCAGCCCCTGCTGGTCGAAGCGCGTGGCCAGCGTGGCGGCGGCGAGGTCGAGCTCCGCCTGGTAGCGCGGCAGCGTCGCATCGCGCAGCGCGACATATTCGCCGAGCCGCCCGCCACCCAATTGCCGCGTCACATCGGCGCCGCCCAGCAGGATGGGCGGAATATCCCCGCTGAGACCATGGAAGGAACCAGGGCCGAGATCGGCGATGTTCGTCGTGAAGGCATCGCCCTCCGGTTCCAGCGGCAAGGCGAAGCCGCCCTTGGCGAGCAGCACGAGCCCGCCATCCGCCTGGTGCAGCGGCTGAACCGCCAGGCTTTGCGAGAGCCGGCCCAACGCGAGATCGCGCTGATCCTCCAGGTCGGCGGTGCCGAGCCCGCGCGAACGGTCGCCCCGGATGGCGATGGTGAGCTCGGCGATCTCACGCAGGCCGGCATTCACCTGCGCCACCTCGCGCACCATGCCGTCATGCGCCGCCTGCCGCGCCTCGCCCACGGCGCCAGCCACATCCTGGAAACGATCAGCG
This sequence comes from Acetobacteraceae bacterium, assembly GCA_027487385.1. Classification (GTDB taxonomy): domain Bacteria; phylum Pseudomonadota; class Alphaproteobacteria; order Acetobacterales; family Acetobacteraceae; genus Roseococcus. The sequence continues at coordinate 6,568 of JAIYDS010000150.1, read as the reverse complement.
ACCTGGCGCGCGGAATCCAGCGCGGCGCGCTGCAGGCCGGGTTCGGCCGGGGCGCCGCGCAGGCTGGTGAGGCTGGCCTGCAGGGCGGCGATGGCATCGCCCAGATTTTCGCCGGCGCCGGCCGTGCCGTGCATCGCCTCGATGCCGGAGAGCAGGCGTTCGCGCAGGCCGGCGGCGGCCGCCTCTCCGCCGCGCGCGTCGCGTTCGTTCAGCAGGGCCTGGTCCACCTCGCGCCGCGCATCGCCCAGCCGCACGCCGAGCGGCATGCCGCCAGCGGTGCGCGCCTCGGGGGCGGCGGTCTTGCGGGTATAGCCCGGCGTCTCGGCATTGGTGATGTTCTGCGAGACATGGGCCAGGGCGCGCTGCGTGGCCTGCAGGCCGCTTCTGGCGATGCCCAGGGCAAGATCGAGGCTCATGGTCGTTTCACCTTAGCGGGACGCGCGCCACCGGGAGGTCTTCTGGCGGGCGTCAGCGTTTCATGTTGCCCGCGCGTCAGCGCTTCATGTTGATCGTGTCCTGCAGCATCTCGTCCGCGGTGGTGACGAGGCGCGTATTCGCCGTATAGGCGCGCTGGGCCACGATCAGCTTGGTGAATTCCGTGCCGATATCCACATTGGATTTTTCGAGCGCACCCACGACGAGCTTGCCCACGCCATTGCTTGCCACATCGGTCACCTGGGCTTCGCCGCTTTCGATGGTGCGCATGAAGCCCTGGCCATCCAGGCGCTGCAGCTTGTCGGCATCGCTGAAGGAAACGAGCGGCACGCGCGCCACGATGCGCGACTGCCCGTTGTCGTAGTTCACGGTGATGTCGCCATTCTCGCGCACGGCCAGGCCGGAATAGCCGCCGGGCGGCACGCCATTCTGCGAGATGTTGCGCAGCGAGAAATCCTTGCCGGCATATTGCGTGATGCCCTGGGCGATGCCGAAGCGGCCGAGGTTCAGCGTGATGGCCTGGTTGTCCAGGCCGAAATTCATCTCGAAGGGAAAGTCCACCGCGGTGTTGGAGAGGCCCGCCACCCCGTTGAAGCTCTCGATCGTCCCATTGGTGCCGAAGACCAGCGGGACATCCACCCCGCCCGTCACCGGATTGGGCGTGATGGTCATGTTCCAGCCGCGCGGCGTGCCGTCGGTCATCTGCGCGAAGGTGACGGTGATGGGGTTGCGGTTGCCCACCTGGTCATAGACCTGCACCTGGGTGCTGAAGACCTTGGCGTCCGCGGGCGTGGCGGGGGGCGCCAGGGCCGGCAGATTGGCCGCCATGTCGATGGTGGAGGTGGCGATGGGGTTGAACACCTGTTGGCTCACCCGCACGGGCGTCAGGGTGGTGCGGTCCACCACGCCTTCGCCATCCACCGGCCAGCCCTGCAGGTAGTAATTCGCGCCATTCACCAGATAGCCATCGCGGTCCATCCGAAAATCGCCGGCGCGCGTGTAGAATTGCCGCTCGTCGAAGAGCGGCAGCCCGCCCGCGCTGCCGCGCGATTGCGCCACGCTGAAGAAGCCCTGGCCCCCGATGGCGAGGCCGAGCGGATTTTCGCTCTGCTCCACCGTGCCCTGCACCGTATTGGTGAAGTCCGGGCGGGCAATGACGGAGCCCGGCGAATGCGCGCTGGAACTGGATTGCGTCACCAGATCCGTGAAATTCGTATCGATCCGCTTGAAGCCATTGGTCTGGCTGTTCGCCAGGTTGTCGGAGATGTGGCCAAGCGAGCGCGATTGCGCGTTGAGGCCAGAAATCGCCGTGGTCATCGCGCCAAAGAGCGACATGGGGAGGGCTCCGTTGCCTGCATCCGGGGTCCCGAGGGATTCGGGGCTGCGCGCTTCACGCAGGATGCATGCCAGCGATCCGGGGCTTGCGGTCCGGCAAAACCTGCCGGGGGCGCGCCAGGGCTGCCGCCCCTGGGGCACCGCTTGCCGGGCGGGAGCGGCGCCCCCGCTGGCCCGGCCCTTGCTGAGCCCGCGGGGCCGGAAGCCGGGGCATGGGGCCTCGCCCGGCCGGAGATGACCGGCATGGATGGCGGATTTCCCATCGGCCTCGCGCCCACGCCGATGCCCGTGCCGGCCCAGGGGGCCAGCCAGGCCGCGCCGTTGGAGCCGGGCGCGGAGGCGGGCTTCCTGGAAGCCTTGCAGCGCAGCCTGGCGCCGGTCTTGCCGGCCCCACCCACGGCGCCGACGCCCCAGCCGGTGGCCGGTCCGATCGAGGTCGAGGCCTCCCCATCCTTGCTGCCGAACCTGTCGCCAACGGCCTCGCCTGGCGCGGCGAGCGTGGCTTGGGCTGCGCCCCTCCCCGCCACCCTGCCGCCGGCCGCCCCCCAGGTGGCGCCGCTGAACGCCATGACCGGCGCGGAGCCGGCACCGCCCGCCATGGCGCTGGAAACCCCTGGCTTGCCGCAGCCGGAGATCGCGGCACCGCCAGGGTCCAGCCCAACGATCCCGCCCGCAGGGCTGCCTTTGCCCCCGGGCCCGGTGATCTCGACCCTGGCCGCGCCCGCCGAGCCCCTGGCCCAAGCGCCGGCCCTTCCGGTCATCTCCGAATCGGCACAGCCCTCCTCCATGCCTGGGCCAGAGGGCATTCTCCCCCAGCCGACCTTAGCCCCGGCCGCATCCGCCGAGCCCATGACAGGGACGCCAGCCCTCCCGGCCAGCGCCGCCCCGCAGAAGCCGCCATCCTGGACCGGCCCGGAGCCCATTCCCGCCCTGCCGGAAGCTGGGGCCGCGCCGAACGAAGCGCCGATCCTTCCACAAGACATGGCGGCGGAGAGCGCGCCACCCATCGCCGAGGCGCTGCTGCCGGCGGAGACCGAGCCTGTGCCGGATGACCCGGCCGCCCTCACGCCGGAGCCGCCGCCCGAGCCGCTTCTCGCCGCCCCCCTGCCACCTCCGCCCGCCCAGGCCGAGGCGATGCCGCCAAGCCTGGTCATCGCAGCGCCGCCGCCGATCCGCCCCGCCGCCCCCATCGCGCTGGATACGGCAGGGTTGAGCGCCGAGCCGGAGGAGGGTTTCGCCCCGGCCCCCACACCTGCGAAGCTCCTGGCCGCAGCGCCCGGCATGCGGCCCGCCCCGCCAGCCGAATCCGCCGCCGCACCCCTCAGCACCCTTGCCCCGGAATCGACGCCAGGCGCCGACGCAGCGGCCGAAGCCGCCCCTTTGCCGGAGCCGCCGCCCGAGACCACCGCGCCCGACCCCGGCTCGCCCGAAGCCCGGCAGCCTGCGCCCTTGATGGCCGCCGCCGCCCCGCTGCCCAGCCCGCCACCCGCCCCCATCGCCGGCTGGGGGTTGGAGCCCCTGGCCCCTACGCCCCCCATCGAAGCGCCGCAGCCGGCCTCTCCCGCCCCGCCGCCCATGCCGATGCGGCAGATCGCCCCCATCGCCATCGCCCTGGCCTTCAGCCCGGGCGCGGCCAATGGCTTTCAACTCTCGCTCGATCCGGCGGAGCTTGGGCGCGTTGAAATCCGCGTGCAGCGCGAGGGCGAAAGCCACAGCGTGCGCGTGACGGCGGAGCGCCCGGAAACCCTCGCCCTGCTGCTGCGGGACCGGCAGGAATTGGACCGCAGCCTGAGCGATGCCGGGCTGCGGGTGGAGGCAAAGGGCATCGAATTCACGCTGAGCCCGCAATCCGGCGGCTCCGACCAGCGGCCACAAGGTGAGGCGCGGGCCGGCGCCGCGCGCGGCGGGCGAGCGCGCGGCACCACCCAGGCCGAGACCGAACCACCCCCACCCGCCCGCGCGCAGCGCGGGCTGCTCGACCTCAACATCTGAAGCAGCGGAGACCCTCATGAGCGGCAGCATCGGCGCAGCGACGGCCAGCACGGCGAGTGCCGGCACGCGCACCAACACCACCACCGGCATCGGGGCGGATTTCAACACCTTCCTGACGCTGCTCACCACGCAGCTGCAGAACCAGGACCCGACCAATGCGATGGATGCGAACCAGATGACGCAGCAGCTGGTGCAATTCGCCTCGGTCGAGCAGCAGATCAAGGTGAACACCAATCTGGAGCGGCTGCTGAGCGTGGAGCAGGGCAACCAGCTGGTCTCGGCCGCACCGCTCATGGGCCGCGTGGTCGAGGTGGAGAGTGACCGGCTCGCGCTGCAAGGCGGCCAGGCGCAGCTGCGCTTGCCGGCGGCGGGCGAGGCGCGGCGCGCTGAGATCAGCGTGCAGGATGCCAATGGCCGATTGCTGCGCCGGGCCGAGGTGGCGCTCGGCAGCGGCGCCACGACGTGGAGCTGGGATGGGCGGGACGCCAATGGCGCCCAGCTGGCGGATGGCGCCTATCGCTTCACGCTCGCGGGCATCCGCGCCGATGGCACCACCGCGCCGCTCCAGGCCGGCGTGCTGGCCCGCGCCACCGCGGTGGACCGCCGCGATGGCGAAGTGCGGCTGAGCCTCGGCGCGCTCTCGGTGAACTTCGACAAGCTGCGCGGGCTCGCCGCGCCGTAATCCGAGTGCAGCGTTAAGTCTTTCGCAACGCGGCATGCGGCACATTCTGCCCAGGACGCAGGATGCGTCGTCGGGAGAGGCAGGATGTTTCGTCGCAAGGCCCAACACCTGATGGTGCCACGCGGGATGGTGCCATGCAGAATCTGATCGGCCAGCTGCGAGGGCTGGGCCGGGTGCAATTGCTGGCGTTGGCCGGCATCGGCATCGGGGTTCTGGGCCTGATCGGCTTCCTGGTGCTGCGGGCGGGCACGCCGCCCATGGGCCTGCTCTATGGCGATCTGGAAACGCGGGATGCGGCGGCGGTGGTCGCGGCGCTGGAGCGTCAGCGCGTGCCGTATCGGCTGGCGGCGGGCGGCACGCAGGTGCTGGTGCCTGCGCAGGATGTGCCACGGCTGCGCCTGGCCCTGGCGCGGGAAGGCCTGCCCGCCGGCGGCTCCATCGGCAATGAGCTCTTCGACCGCAATGAGAGCCTGACCACCACGCCCTTCCAGCAGGAGATGAACCGCCTGCGCGCGATGGAGGGCGAATTGGCCCGCAGCATCCGCGGCCTTTCCGGTGTGCGCGCCGCCCGCGTGCATCTCGTGCTGCCGCGGCGCGAGGCCTTCTCGCGTGAGCGGGCGGAAGCGCAAGCCAGTGTGCTGCTCACCATGCAGGGCGCCCAAAGGCTGGACCGCGAGGGGGTGCAGGCGGTGCTGCACCTCGTCGTTGCCGCCGTGCCTGGGCTGCGGCCGCAGAATGTCTCCATCGTGGACAGCCGCGGCGAATTGCTGGCGCGCGGGGGTCAGGCGCTGACCGGCCCGGCCGGCGCCCAGACGCAGGAGGAGCTGCGGCGCGGCCAGGAGGCCCGACTCTCCCGCGCCGTCGAGGAAATGCTGGAGCGGGTGCTCGGCCCCGGCCGCGTGCGCGCCGAAGTGGCGCTGGAAATGGATTTCGACCGCGTCGAAACCCGCGAGGAGCGCTTCGACCCCGAGAACCAGGTGGCCCGCAGCACGCAATCCAGCAACGAGAGCAGCCGCAGCCAGGAGAATGGCGCGGTGGGCGTGGGCAACAACCTGCCGGGGGCAGAGGCGGGCGGGGCCGGCGGCAATCAGGAAAGCCGGCAGGAAGAGACGACGAATTTCGAGATCGGCCGCACCGTCCGCAACGTGCTGCGCGAACACCCGACGACGCGCCGCCTGACCGTGGCCGTGCTGGTGGATGGCGTGACCGAGCGCAATGCCGAAGGTGCCGTCTCCCAGCGCGAGCGCACGCCGGAGGAACTCGCGCGCATCGGGGCGCTGGTGCGCAATGCGGTGGGCTTCAGCGAGCAGCGCGGGGATCGCGTGGAGGTGGTTTCCATGCGCTTTGCCGAGCCCGAGGAATCGCCGCGCGAGGCGGGGATGTTCGGCCTCGATATTCCGCAGGCGGTGGTGGCGCGGCTGCTGGAAACGGCGGTGATCGGCCTGCTGATCCTGCTGACCCTGCTGCTGGTGGCGCGGCCGGTGGCGCGCAAGCTCTCCCTATCCCTGGCGCCCACACCGGCGCTGGCCGGGATGAGCGGCGCGGATGTGGCGACCCTGGCCGCGAGCGGCGGGGTGCCGGGCGTGGCAGGCCGCCCCGGTGATCCGGCGCTGCCCCCTGGCGAGACTCCCGCCGGCCTGCTGACCGGCGAGGGCGGCACCGAGGAGGAACGCATGATTCACCTGGCGCATGTGCAGGGGCAGATGCGCGCCTCCTCCATCGCCCGCATCACCAAGCTGGTGGATGACAGCCCCGACCAGGCGCTGCTGGCCGTCCGCCGCTGGCTCACCCCGGAGGATGACGCATGAGCGGCAGCAAGCCCCTGCGCGGGCCGCAAAAGGCCGCGATCCTGATGCTCGCACTCGGCGAGGAATACGCGACGCGCTTCTTTGCGCGGATGCATGAGGATGAGATCCGCGATCTCTCCCACGCCATGTCGCAGCTCGGCACGGTGCCCGCCCAGGTGGTGGAATCCATCTGCGAGGAGTTCGCCGGCCAGCTCGGTCAGGCCGGGCATCTCATCGGCTCCTTCGAGACGACGGAGCGCATGCTGCTGAAGACCCTGCCGCCCGACCGCGTGGCGCAGATCATGGAGGAAATCCGCGGCCCGGCCGGGCGGACCAT
>JAIYDS010000187.1 GCA_027487385.1 Acetobacteraceae bacterium | reverse complement strand
TTCCTCACCTCCAAGGATGAGGAGGTGGATGAGCTGATGGGCCTGCGCCTCGGCGCCGATGACTACATCACCAAGCCCTTCAGCCAGCGCCTGGTGCTGGAGCGCATCCGCGCCCTGCTGCGCCGGAACGAGGCCATGAAGGCCGAGAGCAGCGGCGTCGTCGCCGGCGGGCTGCTGGTGCGCGGCGATCTCACGCTGGACGAGACCAAGCACACCTGCACCTGGAAGGGGCGGCAGGTGCAGCTGACGGTCACGGAATTCCTGCTGGTGAAGACGCTGGCCCTGCGCCCCGGCCTCGTGAAGAACCGCGACCAGCTGATCGACGCCGCCTATGGCGAGAACATCTATGTGGATGACCGCACCATCGACAGCCACGTGAAGCGCGTGCGCAAGAAGTTCCGCGCGGTGGATGACGAATTCGCGCAGATCGAGACGCTCTACGGCATCGGCTATCGCTACAAGGAGCAATAGGGCCTGTTCACTTTTGGTGGGAGTACCACAGGCGTGACCCGGTGTTGCTCACCGAATTTCGCGGGTCGTGATTTTTGTAAGCAAAGGGCCTCCGGCGGCTGGGGCCGAAAGGCCCCAGACCCCAATCCATCAGAGGGTCATCCACCATATTCGGATTGAGCACATATATCGAAAGGGGTCTGGGGCCTCGGCCCCAGCCGCCGGAGGCTCTTTTTCTTTCTTCTTCCCAAATCCGTATCGGTCCATCTCAGCGAGACCTGGTATCTGCCAAGCCTGGGCTGTGATCATGGTTTGTTGTTCACGGTCCACGCGCGGGGCGGATCAGCCTGCCGCGCTCAACCGCAGGGGCCCGCGGCCTCCCGCCGATGCGGGTCCTGCAGGAATTCGAGCGAATAGGGGCGCTGTGGCACCAGCGCCAAGGCCCGCATGTCCTGCGGGCTCCCATCCTCATGGATGACATGCGCCACGACGAAACGGGCCGGCTGCCGCCGCACCGTCACCGGGATGCGGTGCGTCGTCTCCTCCACCCGATGCTCGACGCAGCTCGCGGCGCCGGGCGTATAGCTCCGCACCGGCGCATCGAAGCGGCCGAGACCGGGCGCCAGCTCCTGCGGGATGACGGTCACCAGCGATTGCACGCAATCGGCGGGCAGGGGGGCCGGAGGCGACCGCGGGCGGGATTGGGCGATCACCGCCTGGGCCGCGCGCTGGGTGTAGCAGATGATGGTCTCCATCACCGGCAGCGGCGTGCCGAGGCGCAATTCCTCCTGCGCCTGGGCTGGCGCGGCGGCCAGGGCCAGGGCGAGGATCAGCCCGGCGCCACGCATGCCGGAATCTCCAGCAGGGAGGTGATGCGGGTGACATCGGCGGCTTCCGCGTCATGCACCTCGCCCCAGAGCCCACGCGGGATGAAGATGGGATGCATGCCCGCGGCGCGGGCCGGCGCCACGTCATTGTCCAGCCGATCCCCCACATAGGCGATCCGCTGCGGCTCGGCGCCCGTGGCGGCCAGCACGCGGTCGAAGAAGCCCGGATCCGGCTTGGAGACGCCCCATTGGTGGGAGGTGGCGATGAAATCGGCGCCCAGCTCCAACGCGGCCAGGGCCTCGGCCACCTGGTCGGGCTGGTTGCCGGCCACGCCAATCCGAAAGCCGGCGGCGCGGATCCGCGCGAAGCCCGCGCGCACATCGGGGTAAAGATCATCCTCGCCGGGGATTTCCAGCCCGGCCAGCCGCGCGCGATGCGCCTTGATGTCGAGGCCGGGGGCGATCTCGCGGATGGTGCCGCCAATCCCCTTGCCGGCGGCGATGCCCTGCCGCAGGGCCTGGGAGAAATCTGCCTCGGCAAGTCCGAGCACGCCGGCCCAGCCGCGAATCAGCCGCGCCTCATCCACGAGGACGCCGCCCACATCGAAGACAATCCAGCGAATCACAGCGTGATCAACTCCTGGTAATGGAAGAGGAGGGCATTGCGCTTCTCCCAGCGCTGGGCGTGAAACTGCCAGCCCAGTCGCGCATTGTTCACGCCCAGGATGGTGGTGGCCAGCGGCCCCGCCGCGGAGAGCCGGGCGGCGCACCAGGCGGTCTCGCGTCCCATGCGGGCGCCATTCTCGCCCGAATGTCCGGCCTGGCAGACCTCGACCACGCCCTGACGATAGCGGGCCACGCCGAAGATGCTGCCCGGCTGCCCTGCCGCCAGCATGAACTGCACATCGCGCGGCAGCACGCTGCGGGGCATCTGTCCGGGGAGGCAGGGCAGGAAATAGGCGGGCACGCCGTTGCGGGCGGAGCGCGAGACCTGGCGGACATACCAGACGCGCGTCGGATAGCGCTCGCGCGCCAGGAACCCCGGTTGGCGATGGCAGAAGGCTCCCGCCGCCGGTTCATAGCTGAAATGATAAACACCACGCAGGGTTGGCAGCGGGCCCACCAAGCAGAGCAAATTCAACTTCAAGAAATCGCGGGGGGCCAGAAACATCTGTTCCAGATGCGCGGCCGACATGAACCCCTTCTCTCCTGCCGCTGTTGCATTAAGCCTGAACCCGGGCTGAACGACGCCACCTTACCAAGTCATCTCCAAAAAGGATATCCTGTTCTCGGCCAAGTGGGTCAAACGGCCCGTGACGCGCTCTTCATTGAAGAGGCCAGGGATGGGGGTTCCCACCCGATCCGCCGGCAAGCGAAGCTGGGCGAGGGCCAGGCTCGCAACACCTTCGCGCCGCTCCGCCACCTCGCGCCCATCCAGCAGCACCACGTCCCGCGGCCAGGAGAAATAGCCGCGCGGGCGGGTCAGCCGCACGAGGCAGCCGGCCGCGCGATCGGCCTCCACCAGCGGCGCGGGCGGGCGCAGATGCAGCACATCGGTCGAGCGCGGGAAGGGGGAGCGGAAGTAATGCGCAATGGGGTGGCCCGGCGCGGCGAGCATGATTTCCAGCGTCCAGTCGCTCTGCACGGTCACCGGGCCCCAGGCGCCATCCGGCCCGGTCTCCCGCCGGTGCAGCGCCTCGCCGATCCGCGCGCCGGTCACGGGATCGGTGCGGAACACCTCCACCACGGCGCCAGCGACCGGGCGGTTGGTGGCGCCCCCGGCGACGAGGTTGGTGACCAGGCCATTCAGCACAGGCCGCGCCTCGGGCGGGACGGTCAGGGTGGTGGGCTCCCGGCCCGCGATGAAGCGGAACTGCTCGCGGAAGGCGCGCCAGTGATAGGCGATCTCGCGGTGATCCAGGCCAGGCAGCAGGATGTTGGTGGCGCCGCGCAAGGCAGGCCCATCCTGGGTGATCCCGGTTGGTGTGCCCGGCCGGCCGACGAAGCGGCCATCCGGCTGGGCAAAGAGGTCATTGTCGGAGCGCAGGGTGAGGAAGGCGGTGCCCTCCACCACATCGCTCGCCCCGCCATTCAGCCGCTGCAGGAAGGGGCTGCGGGCGTTGAACTCGCTGCCTTCGTTGAACTCCCAGTCGAAGACGCCGCGATTGGGCGTGCCGCAGGTGATGGCGTGGCTGACCTGGGGGGCGCCCCCCTGATGCACGACGAAATCGCGGATCGGATAGCCGCCGCGCGAATTGCCGATGAGGGCCACGCGTGGCGCCCCGGTGCGGGCCCGAAGCTCAGCCACGAAGGCGGCCAGGCGCTCGGTCTGCTCGGCGCTGGAGCTGCGATGCGCCTGCGGGACCGCGTCATTCGCCCGGGCCAGGGGGTCGGGCATGTTCACGGCCATCAGCCGGTCACGCGGCCAGCCATTGGCCTCGAAGCGCCAGAGCGTGGTCAGCCAGAGCGCGGCATGGTCGCCATTGCCATGCACCATCAGGATCGGGGTGGGGCCGGCGGGCGCCTGCGCGCGGGCCGGGCCCACGAAGGGCCTGGCCAGGAAGGGCGTGGCGAGGAAGGCGCCCAGAAGGGCGCGGCGTTCGATTCTCATGCGGCGAAACTAACCCGCCCCGCGCCGCCGCACAGCCTCGAAATGATGACAGCCGGGCTCAGGAATCCAGCCGGATGCCCAGCTCGCGGATCAGCGGCCGCCAGAGCGCGTTCTCGGCCGCCACGAAGGCGTTGAACTCGGCTGGGCTCCAGGGCTGGTACTCGATGCCCAGCGTGGCCATGCGCGCGCTGATCTCGGGCGACTGGATGGCCGCGATCATGTCGGCCGAGAGCCGGGCGATGATGGGCGCGGGGGTCGCCGCCGGCACGGACATGCCCTGCCAGCCATAGGCCACGGTATTGGCATGGCCGAGCTCGGCCATGGTCGGCACATCGGGCGCCTGCGGGCTGCGCGTGTTGCTCAGCACCGCCAGCGCCCGCACCCGGCCGTCGCGGATGAAGGGCAGGCCCGTCGCCGTGTCGATCACCACCGAATCCACATTGCCCGCCAGCAGATCCTGCATCGAGGCCGGGCCGCCGCGATAGGGCACATGGGTGGCGTCCAGCCCGGTGCGGCGGCGCACCAGCTCCATCGCCAGATGGTGCGGCGAGGCGACCGCGGGCGTGCCATAGGTCGGCGCCCGCGTGCGGGAGGCGGCCAGGTATTCGGCGAAGCTGCGGGGCGAGCCTTCGGGCCGCACCACGATGTAGAGGGGGAAGCGGCCGATGAAGCCGACGCCGGTGAAATCCGTATCCGGGTTCATCGGCATGCGGGAAAAAAGCGCCGGGTTGTAGGTCAGGATGCCATTGTCCACATGCATCCAGGTGTGGCCATCGGCGGGTGCGCGGGCGACGATCTCACTGGCCAGCAGGGCGCCGCCGCCGGGCCGGTTCTCCACCACCACATTCTGGCCGAGCCGGGCGGCCATCTGCGCCCCGATCAGCCGGGCGAAGGTGTCCGAGGCGCCGCCGGGCGGATAGCCCACCACCCAGCGCAGCGGCCGCTCGGGGAAGGCCTGGGCCCGGGCGCCGGCCGCCAGGAAGGGCAGCGCGAGCGCGGCTTGGGCCAGATGGCGGCGGGTGGTGCGGGGCATGCATCTCTCCTCGGATCGGCGGCGCCACATCATGCGACGCGGCGCGCCAGCTTCCAAGGGTGCGATGGCGGGCCCGCGCCCGGGTTCAGCTCCAGACGCTCTCGGCCTTGGGCAAGGGGGGGTCGCTGCAGACCCGGTTCCGGCCGCTGCGCTTCGCCTCATAGAGCGCGGCGTCGGCGCGTTCGATCAGTTGGGCCGGCAATTCGCCCGGGCTTGCCACCGCCACGCCAAGCGATGCGGTGATGCTCAGGCGCTGGCCGGTCTGGCGGATCGGCACGGCGGATTGGCTGATCCGGGCGCGGAGCCGCTCGGCCAGGGCCACCGCTTCCCGTACGGCCCCCTGGGGCAGGATGAGGGCGAATTCCTCCCCGCCGAAGCGTGCCGCCAATGCGCCCTCGCCCGAGAATTCGCGCAGCAGGGCAGCCAGGTGTTGCAGCACCTGATCCCCCGCCGGATGGCCGTGGTTGTCATTCACCGCCTTGAAGTGATCCAGATCCACCATGACGAGGCTGGCGGGCCGATGCGCGGCCAGGCCTTCGCGCAGCGCGTCATCCAGCTGGCGGCGGTTGGCGAGGCCCGTCAGGGGGTCCGTGCTGGCCAGATGCCTGGCTTCCGCAAGCTCATGCTGCATTTCCCGCGTCTTGCGGGAGGTCTCGGAGAGCTTGCGCGCAGCCGCCTCGGTGCGGCGGGAGACCTCCTGGGTCTCCGCCACCAGGCGGCGCAGCAGCAGGCTGATCGATTGCGGCTCGGCGGCCAGGCGGCTCGAAGCCTGGTCCAGCGTCCCGCCATAGCGCAGCGCGTCCTCCCGCGCATCCTGGATCAGCCCGACCGCTTCATTCACCGCGCCCTCCAGCCGGGCGGCGATCTCCTGCAGGGAATGCGCCTCGCGCTCGACGGCGAAGAACTGGCCGTAAAGCTCATCCAGCCAGTCCTGGGTGATCGGCTGTCCCAGACGGGCCTCCATCGCGGGGCGCAGCCCCGGCGTGGTGTCGCTGTGAAAATTGTACCAGATCAGATAGTTCGACGGCGTGGGCGAGACGCCGTGCTCCAGCATCGCCCCCATGGCGGCATGGGCGAAAAGCAATGCCGGGTCCTTGCGGCTGGCCTCGCGCACCGGCTTCTGGCGGGGCGCATCGGGGCTTGGGGCAGGGCTGAGGGCAGGGTTGGACATGGAGGGCGGCGGGGTCCTTCTGATGTGCAAGCCTTTTAACGCCAGAAGGATGAAGGCCCGGTTTCCAACGCACCACGAAGCTCCCCCGACAGCCCTGATCTGACGGGACAATCAGCATGAGATCCGATGTGACATCGGCCCGCGCGGGCGCTCAGCCCAGCCCTGTCAGGGAGCGGACGAGCAGCAGCCACAGCGGCAGGCTGATCATGGCCAGCAGATGCTCGGTCGAGGTGATCGCCGCCATCAGCGGCGCATCCCCGCCCATCGCCCGCGCCATCACATAGGAGGTGGCGGCGGTGGGCAAGGCCATGAAGAGCACCGCCATGGCGATCGAAAGCGGCGGCAGCGCCAGCCAAAGGCAAAGCAGGAGGGTGAGACCGGGCATGACCACCAGCTTGAGCAGGCTGGTGACGATCTGCAGCGGCAGCCGGTCCGCCATGGCGCTGAGCGAAAGCGCCGCCCCCACCGCCAGCAGCCCCAGCGCCACCGAGGCGCGGCCGAGCGATTCCAGAAGCGGCTTCACGCCAGGCGGCAGCCCGCCGGCCCAGGCCACCAGGAAGCCCAGGACGCAGGCCAGCATCAGCGGGTTGAGCACGATTTGCCGCAGGACGGGGCCGATCCGCAGGGGGCCCCCGCCGCCGGCCGCGAAGGCCGTGTTGGTGACGAATTGCACGAAGGGCACGATCAGCCCGGTGGCCACGGCGCCGAGCGCGATCCCCGGCGCGCCGAACAGGGCGCCGGCCACCGCGAAGCCGATCAGGTTGTTGAAGCGAATGCCGCCCATCAGCACGCTGGTCATGGCCGCATGCGGCTGGCGGAAGGCGCGAGCGATGAGGAGGGAGGCCGCCGTGCCGATGGCCAGCGCCGTCCAGATCGCCGCCATCATCCCGAGCACCGGCAATTCACCGAGCCGCACCGAGCCGATCGCGGCCACCAGCAGGGCCGGCAGCAGCACCCAGAAGATCAGCCGCTCGATGCCCGCCCAGACCGCGTCATCCGGCAGCAGATGCCGCTTGAGCAGGGCGCCCAACCCGAGCAGGCCGAAGGCCGGCACGAAGGCGTCCAGATAGGGGAGCATGCCCGTCAGACGTCGAATTCATCCGCGGCGCCGGGCAGGCGCGGCGCGGCCGGGCGGGGGGGCGGGCGCGTGGCCTGGGCCGAGATGTCCCGCAGGCAGGCGGTGGCGCTGCGCTGCGCAAGGCCGCCGGCACGGGCCTGGATATGCGCCACGCGCGGCCCCGTCTCGCCGGCATAGAGCACGATATCGAGTTGGCAGCCGCCGCCGGCGAACAGCCAGATTTGCGCCGGCCCCTCGCTGCGCCGCAGCAGCGGCTCGCCGAGCGTGGCGCGCAAAGCCTCCGGCGTGGCGCCGATCAGCCCGGAACTGGCGTCGGTCCGTGGCGCGGCGGGTGGGGCTGCCTGCGCCTCGGGCATGGCGCGCGGCGCTTGCCCGGTTTCCGGCACGGCTTCGCTGGCACAGGCCGCCAGAGGCAGCAGGAGAAAGATCAGCCAGCGCGGCATGCCGCGAATACCCCGGACCCGGAGATGCCCGCCAAAACCTGGCGGGACGGGAGTTGTCTCAGCCCTCGCCCTGCAGCATTTCCATCGTGCCGACGATCTGCCCGCCCTCCTCGACGGAGAGCTTCTTGTAGCGGGCCATGCCCTTGATCTTGCCGGTGGCGCGAACGATCAGGTTGCCACGCGCGGTGACCGTGCCGTCGAAAAGGCCGGCGATCTCGGCATCCTCGACCTGCACTTCCCCGCGAAACACGCCGGTCTGCGCCACCGAGAGTTCGGCCGCCTGGATCATCTGGCTTTCGACCGTGCCTTCGACCACCAGGCGCTCGGCATCCGCGACGGTCCCCTGCAGGCTGATGCCGCGGCCGACGATCAGGGTGCGGCGCTCGCTGGTCGCGGTGGTGGCGGGGCCGCGGGCCGGCATGGCGGCCGGGGCGGGCACGCCGGGGCGGGCCGGCGCGTTGCTCGGCTTGGGCGGCATGCCCATCGGCGCGCTGTTCGCGGCCGGCGCCCGGTAAGTCGGCATGCTCAGCTCGGAATCGCGCTGCGTCGGCACGTTCGCGGGCTCCTGGCCGGCATCCGGCGTTTCGTCCTTTTTGCGACCGAAGATGGACATGCGGGCGATCCTTCAACATCCAGGCAAGGCTGGGGGTGTATAACGTCCGGCCCTGCCCCGGCAACGTCCGGGCGGGAAGAATCTGCGGCCACTTTGCAATTGGTGGCCCGGGGGGCTACCTCCACCCTCCTCCGGATTTGGAAGAACCCCGCGCATGAGCCTCCCCTCCCTCGATATTCTCGGCATCGGCAATGCCATCGTGGACGTCCTCGCCCCCACCGATGACGCCTTCCTCGAGGGCCGGGGCCTGCCCAAGGGGGGGATGCAATTGATCGACACCGCCCAGGCCGAGGCGCTTTATGCCGCCATGCCGGCCGGGGTGGAGAGCTCGGGCGGCTCGGCCGCCAACACCTGCGCGGTCGCGGCGGCGCTCGGCGCCAAGGTGGGCTTCCTCGGCAAGGTCGCGGCCGACCAGCTGGGTCAGGTCTTCGCGCATGACATCAAGGCCGCGGGCGTGCATTTCCCGACGGCGCCGCTGGCTTCCGGCGCGCCGACCGCGCGCTGCCTGATCCTGGTCACACCCGATGGCCAGCGCACCATGAACACCTTCCTGGGCGCCTGCGTGACCTTCGGGCCGGAGGATGTGGACGCGGCCGAGGTCGCGCGCGCCCAGGTCGTCTACCTGGAGGGTTACCTGTTTGATCCGCCGGCCGCCCAGGCCGCCTTCCGGGCCGCCGCCAAGGCCGCCCATGCCGCCGGCCGCAAGGTGGCGCTGACCCTCTCGGACCCCTTCTGCGTCGGCCGCCACCGCGACGCC
The DNA here is from genome assembly GCA_027487385.1 of Acetobacteraceae bacterium. Classification (GTDB taxonomy): domain Bacteria; phylum Pseudomonadota; class Alphaproteobacteria; order Acetobacterales; family Acetobacteraceae; genus Roseococcus. The sequence continues at coordinate 3,101 of JAIYDS010000187.1, read as the reverse complement.
TTCCGCGCCTTCGTGGCCGAGGAATGCGACATCCTCTTCGCCAATGAGGCGGAAATCCTGGCCCTCTACGAGACCGAGGATTTCGAGGAGGCCGCGAAGCGGGTGGCCCAGGATGTCGAGATCGCGGCGCTGACGCGCAGCGAGCACGGCTCGGTCATCCTTTCGGGCGGCGAGCGCCATGTGGTGGCGGCGCAGCCGACGACCGTGGTGGACACGACCGGCGCCGGCGATGCCTATGCCGCCGGCTTTCTCGCCGCCTGGACCCAGGGCAAGCCCTTGGCCGAGGCCGGGCGTTGGGGCAGCATCGCCGCCGCCGAAGTGATCAGCCATTACGGGGCCCGCCCGCAGGCCGATCTCAAGGCGCTGGTTGGTTAGGACCTCCTCGCATGCGCTTCTTCCCGATTGTCGCCGCCATGCTGCTCGCGGGCCCCGCCCTCGCGCATCATGGCGAACGCCACCCTGCGCCCAACCTGATGGCGCAGGCCGCCACGCCGGATTCCATCCAGGAGTTGCAGCGCCAGCGCCGCAACCCGGATGTGCCGCCTGGCGTGCAGGCGCAGCGGCGTGACGCGGCGGATGCGGATGCGGCCAGCCTGGATGACGCGGCGGGCCAGTTGCGCGCCGCCGCCACCGCCCTGCGCACCGGGCGCGCCGGCCAGGCGAATGAATTCCTGGAACGTGCCGAATCGCGCCTGCTGACGCGCAGCACGCCGCCCGCCCAGGCCGGCCAGCCGGTGCAGAGCGGGCCGGTCGGTCACATCGCCGCCGCCCGCGCGGCGCTTTTCGCCAATGACCGCCCCAAGGCCCAGCGGGAGATCGAGTCCGCACTAGTCGCCCTCAACCGGCCCGCGCGGAGGGCCCGCCCATGACGCCGGACCTGCCCGAGGCGCCGCCCGCCATTCGCGACGCCATCCTCGATTGGCTCGCCCGCTTCTCGGCCACGGTGCGGGAGGTGGATTACCGCAGCGCCTATCCCTTCTGGCATCCGCGCATCATCGCCTTCGGCACGGTGCAGCCCATCGTGGAGGGGCTGGAGGTGTTCCGGGACCGGCAATGGGAATCCGTCTGGCCCAGGACCACCGACTTCACCTTCCGCCTGGATGTGAGCCGCGTGCTGGCGAGCCCCGATGGCAGGATGGCGGTGGCGATCGCTCCCTTCACCTCCACCGGCTATGCGCCGGATGGAACGGCCTTCGACCGGCCGGGCCGCACCACGCTCATCCTGGTGCCTGGCACGGGCGAGGAGCCCTGGATCGCGGTGCACAGCCACATGTCCCTGGCGCGCGGCGTGCCGGCGGACAGCCACGGCAACCGCCCGGTCAAGGCACGCTGAGGGCGGCGCGCCGCCCTCAGCAGGTCAGCACAACGCCGCCGCCGATCCGGCTGGAGGTGGATTGCTCGGGGCCATTGCCCAGCACGATGATGCGGCTGCCCGCCACCGGCAGGGTGAAGGCCTGCGACAGGATCTGCGGATTCACCTGGGCGCGGGTCATGCGGAAATTGACCCGGAACGTCACCGGCCGCGAGGTCATGTTGCTGACCTGCACCGAATAATCGAAGGTTCCGCCTGCGCCATGGCGCGAAAAAGCCGCGTCCACCCGCAGCACCTGATTGGTCAGGCAGCTTCCGGCCTGGGCCAGCGCCGGCCCGGAGGCGAGGCAGAAGGCCAGAGCCAGAAAGCGAAGCGACATGGGGGGTGCGGTTCCGCTGCGCATGCACGGCTTTGTTAGCGCCGCCGCCCCGTGCTTGCCAAGTCTTCGCGGCAGGGTTGCGCCAGGGCCGGGGCCGGTCACCGCATCTTCGCTGGCAATTTGCCGCAAGCCCGCCTATGTGTGCGCCGCACAAGCGCAACAACCGATGCCACGCCGCCCGGATCCTCACCGCATCCCGGGCCTCACCCATGCCCGGAAGTCCTGATCCATGCCCATGCGTAACCTCGCCATCATCGCCCATGTCGACCACGGCAAGACCACCCTGGTGGACCAGTTGCTCAAGCAGGCCGGCACCTTCCGCGAGAACCAGCAGGTCGCCGAGCGCGCCATGGACCGCAACGACCTGGAGCGTGAGCGCGGCATCACCATCCTCGCCAAGTGCACCGCCGTCGAATGGAACGGCGTGAAGCTGAACATCGTGGACACGCCCGGCCACGCCGATTTCGGCGGCGAGGTGGAGCGCATCCTCTCCATGGTGGATGGCTGCGTGTTGCTGGTGGATGCGGCCGAGGGCGTGCTGCCGCAGACCAAGTTCGTGCTGAGCAAGGCGCTGGCCCGCGGCATCCGCCCCATCGTGCTGGTCAACAAGGTGGACCGCCAGGATGCCCGCCCGCATGAGGTGCATGACGAGATCTTCGACCTCTTCGCCAATCTCGGCGCCAATGACGAGCAGTTGGATTTCCCGATGCTCTTCGCCTCCGGCCGCCAGGGCTGGGCGGATGAGAGCATGGACGGCCCGCGCCAGAACCTGAACGCGATGTTCGACCTCATCGTCCGGCACGTGCCGGAGCCGAAGGTGCTGCCCGACGCGCCCTTCGCGATGAACGCCTCCATCCTGGAATATGACAACTTCCTCGGCCGCATCCTGACCGGCCGCATCGAGCAGGGCACGGCCCGCGTGAACATGCCGGTGAAGGTGCTGCGCGCCGACGGCACCACGGTGGAAACCGGCCGCCTCACCAAGCTGCTGACCTTCCGCGGGCTGGATCGCATCCCGGTGGACGAGGCGGTCGCGGGCGACATCATCGCCATCGCCGGCCTCTCCGACAGCACCATCCCCGACACCATCTGCGCGCCCGAGCAGATGACGCCGCTGCCCGCCGTGCCGGTGGACCCGCCGACGCTGGCCATGACCTTCCGCGTCAATGACGGCCCGCTGGGCGGCCGCGAGGGCAAGAAGGTCACCTCCCGCCAGATCCGCGACCGTCTGGAGCGCGAGACGGAGGGCAATGTGGCGATCAAGGTCACCGTCTCCAGCGAGACCGACGCCTTCGAAGTGGCCGGCCGCGGCGAGCTTCAGCTCGGCGTGCTGATCGAGACGATGCGCCGCGAGGGCTTCGAGCTCACCATCGGCCGCCCGCGCGTGCTGATGCGCGAGAACCCGGAGAC
>JAIYDS010000134.1 GCA_027487385.1 Acetobacteraceae bacterium | reverse complement strand
GGCGCCGCATCAGGTTTTCCAGCTCGCGCGCATTGCCGGGCCAGGCGTGGCGCTTCAGCCGCTCCAGCGCCTCGTTGCTGAGGGATTTCAGGGGCAGGCCCGAGGCGCGGGCGCGCTCCAGGAAATGCCGCGCCAGCAGGGGGATGTCCTCGGTCCGCTCGCGCAGCGGCGGCAGGCGGATGGGGACGACATTCAGGCGGTAGAACAGATCCTCGCGGAAAAGCCCGGCGCGGATCGAGGCGCGGAGGTCACGATGCGTGGCGGCGACGATGCGGACATTGGCCTTCACCGGCTGGCGGCCGCCGACCGTGGTGAATTCGCCCTCCTGCAACACGCGCAGCAGGCGGGTCTGCGCCTCGGCCGGCATGTCGCCGATCTCGTCCAGGAAGAGGGTACCGCCGGCCGCCTGCTCGAAGCGACCCACGCCGCGCGTGAGTGCGCCGGTGAAGGCGCCGCGCTCATGGCCGAAGAGCTCGCTCTCGATCAGCTCGCGCGGGATGGCGGCCATGTTGATGGCGACGAAGGGGCCCTGGCGGCGCTTGCCATAATCATGCAGCGCGCGGGCGATCAGCTCCTTGCCCGTGCCGCTCTCACCCGTAACCATGACGGTGAGGTCCGCCGTGGTGAGGCGCGCCACGGTGCGGTAGATTTCCTGCATGGCCGTGCTGCGGCCCACCAGCGGCAGGCGTTCGCCGGGCTCGGCCTCCTCATCGGGGGCGCTGGCGGTGGCGGGCTGGGCCAGGGCGCGCTCCACCACATTCAGCAGCTCCTTCAGGTCGAAGGGCTTGGGCAGATATTCGAAGGCGCCGCGCTGCGCCGCCTTCACCGCCGTGGTGAAGGTGGATTGGGCCGACATCACCACCACGCGCAGATCCGGCCGGATGCGCTTGATGCGGGGCAGCAGGTCCAGGCCGTTCTCATCGGGCATGACCACATCGGTCACCACCAGGTCGCCCTCGCCATCCTCCACCCAGCGCCAGAGCGTGGAGGCCGAGGAGGTGGCGCGCACATTATAGCCCGCGCGGGTCAGCGCCTGGGAGAGGACGGTGCGGATCGCGCGGTCATCATCGGCGATCAGGATGGTGCGGGATTCGGTCATTCGTCACTCTCAAGTGCCAGCTCGCCCGGGGGTTGGGCCGGCAGGGACAGGCGGAAGGTGGTGCGGCCGGGGCGGCTGTCGCATTCGATCAACCCGCCATGATTGGCCACCAGCTTGGCGACCAGCGCGAGGCCAAGCCCCTGCCCGCCCCGCTTGGTGGTCACGAAGGGCTCGAAGAGGGTGGAGCGAAGCGGCTCGGGGATGCCGGGTCCATTGTCCCGCACCGTGACCTGCAAGGGCAGGTGCACCCGCTCGCTGGAGCCGGGCACGGCGATGCGCACGCCATGGTGATAGGCCGTCGCCAGCTGGATCTCGCCCATGCCGCCGGTGGCGCCGCCATCGCTCAGCGCCTCGGAGGCGTTCTTCACGAGGTTGAGCAGGATCTGGATCAGCTGGTCGCGGTCGCCCCAGACGGCGGGGAGCGAGGGATCATATTCCTCGACGATGCGCAGATGGCAGGCGAAGCCCGATTGCGCGACGCGCCGCACATGGTCCAGCACCGAATGGATATTCACCGCGCGCCGCGTGATCGGCCGGTCGGAGAACATCTCCATCCGGTCCACCAGGTTGCGGATGCGGTCGCTCTCCTCCTGGATCAGCAGGCAGAGCTCGCGGTCGCCCTCGGAGGCGCCTTGTTCCAGCAGCTGGGCCGCGCCGCGAATGCCGGAGAGCGGGTTCTTCACCTCATGCGCCAGCATCGCGGCCATGGCGGTGGCGCCGCGCGCCGCACCCAGGAAATGCAGCTGCCGGTCCAGCATGGCGGCGGTGGAGCCATCCTGCAGGGTCAGCACCACGCCCTCCGGCAGGTCCGGCATGGGCGCGCCATAGACCGAGACGCCATGGCGGTGCAGCCGGGGGCTTTCCAGCGTCAGGTCGTGATCCGCCACCGGGCTGTCCTGCAGCCGCACCTGATGCAGCAGGGCAAAGAGGCGGTGGTCGGGCGGCAGCATCTCGGCCAGCTGCATGCCGACCAGGGTCTGCATGGATTGCTGGAAGAAGAGCTCCGCCGCCGGGTTGGCGAAGCGAAAGCGGTCCTCGCCATCCAGCACGATGGCCGGCATGGGCAGGGCGGCCAGGATGGCGGCGGTGTCCGGCAGGGCCGCCGGGCGCGGGCGGCGGGCCATGGCCGCCACCCGGCTGATCACGCCGCTCATGCCGCCTCCTGCCAGGGGGTCGCGACCGGGGCCTGGCCGCGTTCGATCAGCGGGCCATAGAAGCCGAGGATCAGGGATTCCGCCGCCTCGCCCATCTCGACGCGGTTCACCTGGGCACGGAATTCGGCGCTGCCCGGCAGGCCGCGCGAATACCAGGCGACATGCTTGCGCGCCATGCGCACCCCCACGCCCTCGCCGTGATGTTCGAGGATGGCGCGGTAATGCTTCAGCAGGATGGCCAGCTGCTCCTCCAGGGTCGGGTCCGGCAGGCGGATGCCCTCGCGCAGGAAGGCCGCGACCTGGCGTGGGAACCAGGGGCGGCCATAGCAGCCGCGGCCGATCATCACGCCATCCGCGCCCGCGCGCGTCAGCGCATCCAGGGCATTGTCCACCGTCACGATATCGCCATTGGCGATGACGGGGATGCGGACCGCCGCCTTCACCGAGGCGATGAAATCCCAATCCGCCACGCCGGTGTAGAGCTGCTGCCGCGTGCGGCCATGGATGGTGACCAGGCGGATGCCGCATTCCTCGGCGATGCGGGCAAGCTTCGGCGCGTTCAGGCTCTGATGGTCCCAGCCCATGCGCATCTTCAGCGTGACCGGCACCGGCACGGCCTTGACCACCGCCTCGAGGATGGCGGCCGCACGCAGCTCATCGCGCATCAGGGCGGAACCGGCGCTCTGGCCGACCGCCACCTTCTTCACCGGGCAGCCGAAATTGATGTCCACGATGGCGGCGCCCTTGTCCACGACCAGGCGCGCGGCATCGGCCATCACCGCCGGATCGCAGCCGGCCAGCTGGACCGAGGAGGGGCCGCCCAGCTCATCCGTGGTGTCGCACATCTTCAGGCTTTGCCGGTTCTCGCGGATCATCGCGGCGGAGGCGATCATTTCGCTGACGACAAG
>JAIYDS010000154.1 GCA_027487385.1 Acetobacteraceae bacterium | reverse complement strand
GGCGCTCCGGCCAACCGCAACGGACGGCGTCTGGAGCCTCCATTTCATGCGCTTCAACCTCGGATGGATTGACATCAGAGGACCAAAGGCCACCATCTCAACCGTCAGGGATGTCTCCGAACACCCGTCAGGGATGTCTCCGGTCTAAACAGAGGCCCCAGACCCCAGGAATTTTGGGGCCTTTCGGGCCCATCCGCGGCGAGCCTTACTCCAGGCCCATGGCCCAGAGGAGGATACCCTTTTGGGCGTGCAGGCGGTTTTCCGCCTCGTCGAAGACCACGCTTTGCGGGCCGTCCATCACCTCATCGGTGATTTCCTCGCCGCGATGCGCGGGCAGGCAATGCATCACGATGGCATCCGGCGCCGCCTGCTTCAGCAGCGCGCCATTCAGCTGATAGGGCGCCAGCAGGTTGTGGCGGTTCAGCGTCTTGCCGTCCTTCTCGTCGCTCATCGAGACCCAGCAATCCGTCACGACGGCGCGCGCGCCCTTCACGGCGGCCACGGGGTCGTTCGTCAGCTCGATCTGCGCGCCCTCACGCCGCGCCCAGGCGATCAGCTCTGCCGGCGGGGCGAGTTCAGGCGGGGTCGCGATGCGCAGTGTGAACCCGAAGCGCGCCGCGGCCTGGATGAAGCTCTGCGCGACATTGTTGCCATCCCCCGTCCAGGCGACGACCTGGCCGGCGATGGGGCCGCGATGCTCTTCGAAGGTCATCACATCCGCCATCAGCTGGCAGGGATGGCTGATATTGGTCAGCCCATTGATGACGGGGATCGAGGCATGCGCGGCGAGTTCGCGGATGTTCGAGACATCGGCGGTGCGCAGCATGATCGCATCCACATAGCGCGAGAGCACGCGCGCCGTGTCCTTCACGCTTTCGCCGCGATTCAGCTGGATCTCGCGCGCCGTCAGCACCAGCGGCGTGCCGCCGAGCTGGCGGATGCCGACCTCGAAGCTCACGCGCGTTCGCGTCGAGGGCAGCTCGAAGATGAGGGCCACGGTCTTGCCGGCCAGCGGCTGGCCCGGCACCTCGCCGCGCTTCGCCTTCTTGCCCAGCTCCAGCATGTGCCGGAGCGTCGGCGCATCGAGGTCCATCAATTCCAGGAAGTGCCGGGGGCCATCGCCGCCCCCGGCCGTCGGCTTCAACAAGGCGCTCACTTGGCCGGCGCCAGCACTTCAGCGGGCGTCAGCGCGAGGCAGGCACGGTCCATGGCGGCCAGTGCTTCGTCCACCTCGGCCTCGGTGATGATGAGGGGCGGCGCCACGCGCAGCACATTCATCCCCGCCGCGACCGTCAGTAGGCCCTCTTCCACGCATTGGGCCTGCATGGCGCCGTTGCTGACCTCGGGCACGAGGCGCAGGCCGAGCAACAGGCCGGCCCCCTGCACGCCCAGGATGACGCGCGGATGGCGCTCGGCCAGCGCCAGCATGCCGCGCCAGAGATGGCGCGCCACGCGGTCCACCTGATCCAGGAAGCCGGGCGCCAGCACCACATCCAGCACCGCGTTGCCGGCGGCGCAGGCCAGCGGCCCGCCGCCATAGGTGGTGCCATGCGTGCCGGGCTTCAGATGCTTGGCGACCGCTTCCTTGGCCATGACGGCGCCCAGCGGGAAGCCGCCGCCAATGCCCTTGGCCGAGGACATGACGTCAGGCTCGATGCCCGCCCATTGATGCGCCCAGAGCTTGCCGGTCCGGCCCATGCCGGTCTGCACCTCGTCCAGCGCCAGCAGCAGGCCGAACTCGTCGCAGACGGCGCGCAGCTCGCGCAGGAAGCGCAGATCGGCCGGGCGGACGCCGCCCTCGCCCTGCACCGGCTCGATCATGATGCCGGCGGTGGCGGGGGTGATGGCATCGCGCACGGCGTTCATGTTGCCGAAGGGCACATGGTCGAAGCCCTCGACCGCGGGGCCGAAGCCGGCCAGGTATTTCTCATTGCCGGTGGCGCTGAGCATGGCCAGCGTGCGGCCATGGAAGGCGCCTTCGAAGCAGATCATCCGGAACTTCTCCGGATGCCCGTTCTCGGCGTGGTATTTCCGCACGGCCTTCACCATGCCCTCATTCGCCTCGGCGCCCGAATTGCAGAAGAACACCGAGTCGGCGAAGGAGGCCGCCACATGCCGCGCGGCCAGCTTCTCGGCCTGGGGCACGCGGTAGAGGTTGCTCACATGCATGACCTTGGCCGCCTGCTCCGCGATGGCCTTCACCAGATGCGGGTGGCCATGGCCGAGCGAGGAGGTGGCGATGCCGGAGCCGAAATCGAGGAATCGTCGCCCCGCATCCGTCCACACATAAGCGCCTTCGCCCCGCTCGAAAGCGAGGTCGGCACGGTTGTAGGTCGGCATCAGGGCGGGGATCACGCTGCAGCGCTCCTCTGGAGTCACCTCGGCCGCGAAATGCGGCGAGAAACCTCCAGTTTGAAGCAAAACCGCGCGGAGGCAAGCCTGCCGCCGCGAAAGACGCGCGTCAGCGGCCCGTGGGCGCGCCGCCGGCCGGCAGGGTGTTGCTGGTCGGCGTGGGGCCGACGCGGCCCACATTGCCGAACAGGGCCTGGAGGATGCTGCGCTCCGTGCCCGGGGTGGGTGTCTCGCGTTCCACGAAATTCACGGCCGGCATGTCGTTCTGGCTGAGCTGCCGCACCTCGGCCACGGTTCCGGCCGGGTTGAAGGCGATCACCACCACGCGCTGGGAGCGCAGCGCCATGGTGCGGCCCGGGCGCTGCTGCGTCACCGCGCTGATGTAATACCAGTTGTCGTCCGAGAAGGTTCCCGCATGGCTCGGGCTGCCCAACAGCGCCGCCACATCGGCGCGGGAGGAGACGCCCGGGGTCAGCTGCGCGAGCTGGTCCTCGGAGACGGCATGGCCGCGATTCACGATGGGCGTGGTGAAGACGTCACGCGGGCGTTCCGGCAGGGGGGGCAGGTAAGCGCAACCCCCCAGCGCCGGAAGGACCAGGATGGCGAGGCGGCGGATGTTGACCAAGGCGGGGTGACGGGCCATGTCCCGGCTTAACGTCACCCGGCCCTTGCGGTCAATGCGCCCCTTGGGGCGCGCCGGCGCTTGGGCCCTTGTCAGGAATTTCCGCATCATGGGCCTGCTCGGCCTGTTCCGCCGCCGGCCGCATGAGCGGATCGGCTTCGAACTCTACGGCGCCGCCGTGGCTGCCGCCCGCGCGCCCGGCTTCTACGCCGAGATCGGCGTGCCCGACACCGCGGCCGGCCGCTTCGAGCTGGTCAGCCTGCATGTCGGCCTGCTGATCCGCCGCCTCCGGGCCGAGCGCGACAAGACGGCCGATGCCCTCGCCCAGGCTGTCTTCGACGCGATGTTCGGTGACATGGACGTGAACCTGCGCGAAATGGGGATCGGCGATCTCAGCGTGGGCAAACGGGTGAAGATGCTCTGGGAAGGCTTCCATGGCCGCGCCCAGACCTATGCCGAGGCGCTGGACGCCGGGGACATGACCGCTTTGGCCGCCGCGCTGGAGCGCAACATCTGGGTGAAGGAGGAAGCCCCCGCCGGCGCCGGCGAGGCGCTCGCCGGGCATGCGAAGCGGCTCTCCGAGCTGCTGGCCGGCCAGGATGTCGCGGCGCTGCTGCGCGGCGAGGTCCGCTTCACGTGACCCCTGAATTCTCCCACCGCCTGGCCATCGCCAAGGTTCCGGCTGGCGGCCAGGCGTTGAACCTGGCGGCCAGCGCCGAGGAACGCGCGGCCCTGGCGGCGCGCTTCGACCTGCTGGCGCTGCACGGCCTCTCGGCCGAGTTGCGGCTCATGCCGGGGCTGGAGGGGGTTGTCCACGTCACCGGCCGCCTCACCGCCGAACTGGAGCAGGCCTGCGGCATCACCCTCGCCCCTGTGCGGCAATCCATCGCCGAGGCGGTCGCCTGGCGGCTTCTGCCCGAGGGGATGGAGCCTTCGGATGGCGAGGATGAGCCGGATGACATCGAGACCGAGCAGGGCGTCGCCGATCTGGGCGAGGCGCTGGCGCAGCAGCTTTCCCTGGCGATCGACCCCTATCCCCGCGCGCCCGGCGCCGAGATGCCGCGGGGCCTGGGTGATGACGGCGCGCATGGCCCCTTTGCAAAGCTGCTGACCCTCAAGCCGCAGGGGTAGGTTGCGCGGAGGAAGGGTTGGGTGCTAATCGCGCACCCTTCCTGCCGCTGCTTGCCCGCTGCGGGCCTGTTCGCTTGGGCGTTCCGCGCCCCTCACCTCTGCCTGGGTTCGCCGGTCTCCGCCGGTGGCCCAAACCCGTTGAAAGGCTGGCTCCATGGCCGTCCCGAAGAAGAAAGTCTCCCCCTCCCGCCGCGGCATGCGCCGTAGCCACATGGCACTGGCGAAGGAGGTGCATGTCGAGTGCTCCAATTGCGGCGAGCTGAAGCGCCCCCACCATGTCTGCCCCTCCTGCGGTCATTATGACGGCCGTGAGGTCGCTGCGGCCGATTCCCTCAAGGGCGTGGTGCGCGGCTAAGCCGGTGAGCAGCGGGGCGATCCGCGCGTGAACATGGCGGCACCCGCGGATGGGGGCCTGCGGCGCTTTTCGCTCGCCGTGGATGCGATGGGCGGGGATCACGCGCCCGACAGCGTCCTCGACGGGCTGGAAATGGCGGCCGAGCGGCATCCCAAGGCGCAATTCCTGCTCCTGGGGGATGAATCCCGGCTGCGCGAAGGGCTGGCCAAGCGCCCGCGTGCCGCGAAGCTCTGCGTCATCCGCCACGCACCGGACGCCATTCCGGGCGACATGAAGCCGACCATGGCGTTGCGCCAGGGCCGCAACTCCTCCATGCGCCTCGCGATTGACGCGGTGGCCAAGGGCGAGGCCGCGGGCGTCGTCTCCGCCGGGAATACCGGCGCGCTGATGGCACTGGCCAAGATCGTCATCAAGACCATGCCGGAGATCGGGCGGCCCGCGCTTGCCGCCATCACGCCCTCCGCGCGGGGCGACGTCGTCATGCTCGACCTCGGCGCCAATATCCAATGCGATGCGCGCAACCTGGTCGAATTCGCCATCATGGGCGATGCCTTCGCCCGCGCCGTGCTGGGCCTGCCCAACCCCAGCATCGGGCTGCTCAATGTCGGCTCCGAGGAGCTGAAGGGCGATGACCGCGTGCGCCAGGCGGCCGAAGTGCTGCGCGAGGGCCATGCCGGCATCAACTTCCACGGATTCATCGAGGGCCATGACATCGCGGCTGGCACGGTGGATGTGGTCGTCACCGACGGCTTCACCGGCAATGTGGCGCTGAAGACGGGCGAGGGCGCGCTGAAGCTGATGCGCGACCTGCTGCGGCAGGTCTTCACCTCCTCCATCCCGGCCCGCGCCGGCTATCTCCTGGCGCGGCCGGCCCTCGAGCGGCTGCGCGAATGGATGGATCCGCGCCGCTATAACGGCGCCATCCTGCTCGGTCTCAACGGCGTCGTCGTCAAATCGCATGGCGGCACGGATGCCACCGGCTTCGCCCATGCCATGGATGTGGCGATGGACATGGTGACGCATGGCTTCACCCAGAATATCCGCGAGGGGCTTTCCCGCCTCGCCACGCATGGTCCCTCCATGGTCGCGGATCCCGCGGTCATCGCTCAGCAGGACTGATCCGCCTTGCATAGACGTTCCGTGATCGCCGGATGCGGCGGCTATCTTCCGCCCGATATCCTGGACAATGAGGCGCTGGCGGCGCGCTACGGGTTGGACACCACCGATGCCTGGATCCGCGAGCGCAGCGGCATCACCCAGCGCCATCTGGCCGGGCCGGATGACAGCTGCGCCTCGCTGGGCGCCGAGGCCGCGCGCCGCGCCCTGGCCCATGCGGGCGTGACGGTGGGCGAGGTGGACGCCGTCATCGTCGCCACCGCCACGCCGGACCACGCCTTCCCCGCCACCGCCGTGCGCATACAGGCGCTGCTGGGCATGGAGCGCGGCTTCGGCTTCGACATTTCGGCCGCGTGCACCGGCTTCGTCTATGCCCTCTCCGTCGCCGATGCGATGATCCGCGGCGGCCAGGCCAGCACCATCCTGGTCATCGGCAGCGAGGTCTATTCGCGAATCCTGGACTGGACGGATCGCGGCACCTGCGTCCTGTTTGGCGATGGCGCCGGTGCGGTGCTGCTGCGCGCCGAAGAGGGGGAGCGCGGCGTGCTCTCCACGCATCTGCATGCCGATGGCCGCCATGGCGACATCCTGCTGGTCGAGGGCACCACGGGCCCGCTGCGCATGGCGGGGCGCGAGGTGTTCAAGCATGCGGTGAACAAGCTCTCCAGCGTCGTGGATGAGACGCTGGCGGCGAATGGGATCACGCGCGCGGATGTGCAGTGGCTGGTGCCGCACCAGGCGAATATCCGCATCATCGAGGCGATGGGCAAGAAGCTTGGCCTGCCGCGCGAGCGGGTGGTGGTGACGGTGGACCGCCACGCCAATACCTCGGCCGCCTCGGTGCCGCTGGCGCTGTCCGAGGCGGTGCATGATGGCCGCATCCAGCGCGGGGATCTGGTGCTGCTGGAAGCGATCGGCGGCGGGCTGACCTGGGGCGGGGCGCTGGTCCGCTTCTGATCAGGCGGCGGGCTTGCGGCGCAACCGCTCCGCCACCTTGGCCACGCCCTCATTCACCCAGGCCGGCGCGGTTCCCTCCTGCCGGGCGCAGGCCAGCAGGAAGGCCGCCACCATCAGATAGGCGAAGGCCACGCCCGGCGTGACGGCGAAGCCCACCGCCGGCCCGTGCATCAGGCCGAAGAAGGTCATTCCCGCCGCGGCCGCCGCAAAGGCCGCCGCCTTCACATGGTCGCGCTCGATGATGAAGACGGCGATGGCGCCCAGCATCAGTCCGCCCAGGATCGCGCCTTCGCCCATCACGGCGAGGCCCGGATAGAGCACGCCCATGCCCACCAGCTTGTCCATGCCGACCGCGGCGGCGCTGGTGCCCGCAGCGCCGAGTGCGCCATCAATCAGCGTCTTCGCCCAATGCGCGAGATGCGGCGTCAGCGCCAGCACCACGGCCGGCGCATGGCCCTTCGGCACCTCCTGGAAGGCCTGGGCGCCGATCAGCATGCCGATGTAGAGCAGGATGGGCGCGATCGCGACGACTGGCACCAGGGCCAGCAAGACGGAGGCGATGCCGAGCCAGGTGAAGACCAGCACGGCGACGCCCGTCGCCGCCGAATAGCCGATGCGCCCGCCCATGGATTTCCAGCCGGGGTGGCCGATATAGACGGCGTTGATGAAGGGGTTGCCCATGAGGCAGCCGATCAGGCTGACCACGCCATCGGCCGTCAGCACGCGCGTGGTGGGGTAGTGGTCGCCGGCGGCCTCGGCGCTTTCCACATTGTCCAGCGCCTCCACCAGGTCATAGATGCCGAAGGGGATGGCGGTGACCAGGATGATCCCGATGAACTCGAAGCCGCTGAACACATGCCCCACCGCCGGGATGGGAATGTGGAAGCCCAGTTGGCTGAAGGAGGCGCCGAGCGCGGAAAGCCCCACCCCGCCCACGCCGAGGCCAATCGCGGCACTGCCCCAGGCGATGACCAGGCCGAAGGCGATGGCGACCAGCCCGGCCGGGATGTTGCGCGGATAGCGGAAGCCGCCGAACCAGGCGACCAGGATCACCGCGAAGCAGATCAGGCCGAGGATCGGCGTCATGAACATCTCCAGCGCCGGGCGCATGGCGATGAAGGTGACGGAGACGCCGGCCAGCGTGCCGAGCAGCGCCGCGCGCGGCGTGATGCGGCGGATCCAGGGGGCGGCATAGGCGCCGAAGATCAGCACGAAGCTCTGCACGAAGACCCAGGTCAGCCCGGCCTCCCATCCCTTGATCGGATCGCCCGTCAGCCGCGCGATGGGCATCATGATGACCAGGCAGACCACGAACATGTGCGGCACCGAGATGCCCGAGGGCAGGGCGCAAACATCCGCCCGCCCCGTCTCCTTCATCAGCTTCCAGCCGAGCCAGGCGTAGTAGCCGGTGGAGAGGAACATCATCAGCCCGGCCGCAGGCAGGATGCGCCCGAAGACGATCTCATCGGGCATGCCGACGACGAAGCGCAGCAGGCCGGTCAGCACCAGCAGGTTCACCAGGATGTTCGTGCCGAAGCCGAAGAGGGCGTTCCAGTCGCCCGGCGTCCAGAGCTGGGTGCGGGTCATGCTCATGCGGGGCTCTCCTCAAGGGCGGCGATGGCGGCGGCGGATGGCGCGACCCAGCCGAAAATCCCGCCCTGGGCATGGATCATGGCGAGCGCCGCGGCGTGGAATTCCGGGAAGTAGGAGGCGCAGGCATCGCTGATCACGGCGCAGCGGAAGCCGCGGTCATTGCCCTCGCGCACCGTGGTGCTGACGCAGACCTCGGTGGTCACACCCGCGACCAGCAGCGCCTCGGTGCCGCGGTTGCGCAGGATGTTCTCGAGGTCGGTCGCCCAGAAGGCGCCCTTGCCGGGCTTGTCCAGCACGACCTCGCCCAGGGTGGGGGCGAGTTCGGGGATGATGTCGTGCCCTGCCTCGCCGCGCACCAGGATGCGGCCCATGGGTCCGGGGTCGCCGATGCGCAGGCCGGGCGGGCTGCGCGTCAGCTTGGCAGGCGGGCAATCGGTGAGGTCGGGCCGATGGCCCTCGCGCGTGTGGATCACCAGCAGGCCGGCCGCGCGCGCGGCGGCCAGCAGCGCGGCGCAGGGGGCGATGGCGCGGTGCAGTTGGGTGACGTCATTGCCCAGCGCCGCGCCGAAGCCGCCCGGCTCCAGGAAATCCCGCTGCATGTCGATGATGATGAGGGCGCAGCGCGCGGGGTCGAAGGTGAAAGCGCCTGGCAGGGCTTCGAACCGACGCAACATCCAAACCCTCCGGGTGTCGGAGGGAGAAAATCAGATTTTCACGAGGGGCAGGGCATCAGATTCGCCCGAAAAACAGACAAATTGACGGAAACTCTTGTAGAATCGGCGTCAATTTGCGCGGTTTGCCTGTAAGATAATCACTCCACCTCGATCGCCGGGTCCAGCCCAAGCGTCAGCGCCAGCACCTCCAGCCGCCGCAGCACGCTCTCGCCCGCGAAGACGCCGGCCCCCTGGTTCAGCTTCAGTGTCAGGCGCCGCCCGCGCCGCTCCAGCAGCGTCGCATCCAGCAGTGCCGGCACGCCGCCCGAGAGCGTATAGGCCAGGCGCAGCGCCGCCCCCAGGATCTCCGCCCGCCGCACCGAGGCGGCCGAGAGCAGCAGCCGTGCCGGGGCCAGGTAGGGCGCGGTGGGGTCGGCTTCGTAGCGCAACGCCGCGACCAGCGCGAGGAAGGCGCGGGCGTGATGGTCCAGCCCCACGCCGTGCAGGCGCAGCAGGCGGAAGAAGGCCTGTTCGGCGCGGTATTCCGGGTGGTCCTCGGCGCCGCTGTCGCTGATCCAGCAGGCGGCCATGCGCAAGGCGGGCTCGGTGTCGCCCTCCTCGACCAGGGGCTCGGTCCAGCGCAGCAGGGCGGGCGGGAGGCCCGCATCGCGGCCGAAGCGCAGGCCGATCTCCTGCGCCGCCGCCAGCAGCGGGTCACGCATGCGCTCGGCCGCGTGCAGCCGGCGGCCATACCACCCCTCGCGCAGCCCATTCGCCGAGAAGACGACGCGCGCCGCACCCGAGGCGCGCAGCAGGCGCCGCATCACCACGGCGGCGAAGGGGAGGTCCCCCACGCGCTTGGTGGGGGCGGCGGGCATGCGCTCCAGCGATTTGCGCGGCGCGTTCATCACCACGCCGGCCAGATCCCGCGCCTCCTCGCGCCGGATCGCGTAGTGATGGACGATGGAGAGCGGGTAGCCGGTCTGCGCGATATGGATCCGCGCCAGCGCCCGGAAGGTGCCGCCCACCAGAAACAGATCTTTCACCGCCGCCGCGCCGAGCCAGGGGACGCGCTTCAGCTCCGCCTCGGCGATGCTGCGGGCGCGGGCGATGTCGCCCTCCGCCCGCTCGGCCAGGCGGATGGTGCCGATGGGGAGCGAGACGGTCTCCATGATCCGGCCCTGCACCAGCCGCACCAGTTCAAGCGAGCCGCCGCCGAGATCGCCCAGCACGCCATCGGCCTGGGGCACGCCGAGCAGCAGCCCCTCGGCCGAGAAGCGTGCCTCCTCATCGCCCGAGAGGACGGTGACGCGCGCGCCCGGCATGACCTGCGCGAGGCCGGCCATGAAGGCCGCGCCATTGCTCGCATCGCGCACCGCGGCGGTGGCCAGCACCTCCACCGGATCGGCGCCCATGCCCTGGGCCAGCGCGTGGTAGCGGCCGAGCACGGTCAGCGTCTGCGCGGCGGCTTCCTCATTCAGCAGGCCGGTCGCGTGCAGGCCACGGCCCAGGCCGAGCACGGCCTTCTCGTTGAAGATCGCATGCGGGTTGCGCAGCAGCCCCTGATAGACGACCAGGCGGACGGAGTTGGAACCGAGATCCACCACGCCGAAACGCGGCGGGTGCGGGGGCGAAGACGCCATGATTCAATCCTGATGCAGCCGGTCCGTCTTGGCGCGGCGTCCTGAAGGGCGGGCCGGGGGCGCATGCAGCGCGCTGCCCCGGCCGGAGAGCGACGGGTTGGTCATGAAATACTCATGCGCCGAGAATTGCCGCGGATCCGGCGTGCGGCGACGCCAGGCACCATCCGGCTCCAGATCCCAGCTTTGCGCCGCATCGCGCAAATTCACCACCATGATCTGGTCCAGCACCTGGGCATGCACCGTGGCGTTCTCGACCGGCACCATGGTCTCCACGCGCCAATCCATGTTGCGCGCCATCCAATCGGCCGAGGAAATGAAGACGCGGGCGCGGCGCGAGGGCAGGCGGTGGCCATTGCCGAAGCAGTAGATGCGGCTGTGCTCCAGGAAGCGGCCGACGATGCTCTTCACCCGGATATTCTCGGAAAGGCCGGGCACGCCGGGGCGCAGGCAGCAGATGCCCCGCACCACGCATTCGATGCGCACGCCCGCCATGCTCGCGCGGTAGAGCGCGTCGATCAGGTCCCGGTCCACCAGGCTGTTCATCTTCAGCCAGATGCCGGCGGGCTTGCCGGCCGTCGCGAAGGCGATCTCCTGCTCGATCAGCCCCATCAGCGAGGGGCGGATGGTGAGCGGCGCGAAGGCCAGGCGCTCCATCGCCTCGGGCCGGGCATAGCCGGTCATGTAGTTGAAGAGCTTGGAGGCATCGCGCGTCAGGATCGGGTCGGCCGTGAAGAAGCTGAGGTCGGTGTAGATGCGCGCCGTGATCGGGTGGTAATTGCCCGTGCCGAAATGCGCGTAGCTGCGCAGCAGCGCGCCCTCGCGCCGGATCACGAGGCTGATCTTGGCGTGGGTCTTCAGCTCGACGAATCCATAGACCACCTGCACGCCGGCCGCCTCCAGCTCCCGCGCGATGGAGATGTTGCGCTCCTCGTCGAAGCGCGCCTTCAGCTCCACCATGGCGGTGACCGACTTGCCGGCCTCGGCCGCCTCGATGAGGGCGCGGGCGATGGGGCTGTCGCGGCTTGTGCGGTAGAGCGTCTGCTTGATGCCCACCACATTGGGGTCGCGCGCCGCCTGGCGCAGGAACTGCACCACCACGTCGAAGCTCTCATAGGGGTGGTGGACCACGATGTCCTTGGCGCGGATCGCGGCGAAGCAATCGCCGCCGAAATCCAGGATCCGCTCGGGGAAGCGTGGCGTATAGGGCGTGAAGAGAAGGTCCGGCCGGTCATCCACGATGAGCGCCTTGAGGTCCGCGACCCCCAGCAGCCCATCCACCGCGAAAACGGCGCTGCGATCGGCGTCCAGCTCCTCGGCGACGAAATCGATCATGTCGGAGGGCATGCGCGCATCCACGGCGAGGCGGATGGCGCGGCCCCGCCTCCGGCGCTTCAGCGCGGTCTCATAGCTGCGGACGAGGTCCTCGGCCTCTTCCTCGAATTCCACATCGGTGTCGCGGATCAGGCGGAACAGGCCGCGCTCGGCCGGGATGAAGCCGGGGAAGAGGTGGTGCAGGTTCAGCGCCACCACATCCTCCAGCACGGCGAAGCGGATGCCGCCCTCCGCCGTCGGCGGCAGGCGGATGAAGCGGTCCACCTGCGGCGGCAGGTTGATCAGCGCCCGCATGGTGCCGCCATCCTCCTCGCGCACCAGCTTCAGCACCATGCAGAGGGC
>JAIYDS010000102.1 GCA_027487385.1 Acetobacteraceae bacterium | reverse complement strand
GGCTATGCGCATATCCACAAGCGCGTGCTGCC
Organism: Acetobacteraceae bacterium; assembly: GCA_027487385.1. GTDB lineage: Bacteria > Pseudomonadota > Alphaproteobacteria > Acetobacterales > Acetobacteraceae > Roseococcus. Next base: position 17,737 of record JAIYDS010000102.1, on the reverse strand, counting down.
GCTGATGCGCCGGCGCGGCTTCACCGAGGCCGAGATCCGGGCGATCCTGGTGGACACGCCCCGCCGCATGCTCACCTTTGTCTGAGCACGTCTTCGACCATGTGGTGCTGGGGGCCGGCAGCGCGGGCTGCGTGCTGGCGAACCGGCTTTCGGCCGATGGCTCCACCGTCGCGGTGATCGAGGCGGGCGGGCGGGACCGCCACCCCTACATCCACATCCCCGCCGGCTATGCGCGGCTGCTGGATCATCCGCGCCTGACCTGGGGCTATCGCACGGCGCCCGATGCGGCGACGGGCGGGCGCGCGCTGGATTATCCACGCGGGCGGGTCTGGGGCGGGTCCTCCTCGATCAACGGGCTCGGTCATGTGCGGGGCGACCCTTCGGATTACGACCTTTGGGCGCAGAAGGGCTGCACCGGCTGGGGCTGGGAAGATCTGCGGCCCTATTTCCAGCGCCATGAGGCCTTCGCGGAGGGCGGCGAGGGGCGCGGCACGCAGGGCCCGCAGCCCGTGGAGCACCTGGCCGAGCGCCCGGAATTGCTGGACCATTTCGCCCGCGCGGCCGAGGCCATCGGCCTGCCCGTCCAGACCGACATGAACGGGCCGGAGCGGATGGGCTTCTCCACCTTCCAGCAGACGCGGCGCGGGCGGCGGCGGGTTTCGGCCGCCCGGGCCTATCTGGTGCCGGCGCTCTCGCGCCCCAACCTCACCGTGCTGGATGAGGCGCTGGCGCTGCGGCTGGTGGTGGAGGAGGGCAGGGCGGTCGGCGTTCTCATCGAGCGCGGCGGCGTGCAACAACTGGTTCGCGCACGCTTCGGCGTGGTGCTGGCGGCCGGCGCCATCGGCTCGCCGCAGCTTCTTATGCTCTCGGGCATCGGGCCGGCGGAGGAATTGGCTGCCTTGGGGATTACGCCCTTGCTGGACGCGCCGGGTGTCGGGCGCAATCTGCAGGACCACTACATCACCCGCCTGACCTATCGGCTGACGCATCACCGGCTCAGCGCCAATCGCCGCATCACCGGGCCGCGCCTCGCCTGGGAGGTGCTGCGCTGGGTGGTGCAGGGCAAGGGCGTGCTCACCTGGTCGCCGGGGATGATGAGCCTCTTCGCCCGAACCGATGGCGCCACGGGGGCGGCGCCGGATGTGCAGATCAATGGCGGTCCGATCTCCTGGGCGGAGGGGAAGATCGGCGTGCCGGAGCGCGAGCCGGGCTTCACGCTGGGCGTCTGGCAATGCCGGCCCGAAAGCCGCGGCAGCGTGACGCTGGCCAGCGCCGATCCGCGCACGGCGCCCATCATCGCGCCGCGCCACCTGAGCGCGCTGGCGGACCAGGATTGCGTGCTGCGCGGGTTGCGCCTGGCGCGGCGCTGGATGGCGGCGGCGCCACTTGCCGGCATCGTGGCGGGCGAGGTGCGGCCCGGGCCGGCGCAGGAGAGCGATGCCGCGCTGCTGGATTTCGCGCGCAACACCGGCGGCACGGTGTATCACCCCTGCGGCACGGTGCGGATGGGGGCTGACCCGACGGCGCCGCTGGATGCCCGGCTGCGCCTGCGGGGGATCGCGGGGCTGCGCGTGGTGGATGCCTCGGTGTTTCCGGATATCCCGGTCTGCAACATCAACGCGACGGTGCTCTCGGTGGCGGAGAAGGCGGCGGATCTGATCCGGGAGGAGATGCGGGGCTGAAACGCCGCATCTTGTGGCGCGAAGCGGCCAAGGCCAGAAAGGCCGCGTTCCAGCTGAGACGGGTTTGTCATGCTTCCTCACCACGGCCGATTCCCCTATTCGCCCTGGACCGCCCGCGCGCGGGAATCCTGGCCCTTCGGCCGCAAGCTCGCGGTCTATCTCGGCGTGAACCTAGAACACTTCGCCTTTGGCGAGGGGCTGGGCGCCGAACTCGCCCCCGGCGGCCCGCAGCCGGACGTGCTGAACTATGCCTGGCGCGAATACGGCAACCGCGTCGGCGGCTTCCGCCTGGTGCAGCTCCTGGATGAGCTGCGCCTGCCCGCCACCGTCCTGCTCAACAGCGCCATGTATCACCACGCGCCCGAGCTGGTGGCCGCCCACCGCGCCCGCGGCGACGAGATGGCCGGCCATGGCCGCACCAACAGCGAGCGCCAGAGCACCCTGCCCGAAGCCGAGGAGGCCCGCCTCATCGCCGAGAGCACCGCCGAGATCGTGAAGCACGAAGGGGTTGCCCCGCGCGGCTGGCTCTCGCCCTGGATCGCCGAGAGCCGCGTGACGCCGGACCTGCTGGCCGAGGCGGGTTACCGCTACACGCTCAACTGGTGCATGGATGACCAGCCGATCTGGAAATCCACCCGCGCCGGCCGCCTGCTGAGCATCCCCTATCCGCAGGAGGCGAATGACATCCCGGCCATCGCCGCCCGCAAGGATGGCGCGCAGCAATTCGCCGATCTGCTCATGGAGGATTTCCACGAGCGGCTGCGCCAGACGGAGGACGGCATTCCCCAGGTCATGGGCATTGCGCTGCACCCCTATATCGTGGGCCAGCCCTATCGCCTGCGCGCGCTGCGCCGTGCCCTGGCCGAGATCGCCATGCGGCGGGATGAGGTCTGGATCACCACGGCGGGCGGCATCTACGACCATTGCCTCACCTGGCCCGAGGGGAGCATCGCCTGATGCGCGCGCTGCTCCTCGCCGCGCTGCTGGGCCTCGCCGCCTGCGGCGCCACGCAACCCACGGCCGAGACGCCGCGCACCGTCGAGCGGGTGGATCTCTCCCGCTATCTTGGCCTCTGGCATGAGGTGGCGCGGCTGCCGCAGCGCTTCCAGGACAGCGCCAGCCTGCGCTGTGAGGAGGTGACGGCGGAATATGCAGCCCTCGATGCCGGCCGCATCAGCGTGCGCAATTCCTGCGTGAACGCGCTGGACCCCGCGCGGCCACGCCGTGTCGCGACTGGCCAGGCCTATGTGGTGGAGGGCAGCGAGAACACGCGGCTGCGCGTCAGCTTCTTCTGGCCCTTCTACGGCGATTACTGGGTGTTCGGGCTGGACCCGGACTACCGTTGGGCGGTGGTGGGCTCGCCCTCGCGAAGCTCGCTCTGGGTGCTCTCCCGCACGCCCACGCTGCCGCCGGCGGAGCTGGAACGCGCGCTGGCCACGGCGCGGGCGCAGGGGTTTGATCTGGGGCCGCTGATTCTGGCGAGGCCATAAAGAAAAAAGGGCCTCCGGCGGCTGGGGCCACGGGCCCCAGACCCCTTTAGTTATTGGGGTCTGGGGCCTTTCGGCCCCAGCCGCCGGAGGCCCTTTCCTCTTTCTTCACAACGCCCGGCTCAGCCCCGCAAAGATTCCCCGCCGCAGGCCATATTGCGGCGCGCCCACGCCGATCCCCGTGCCGTCGCGCAGTTGGTACACGCGGTCGGTCAGGTTCAGCAGATCCACGCGCGCGGTCCAGGCGCCGCCCTCGGCCAGGGTGAATTGCTGCGCGAGGCCGAGATTCACCGTCGCATAGGGCGTCACCGACTGCGAATTGGCGAAGCCGCGCCGCATCCCGCTGCCATAGACGAGCGTGCCGGAGAGGGTGCCGCCCTCCCACCCCTGCCAGCTCACCCCGGCCGAGCCGGTGACCAGCTGGTCGTGATCCGTGCGCACGAATTTGCTCTCCACCTGCGCGAGTTCGGCGGCACTCCAGAAATACTGGTTGGAGACCAGGCCGCGCCCCTCGGAGCGGGAGAGGGTGAGGTTGCCATAGGCCAGCCAGGGGCCCTCTCGGTAGCTCGTGGTGAGTTCCACGCCGAAGACGCGCCCCACGCGATAATTGTAGGGCGAGAAGATATAGGCGCTGCCGAATTGCCCGAGATCCTGCATGTCCTGGACATCGCGGTAGAAGGCATCCACGCCGAGATTCCACGCCGCACCGACCCGCTGACGCAGGCCGATATTGAAATAATGCGCCCGCTCGGGCCGCGGCGCGCTGGCGAGCGGCACCTCGGGCGCCAGCGTCGTCCCGGTGTAGCGGGCGAGCGTGGGATTGGTCAGCAATTCCGAGGGCGGCGGGGTGAAGTAGCGCGCATAGCCGATCGCAAAGGTGGTGCTGTCGGTGGCGCGCCAGACGAGATTGGCGCGCGGGCTGACCTGGCTCGCATCTACCTGCTGGCGCATGGCGTCGAAGCGCGCGCCGTAGTTGAGGGTCAGGCGATCGGTCAGTCGCCATTCATCCTGGATGTAGAGCCCGTAGAGCTGGCCATGGATGCGCCCGCGCTCCGGGATGGTGGTGGGCGCATCCAGCGTCTCACCCGTGGCGCTCAGCGGCAGCACGGTGGAATTGCTGATGTTCTGCGTGACATCGCGGGAGGCAAAAAGGCCCGCGCGGATCGTGTGGTCCGCCGCGACGCGCCACACCGCATCCGCCTGCAACCCGGCCGAGAGGTTGCGCTTGCGCGTCTCGGCCGCGGAACCGTTGAAGATCATCTCGCCCAGTAGATCGGGCAGGTAGTTCAGCGAGGTCTGGCGCAGGAAGCCCGCGAGCTGGAGCTCCCATGTGTCGCGGCTGTGCTGCACGGCCAGCACGCCGAAGGAGGAGCGCTGCCATTGCCGCGCGCGCAGCGCCGCGCTGTCGAAGGCATCCTGCCCGAAGGCGGTGAATTGCGGCGCCCGGCCGGGCACGGCCGGCACCTGGTAGCGCGACTGGTTGGTGGCGCCGATGAAGCTGAGGCGCGTGAAGTCATCCAGCTGATAGCCGAGATGGGCGATGCCGCGGATCTGCTGCGTGTCGTTGTGGATGGCGTCGCGCTCGCGCGTCGGGTTCTCGAAGCCGCGCTGGCTTTGCAGATAGTTCCCGGTGAGGAAGTACTCGAAAGCGCCGATGGCGCCGCCATGGGACGCGGCCGGCTGCACCTGGCCGAAGCTGCCGCCATGAATGCCGAGGCTGCCGCCGGGTTCGGTGGCGCCGGAGCGCAGCTGCAGATCCACGATCCCCGCCGTGCGGTAGCCGTATTGCGCCGGCAGCGCGCCCGTCAGCAGCGAGACGGAGCGCAGCGCGCGCGCATCGAACATCTGGCCGAAGCCGCTGATCGCCTCGGGAAGCATCACGCCATTGATGCGGTATTGCAGGTTGCGATGGTCGCCACGGACATGCAGGTCACCCTGCGCCTCCTGCACCACGCCCGGCGCCTGGAGCAGGATCTGGTTGAGCGAGGCGGCATCGCCCTGGGGCATGCGCGTCATGGTCTCGCGGTCCAGCGTGGTGGTGCTGGCGCCGGTGCTGGTCGGAATGCTCTCGCGCGCGGTCACGTGCCGGGCGGAGTTGACGACGACATCCTCGATCTCGGCCACCTGCGCGCGGGCAAATACCGGCAGCAGCAGCAAGACCACCCATATGTGCACCACTGTTCACCTCTTCATCGGTAAAGCTGTAGATGTCTTCATAAAAACGAAGAAAAACAACAGCTTAAACCAATGAAGACGAGTTGCCGGCCGGAGGCAACGGCAGCGCCGGGCCGGGCGCTACCCCAGCAGCCGCGCCGTCCGCCCCTGCAACTCCTGGATCACCCGGGCGGCCCCGCCCTCGCGGATCAGCGCCGTGAATTCCGCGCGGCGCGAGGCGAGTTCGCTGATCGTCCCGGTCAGGTAGATGTCCACGATGCGCGGCGGATTGCCCCGCAGCAGGTAGGAGAGCACCACGGGCTCCTGCCCACCCGTCCGGTTCAGCGTGGTGCGCACCAGCGCATCGCCATTGGGCTGGGTCTGGGTGGCGGTGGTGGTGAAGCTCTCGCCCGAGAAGCCGTCGAAGCGCGAAGCATAGGTGGCGATGGACCAGCGGGTGAAGGCCTCGGTCAGCGCCGCCTGGTCGGCGGGGGCGAAGCCGGTCCAGGGCGGGCCGACGGCGATGCGCGTCATCGCCGCCAGGTCGAAGCTCTGCGCCATCACGGGTGCCAGCCGGTCGAAGCGGCCGCGCAGGCCCAGGCGCTGCGCGTCGCGCATCACGGCGATCAACGCGGCGTGGAAGCGCTCCACCACTTCGGCCGCGGTGCCTTGGGCCAGGGCGGGCAAGGGAAGAAGGGGGGCGAGCAGGAGGATTCGGCGGGGGATCATGCCGCCCCTATAGCCCGGCTGGACCGCGCGCGGCACCTCGGCCACAAGGCGGCATGCCACCCACGACCATCCTGCTGACCGGGGCCACCGGGTTTCTCGGCGCCTCGCTGGCCCGTGCCCTGCTGGCCCAGGGCCATGCGGTGCGCGCCCTGATCCGCCCCCAGGCGCCGCGCAAGAGCCTGGAAGGGCTCGACATCGCCTATGCGCTTGGCACCGTCACCGACCAGAAGAGCCTGATCTACGCCATGGCCGGGGTGGGCGGCGTGATCCATGCGGCCGCCGATTACCGCATCTTCGTGCCCAATCCCGGCGTGATGCGCGAGACCAATGTGATCGGCACCGCCGCCGTCATGCAGGCGGCGCTGGAGGCCGGCGTGCCGCGCATCGTCCATGTCTCCTCGGTGGCGACGCTGCGCCCGCGCGAGGATGGCACGCCCGCGACGGAACAGGACCCCGCCACGCCGGAGGAGGCCATCGGCCCCTATAAGCGCAGCAAGACCGAGGCCGAGCGCGTGGTCGAGGCCATGGTGGAGCGCGCCAATCTGCCCGCCGTGATCGTCAACCCCTCCACTCCCATCGGCCCGCATGACCGGCGCCCGACGCCGACCGGCCGCCTCATCCTGGAGGCGGCGCAGGGCAAGGTGCCCGCCTATGTCGAGACCGGGCTGAACCTCGTCCATGTCGAGGATTGTGCGGCGGGCGTGGTGGCGGCGCTGGACCATGGCACCCCCGGCGAGCGGCATATCCTGGGCGGGCAGGATGTCAGCCTGGCTGAAATGCTGCGCTTCATCGCGGCCGAGCGCGGCCATCGGCCGCCCATCCGCCTGCCGCGCACGCCGCTTTTCCCGCTGGCCTGGGTGGCCGAGAGCATCGCCCGCGTCACGGGGAAGGAGCCGATGCTGACGCTGGACGGGCTGCGCATGGCCGGCCACCACATGTTCTTCTCGGCCGAAAAGGCCCGCCGCGTGCTGGGCTTCACGGCGCGCCCCTGGCAGGAGGGGGTGCGCGACGCGATCGCCTGGTTCGAGGCGGAAGGCATGCTGGCCAAGTGATCTGGCTCGCTTCGGCCGCCCTGATCGCCTGGGGCGTGCTGCTGTTCGGGCGCGGGATGTTCTGGCGCGCGCGGGAGGATGACCGCGACGCGGCGGCGCGGCCCGAGCCCGCCCATTGGCCCCATGTGCAAATCATCATCCCGGCGCGTGACGAGGCTGAAACCATTGGCGCGACGGTGCGAAGTCTCGTCATGCAGGATTATCCGGGGCGCTTCGACATTCTGGTGGTGAATGACCGCAGCGGCGACCACACCGGCCGCCTCGCCCGCGCCGCGGGGGCCGAGGTGCTGGAGGGCCGGGGCAAGGCGCCTGGATGGTCCGGCAAGCTCTACGCGCTGCAACAGGGGCTGGAAGCGGTGGCCGGCCGGCCGCACAGCCTGCTGCTCTTCACCGATGCCGACATCACCCATGCGCCGGACAGCCTGCGCCGCCTGGTGCAGCGGGCCGAAGCCGATGGGCTCGACCTCGTCTCCCTCATGGCGCGGCTGCGCTGCGAGAGTGCCGCCGAGCGCTGGATGATCCCGGCCTTCATCTTCTTCTTCCAGATGCTCTACCCCTTTCGCTGGTCCAATGACCCGGCCGCGCGCACCGCCGCCGCCGCCGGGGGCTGCGTGCTGCTGCGCCGTTCGGCCTTCGAGGCGCGCGGCGGGCTGCACGCGATTCGTGGGCGGATCATTGATGATTGCGCCCTGGCCGCGCTGATGAAGCGGGGCGGTTCGCGCATCTGGCTCGGCCTGACCCTCCGTGTCGAATCGCGCCGTGCCTATGAGGGTCTGGGCACCATCCGCGCCATGGTGGCGCGCACCGCCTATGCTCAGTTGGGCTACAACCCCGTGCTGCTGGCCGGCATGGTGCTGGCCATGGCGCTGGTCTTCCTGGCGCCGCCGCTGCTGGCCCTCTTCGCCAGCGGGGCCGCGAAATGGCTGGGCGCCCTGGCCTGGGGGGCCATGGTGGTGGCTTTCACCCCCATGCTGCGCCGCTACGGCCTGGCCGCCGAGCGCGCCACCCTGCTGCCCGCCATCGCCGCGGTTTACCTGGCCTTCACCCTCGACTCCGCATGGGCCGAATGGCGCGGGCGCGGCGGGGTTTGGAAGGGCGAGGCCTTGTCGCGCGAATGAAGACGGGGCAACACACGCGCCAGGACCCTTCCAGCCTGGGCAGGAAATGGCCTAACGGGGAGGGGAAGGTTTCCGACTCCGCAGCAGGGGGTATTCCGCGTTGAACATCATGCCGAACTTGAGCGAGGGGGTGTTTCGTTCCCCTCCCGTTGGGCATGACGGTGACGACCCGCTGGACCAAGCCGTCATCGCCGCGGCTCGGCATCTCCTGGAGCGCCAGCGCCCCGACGGGCATTGGGTCTTCGAACTCGAGGCGGATGCCACCATCCCCTCCGAATACCTCATGCTGCATCACTTCTTCGGCAACCTGCAACCCGAGAAGGAGGCGCGGATCGGCCGCTATCTGCGCCGCATCCAGGCGGAGCAGGCGGGGAATGCCGGTGGCGGCTGGCCGCTCTTCCATGGCGGGCCGCTCGACATCTCCTGCTCGGTGAAGGCCTATCTGGCGCTGCGGCTGATCGGTGACGCGCCCGACGCACCCCATATGGAACAGGCGCGCGAGGCGATCCTCGCCGCCGGCGGGGCCGAGCGCAGCAATGTCTTCACCCGGGCCGCGCTCGCGCTCTTCGGCGCCGTGCCCTGGCGGGCGGTGCCGATGATGCCGCCCGAGATCATGCTGCTGCCGCGCTGGTTCCCCTTTCATGTCAGCAAGATCAGCTATTGGGCGCGGACCGTCCTGGTGCCGCTGACGGTGGTGATGGCCCGCCGCCCCGTGGCGCGGAACCCCAAGGGCGTCACGATTGACGAACTCTTCCGCACGCCGCCCGAGCAGGTGAAGGAATGGCCCGGCGGCGCCCATCAGGCCGAGCCCTGGGCCTCGCTCTTCAAGGCGCTGGATGGCGCGCTGCACCGCGCCCGCATGCTCTTCCCCCGCACCCACCGCGCCCGCGCCGAGGAGGCCTGCGAGCGCTTCGTGACCGAGCGGCTGAATGGCGAGGATGGGCTGGGCGCCATCTACCCCGCCATGGCCAATGCGGTGCTGATGTATCACTGCCTGGGCGTGGCGCAGGACGACCCGCGCATGGTCACCGCCTGGGCCGCCATCGAGAAGCTGGTCGAAGACCGCCCCGAGGCGGAAGAAACCTATGTCCAGCCCTGCCTTTCGCCGATCTGGGACACCGCCCTGGTCAGCCATGCGCTGATGGAGGCGGGCGGCGCCGATGCCGCCGTTTCGCGCGGGCTGCACTGGCTGCTGGGCCGGGAAATCCGCGATGTGCGCGGCGACTGGGCCTGGAACCGACCAAACCTCCAGCCCGGCGGCTGGGCCTTCCAATACGAGAACGCGCATTACCCGGATGTGGATGACACCGCCGTGGTGGTGCTGGCTATGGACCGCTTCCGCGCCACGGCCCCCGAGGATGCGAGCCTGGATGGCGCCATCCAGCGCGCCACCGACTGGACGGTGGGCATGCAGTCGCGCGGCGGCGGCTGGGGCGCCTTCGACGCCGACAACACCTTCCACTACCTGAACCACATCCCCTTCGCCGATCACGGCGCGCTGCTCGATCCGCCCACCGCCGATGTCTCGGGCCGCTGCCTCGCCATGCTGGCGCAGTTGGGCCGCGGCGATGAGGCGGCCTCCAAGGCCGCGATCGAATATCTGCTGCGCGAGCAGGAGGCCGATGGCTCCTGGTATGGCCGTTGGGGCGTGAACTACATCTACGGCACCTGGTCCGCCGTGACGGCGCTGAACGCCGCCGGCCTGCCGCCCGAGCATGACGCGATGCGCCGCGCCGTCGCCTGGCTGCTGGCGCACCAGAACGAGGATGGCGGCTGGGGCGAGGATGGCATGAGCTACCCCGCCCGCGGCGGCACCAGGCCCGACCCGCGTGAGCCGGCGCCCTCCTCGGCCAGCCAGACGGCCTGGGGCATGCTGGCGCTGATGGCCTGTGGCGAGGCGGAGCATGAGGCGGTGCAGCGCGCCGCCGCCTGGCTCATCAACCGCCAGAAGCCGGATGGGGATTGGCCGGAGGAAGACTACACCGGCACGGGTTTCCCGCGCGTCTTCTACCTGCGCTACCACGGCTATCGGCGGATTTTTCCTCTGTGGGCGCTCGCAAGGCTGCGGAATTTGCGGGCGTCGAACACCAAGCGGGTGAGCTACGGGTTGTGAGGAAGGGAGGGGCTCTGCCCCTCCACCCCGGCAAGAACCTCAGGTTCTTGCATCTCCGTTGATTGAACGAATGAAGGTCCAGGAAACAGTGAAAACCACGCAGGTTGTCACCCTGGTGGGTTGAAGGGCGAAGCCCTTCCTTTTTGAGGTTCTCGTGAACAACGCCTTCGACGTCCTCATCATCGGCGCCGGCGCCGCCGGCCTGATGGCCGCCATCCGCGCCGGCCAACGCGGCCGCCGTGTCCTGCTGCTCGACCATGCCGAGGCGCCGGGCAAGAAGATCCTCATCTCCGGCGGCGGGCGCTGCAACTTCACCAACCGCGACATCCGGCCCGAGCGCTTTCTCTCCGCCAACCCCGCCTTCGCGCGCTCGGCGCTGTCCCGCTACACGGCGCGGGATTTCCTGGCGCTGGTCGAGAAGCACCGCATCGCCTGGCACGAGAAGACGCTGGGGCAATTGTTCTGCGATGGCTCCGCCCGCCAGGTGGTGGCCATGCTGCTGGCCGAGGCGGAAGCCGTCGGCGTGGAACTGCGCCTGGAGACGCGCGTGACGGACATCACCCGCGGCACAGGCTTCACCGTGACGACGGAGCGCGGCAGCTTCACCGCGCCGTCCCTGGTGCTGGCCACGGGCGGGTTGTCCATCCCCAAGATGGGCGCCACCGGCTTCGCCTATGACGTGGCCAAGCGCTTTGGCCTGCCCCTGGTGGAGCGCCGCCCCGGCCTGGTTCCCTTCGCCTTTGGCGGGGAGGAATTGGCGCTGATGCAGCCGCTCGCCGGCGTGGCGCTTCCCATCATCGCCCGCGCCGGTGCCGCGAAATTCCCGGAGGCGATGCTCTTCACCCATCGCGGTCTCTCGGGCCCGGCCATCCTGCAGATCAGCTCCTATTGGAACCCGGGCGAGGCCATCACGCTCGATCTCCTGCCCGGCCAGGATGCGGTGAGCCTGCTGCTGGCCGCGAAACGCGCCCGCCCGCGCGTCGAGCCGCGCACCGCGCTGGGAGACCTGCTGCCCACCCGCCTGGCCCAGGCGCTCGCCGAGCGGCATCTCCCCGGCGCCCGCATGGCCGATCTGCCGGACCGCGCGCTCACCAGCCTCGCCACCCTGCTGAAATCCTGGCGGCTCACGCCCGCCACCACCGAAGGCTACGCCAAGGCCGAAGTCACCCTGGGCGGGGTTTCCACCAAGGCGCTGTCGCAGCAGAACATGATGGCGAAGGACGTACCCGGCCTGTTTGTGGTGGGCGAGGCGGTGGATGTGACGGGCTGGCTCGGTGGGTATAATTTCCAATGGGCCTGGGCGAGCGGCTGGGCGGCGGGAGAGGCGGCCTGAGCTTCTCCGTCACGCCCAGGCGGGCGGCTTGATCCTGGCCACCGCCAGGCCGCCGCGGTCATCCGTATCGGCGGAAAGCGCCAGATGCGTGACATCGGGTGCCGCCTCGCCGAAAGCTGCCCGGTAATCCGCTGCCACGTCCACCTCCTCCGGGAGCCAGGTGGCCAGCGGCGCCTCAGGGCCGCGCAGGATGATGATGGCGCCATCGCGCGGCGCATAGGGGTTGGGCAGGCGGCGCCCGCGCGGCCCGCCGCCCCAGCAATAGGTCAGGCCGCGCCCGGCCATGCCCTCGGGCGTCAGGCCGCGGCGCATGGCGGAGAGCAGCCCGCCTTGGGTGGACGCGAAGAGCACATGGATGGCGGCGGAACGATCATCGGCGCCGCGCTCTCCCGCATCGCTCGGGGCGGCGGCGCTCTCCACCCGCCAGCGCCAGGCGAGGCGGCCGGCGGGGCCGGGGAAGGGGCGGATCAGGAACCCCACCGCATTCTGCGCGGTGATGGTGATGATGCCTGCCTCATCCAGGCCGAATTGCGCCACGGCGCGGCCACGCACCGCTTGCAGACGCCAGGCGGCCTCGGCCAGGCGCGGGTCCAGCGCCTGGGCCTGGGCAGCGGAGGGGGCGAGGCTGCTGAGGGCCAGGCCACAAAGGGCCAGGACCGAACGCCGGCCGATCACATCGCCGCGCGCTGCATGAGGAGCGGCCCCGTCAATGCGCCGATGCAGGTGACGACCAGCACGGCGATGCCATGCCAGACCAGCACCATCACCGCCGCATCCAGCTCATGCACCAGGGTCAGGCCCAGGCTGGCAAAGGCCGCCGCGGAAAGGCCGCCCAGCGCCGCCACCGGCAGGGGACGCAGCAGGGCCGCATGGCGCGTGAGGAAGACGATGGCCGCCGTCATGGGAATGCCGAGCCCGATGATGAAGCCCAGGCAGGGATAGCTGATGGAGAGGTTCAGCGCCTCGGGCCCCTGCCGGGCGAGGTCCTCCAGGCAGCCCCAGCCCATGGTGACCAGCCAGCCCACCACCGCGGGCACGGGCAGCAGCACCCAGCGCTGGTCCCGATCGGGCAGGGCCAGCTGGAAGGCGGCATAACCGGCGGTGAGCGCGACCAGCGCCGCCGACATCAGGTGGTAGAGGTCAAACCCATCCATCAGCCAGGCGGCGAAATCGGCGCGCAGGCCAGAAACCAGCAGCGCCGCGCCGATCACCCCCGCGCAGAAAAGGCACCAGAGGCCGAGCATGGCCAAGGGCGAGGGCAAGCGGCGGACCGGCTTCAGGCCAGCGCTCAGCTGGCTGATGAGGTCTTCGGTGCGGATGTTCATGGCTCGATTCCAAATTTCCGCCGCAGACTCTGCACGGCGCGGTGGGTGGCGACCTTCAGCGCCCCCATGGACATTCCTGAGCGCTGGCTGGCCTCGGCCAGGGAGAGCGCTTCGATCTTGGTGAGTTGCAGGGCGGTGCGCTGCGAGGCCGGAAGCTCGCCCACGGCGGCGCGCAGATCGGCCGACATCAGCTTGCCCTCGGCCCCGCCCTCGACGCCGATATGGTCGGCCGCTTCCAGCTCCGTGTGGCGGGAGAGGCCACGGGCGACGCCGCGGCCGCGGTCGAGCGCCCGGCGCTCGGCGATGGCGGCGATCCAGGGGCGGAAGGGGCGGGCGGGGTCATAGGTGGCGCGGACGCGGTGCAGGGTGAGAAGGGTGTCCTGCACGGCGTCCTCGACCTCGGAGGGCTCGCGAAGGCGCTGGCGGCAGATGGCGCGCAGCAGGGGGAGGCATTCGCGCAGTAGCGTGTCATAGGCGCGGGAATCGCCGGCCTGGGCGCGGGCCATGAGGGCGGACCAGCGCGCATCGCGGGCTTCGCGGTCTTCGGCGGCGGTCATGGCGGGCAGGCCAAGGGTGGCGGCGTAGGACATGGGCGACCTGACACGGTGTTCCTCAATCGCGCGCACCCGGCCTCATGCCGGGTCCGACAGCGCGTTCCGCCGGGCCGTTGGAAGGTGTTCTGGCCTGACATCCGGTCTCCGCTACGAGGGGCTCCGGGGAAAGGTTACGCGATCCGGTCGGAAAATGTCGCGCCTGATCCGGCGGGGCGGATGACGGGGCGTGCCGCGCCGGGCATGCTCACCGCCAAGAAAAGCCGGGAGGGACGCGGCATGAGCGAATCCGATTACGTCATCCTCGGCGGGGGCTCGGCCGGCTGCGTGCTGGCCGCACGCCTCTCCGAGGTGCCGGGCAACCAGGTCACCCTGCTGGAGGCGGGGCCCTGGGACCGCAACCCCTGGATCCACATCCCCATGGGTTTTGCCAAGCTCTACGTCACCAAGAAATTCGACTGGAACTACCAGACCGAGCCGGAGCCCGAGCTGAACAACCGCCAGGTCTATTGGCCGCGCGGCCGGGTGATCGGTGGTTCGGGCAGCGTGAATGGCCTGGTCTTCCTGCGCGGCTCGCCGCGCGATTATGACCGTTGGGCACAATCCGGCGCGCGCGGCTGGTCCTATGACGACTGCCTGCCGGCCTTCCGCAAGCTGGAGACCTTCAACGGCCCGGCGAGCCCGCTGCGCGGCCAGGACGGCCCCATGCAGATCGCCGAGGTGCCGCGCCCCACGCCCGGCTGCCGCGCCTTTGTCGAGACCTGCGAAAGCCTCGGCTTCCCCCGCAATGCCGACAACAATGGCGAGTGGTTCGAGGGCGTGGCGCCCAACCAGCTGAACGTCCACAAGGGCCGCCGCTGGAGCCCGGCCGTCGCCTATCTCCGCCCCGCGCTGAAGCGCCCCAACCTGCGCGTGCTGACGGAGCGGCTGGGGCTGCGCCTGGTGTTTGAGGGCGCGCGCTGCGTCGGCGTCATCGTCCGCGCGCCCGATGGGACGGAGGAGCTGCATCGCGCGCGGCGCGAGGTCATCCTCTCCTCCGGCGCGGTCGAGAGCCCGAAGATGCTGATGCTCTCGGGCATCGGCGATGGCGCGGCCTTGCAGGGCCTGGGCATCGAGACGCGGGTGCATTCCCCGCAGATCGGCCAGAACCTGCAGGACCATATGCTGGTGCGCTACGCCTTTCGCACCAGGCCCGCCGATACGCTGAACGAGACCATGGCGAACCCGCTGAAGGTGGCGAAGATGGGCCTGGAATGGGCGCTGGGCCGGCGCGGCCACATGACGGTCGGGGCTTCGGAGGCGAGCCTCTTTGCGCGGGTGTTGCCCGGCTCGGAGGAGCCGGAAGTGCAGTTCCAGTTCGTGAACTACTCGCTGGATGCGCCCAAGGGCGTCTCGGCGGCGGAGCTGCACAAGGAACCGGGCTTCACCTTCAATTTCTGCCAGTGCCGCCCGGACAGCCGCGGCCAGATCACGCTGAAGAGCCCGCGGGTGGAGGACAAGCCGCGCATCCAGGCGAATTACCTGACGCATCCGAATGATGTGCGGGTGATGCTGGAGGCGGCGAAGCTGGCGCGTCGGATCGCGGCCACGCAGCCCTTCGCCGGCCTGATCGAGGAGGAGCTGGCGCCTGGCCCGCAAGTGGCGGATGACGAGACCACGCTGGCCTATCTGCGCGAGGCCGGCACGACGGTCTACCACCCCTGCGGCACGGTTCGCATGGGCGTGGATGAGCAGGCGCCGCTGGACACGCAGTTGCGCCTGCGTGGCGTGGAGGGTCTGCGCGTGGTGGATGCCTCGGTCTTCCCGCTGATGCCCTCCTCGAACATCCACCCCGCCGTCCTGATGACGGCCGAGCGCGCGGCGGAAATGATCCGCGCCAGTTGATAGGGTGCAGGGAACTGGTTCCCTGCCGGGGTCCAGGGGCAGCGCCCCTGGTCCTTCTCCCCCTTGCGCGAAACGGGCGCCCGGCGTCACAAGCGCTGCATCATGAGCCACGACATCTTCGCCCATCTGCGGGACCGCACCATCACGGCGCTCAGCGCCCTTTTGCCGGAGGTTCCGGCCGAGGCTTTCGCCCGCGTCACCATGGAGCCGCCGCGCGAGGCGAGCCATGGCGACATGGCGACCAATGCCGCGCTGGTGGTTGGGAAGGTCGCGAAGGTGGCGCCGCCCAAGCTGGCGGCCGATCTGGCGGCGGCGCTGCGTGAGCTGCCCGAGGTGGAGGAAGCCGCACCTGCCGGCCCCGGCTTCGTCAATCTGCGCCTGCGCGAGGATTATCTGCGCGGCCAATTGCCCATCATCCTGCGCGAGGGCGAGGAATTCGGGCAGGGGGCGGAAAAGCCCGGCACAGTGAATGTGGAATATGTCTCGGCCAATCCGACGGGGCCGATGCATGTGGGCCATTGCCGGGGTGCGGTGGTGGGCGATGCGCTGGCGGCGCTGCTGGCCAAGGCCGGGCACCAGGTGACGCGCGAATACTACATCAATGATGCGGGCGCGCAGGTGCAGGCTTTGGCCTGGGCGGCCTATTGGCGGTATCTGGAGGCGCTGCCCGTGGCGGCGCACGGCCTCTGGGCCGAGGATGCGGCGCCCGAGGCGCGCAAGGCGGCAGTCGAGGCCGCCTATGGCACCACGCTGCAATATGGCGGCGAGTATCTCATCCCCGTGGGGCAGGCCCTGGCGGCCGAACATGGCGCGACGCTGATCCCGCCCGATGCGGAAAAGCTCGCCTTGGTGCGCCACGCCACCGTCGCCGCGATGATGGCCGAAATCCGCGAGGATCTGGCCGCACTCGGCGTGCGGCACGACATTTTCATCAGCGAGGCGCGGCTCATCGCCGAGGGCAAGCTGGAGCAGGCCGAGGCGCTGCTGGATAGCCAGGGCCTGATCTACCAGGGCACGCTGCCGCCGCCCAAGGGCAAGCCGCCCGAGGATTGGGAGGAGCGCGAGCAGACCCTCTTCCGCTCGCAGCAATTCGGCGACGACACGGACCGCCCCTTAAGGAAATCCGACGGCACGGGCACCTATTTCGCCAATGACATCGCCAATCACCTGCACAAGATCGAGCGCGGATTCGCGGCGCTGGTGCATGTCTGGGGCGCGGATCACGGCGGCTATGTGAAGCGCATGCAGGCGGCCGTCGCCGCACTCTCGAATCGGCGGGTTAGCCTGGATGTGGTGCTGACGCAGATCGTGCATGTGGTGAAGGATGGCGCGCCGGTCCGCATGTCCAAGCGCGCGGGCAGCTACATCACCCTGCGCGACCTGATCGACGAAGTGGGGCGCGACGCGGTGCGCTTCACCATGCTGACCCGCAAATCCGACGCGCAGATGGAGTTCGACCTGGACCTCGTCGTCCAGCAATCGCGTGATAATCCCGTGTTCTACGTGCAATACGCCCATGCGCGCTGCCGCTCGGTGCTGCGCGGCGCGGGCGACCCTTCGCTGGAGAGTCTGGCCGCGGCGCCGCTCGATTCGCTGACCGACCCGGCCGAGTTGGGCCTGATCCGGCGCCTGGCCGCCTGGCCGCGCGTCGTCGATTCGGCGGCGGCAGCGCGCGAGCCGCACCGCGTGGCGTTCTTTTTGAATGACTTGGCGAGCGATTTTCATCTACTGTGGAACAAGGGCAAGGATGACACGACCTTGCGCTTCATCCAGGCGGATCAGCCGGCGGCGACGCAGGCCCGGCTCGCCTTGGTGGCCGCGACAGCGGCGGTTGTCAGGTCCGGATTGCGCGTGATGGGGGTCACGCCGGTCGAGGAGATGAGATGAGCGATGTGATGCAGCCCTCCTGGCGGGTCCGCCCGCCGGAGAGGGAGTCGTCGGGATGGGGGATCCCGCCGAAATTCTGGATGATCGGCGTTGGCCTGGCGGGATCCGTCGCGCTGGCCGGGGCGATTATCTGGGGCATGTCCATGATGGGGCCGCGCGGTGTGCCCCTGATCGAGACGGATGGGCGGCCCTTCAAGGTCCGGCCCGATTCGCCCGGCGGCGCGGTGGTGCCGAACCAGCAGGAATTGATCTTCGAGCGCAGCGGCAGCCGGCAGGACCGGCCCGCCGAAGCGCGCCTCGGCCCGCCGCCGGAGACGCCGCGGCCCGAGGCGCTGCGCGCACAAACCCAGCCGCCACCGGCGCCCGCACCTGCGGCCCCGGCCCCGGTGGCCGCCGCACCGCCGGCCCGGCCCGCCGCGGCC
>JAIYDS010000212.1 GCA_027487385.1 Acetobacteraceae bacterium | reverse complement strand
GGGCTGGTGGAACGCCGCCCCGGCCGCTCGCCCCGCGTGGCCCAGGTCTCGCCCGAGCAGGCGGCGCAGATGGTGGTGATGCGGGCCACGCTGGAAGGCATGGCCGCGCGCCTGCTGGCCGCGCGCGCCACGCCCGCGCAGCTGGCCGAGCTGGAAGCGCAGCATGCGCGCATCCTCGCCGCCGCCAAGGCTGGGCGCGTGGCCGAATGGCGCGATGCCGACTGGCATTTTCATGAGCTGGTCTGCCGGGCTTCGGGCAATGAATTCCTGCTGCGCGCCTGGCTCTCCATGTCGCATCTGGTGCGCCTCTTTCTGCACCGCCACCCCGCCTTCGAGGCAGCGGGCGAGGGCGTGCTGCTGAATCACGACCACCTGCTGGCTGCGCTGCGCGCGGGCGACCCCAACCGCGCCGAGGCCGAATTCCGCCGCGTCATCCTGGACAGCGGCTTTCGCCGGCTTGGCCTGACCCCACCCGCTGGAATCCCCGCATGACCAAACCCTGGCGCCTGCGCCGCTCCATGATGATCACCCCCGGCCATCGCCGCGAGCGGCTGGAAAAGGCCGCGACCTTGCAGGCCGACAGCCTGGCCTTCGACCTGGAGGATGGCGTGCCGCCCAGCCGCAAGGCGGAGGCGCGCGCCACCATCGCCGCCGTGCTGCGTGAATTGGATTTCGGTCGGCGTGAGCGCGCGGTGCGGATCAACGGCATCGGCACCGAGGATTTCGCCCGTGACCTCGCCGCCCTGCCGCTGGATCACCTGGATGCGCTGCTGGTGCCCAAGGTGGAGAGCGCGGCACAGCTGCAAGAGCTGGATGCTGCACTCGCAGGGCGCAGCATCGGGATCATCGCCACGTTGGAGACGCCGCGCGGCGTGCTGAACGCGCTGGCCATCGCCGATGCCTCGCCCAACCTCGTCGGCATGTTCTTCGGCCCGGGCGACTACACGCTGCAGACGGGCGGCGCGCTGACCGCCCGCGCGCTGGAATTCCCGCGCGCCACCATCGCCGCCGCCTGCGGCGCCGTCGGCATCCAGGCGATTGACGCCCCCTTCCTGCTCGGCCTGCGCGACATCGCGGGCACGCATGCGGATGCGCTCGCCGCAAAGGAGCTTGGGTTCTCCGGCAAGGTGGTGTTCCATCCCGACCAGATCGCGCCCATCAACGCCGCCTTTACGCCCGATGCGGCGGAGGTGGCGAAAGCCCGGCGCTTCGTCGCAGCCTATCGCGAGGCGGCGGCGCGGGGCGAGGCGGTGGCGCTGGTGGATGGGGAGTTCATTGCCATGGACCTGGTGCCGCGCATGGAGCGCATCATCGCGCTGAGCGAGGACGCGGCGGCGATTTGACCATGCTGATCGGCGATATCGGCGGCACCCAGGCGCGCTTCGCCCTCGCCGAGGGCGGCCACTTTGGCCGCGTGGTGACGCAGCGCGTGGCGGATCACGCGACACCGCTCGCCGCCCTACAGGCCGCGCTCGCCGAACTCGGCCCCGCCCGCGCCGCCATCCTGGCCATTGCCGGCCCGATCGAGGGCGACCAGGCCCGACTGACCAATGGCGCCTGGGCGTTCGACGCGCCCGCCCTGGCCGCCCCGCTGGGGCTGGGCACGCTGCGCCTCGTGAATGATCTGGAGGCGATGGCCTGGGCCCTGCCCGCGCTGACCGCGGAGGATGTGGAAACCTGGCAGGCCGGCGCCGCCGTGTCGGGCGCGCCCCAGGCCGTCGTGGCCCCCGGCACGGGCCTGGGCGTGGCGGGCTTCCTTCCTGGCCATGGCGCGCTGGCGACCGAGGCCGGGCATGTCGGCTTCGCGCCGCGCGATGCGACCGAGGCCGCGCTGCTGGCCTGGCTCCAGGCGCGGCAGGGCGCCGTCTCGGCCGAGGATTTCCTCTCGGGGCTCGGCCTCCTGGCCCTGCATGACGGGCTGGCGGAGCTGCGCGGCGCGGCCCTGCCCCGGCGCGACGGCGCCGAGATCAGCGCCGCCGCGGCCGCCGGCTGCCCCGTTGCGCGCGAGGCGGTGGCGGTCTTCGGCCAAGCGCTGGGCGGGTTTTGCGGCGATGTGGCGCTGAGCCTGGGCGCGCGCGGCGGCGTGTATCTCGCCGGCGGCGTGGCCCAGGCCCTGGCGGGGATGCTGCCGCGCGCGGGGTTCCTCGAACGCTTCCAGGAGCGGCCGCGCATGCGGGGCTATCTGGCGCGGGTTCCCGTGCGGCTGATCCGGCACGCGCAGCCGGGGCTGCTGGGGCTGGCGCAATTGGCGTTGAAAGCGTGATCTGGCAGCGCTAGATTGGCGCCAGATCGGAGCCAAATCAGAGCCATGCCCGTGACGCTGTCCATCAAGCACGCCCCCGACGATGTGGTGCAGCGCCTGCGCGAACGCGCGGCGCGGAACCACCGCTCACTCCAGGGCGAATTGCTCGCCATCATCGAGAAGGCCTCGATGGAACCGCCCGTTGCAGATGCCTTCGCGGTGCTGGAGGCGGTGCGTGCGCTGGGCTTGAAGACTCCTTCCGATGGCGTGGAGATCATCAGGGCGGATCGGGATCGGGATACCCTTGCTGGTCGTTGATGCCTCGGCCATCGTCGCGCTGCTGTTCAATGAAGCCGAGGCAAGCCGCATCGCGACGCTGATTCACGGCCAGAAGCTCGCAACATCTCCGATCTTCGGATTTGAACTGGCGAATGTCTGCCTGATGAAATCCCGCCGCCAGCCGGAGCGGCGGGACGCGATGTGGGCGGCCTACGCGCTTCTTCCTGGCCTCGCCATCGAGGAATATCCGGTGGACCACGCCGAGGTCCTGGCCCTGGCCGAAGCCACCCGCCTGACCCATTACGACGCCAGCTACCTCTGGCTCGCCCGCCGCCTCGCCGCGCCGCTGGTCACGCTCGACAAGGCGCTGCTGGCGCTCACGCCGCCTCCAGCTTCTCCGTGATCTCCAGCCATTCCAGCTCCAGCCGCTCCACCTCCTTCGCGATCACCGCGCGCCGGGCCGTGGCGCGGGTGATCAGGTCGGTCTTGTTGCGCTCGTAAAGCCGCGGGTCGGCGAGCGCGGTCTCGATCACCTTGGCCTCGTCATTCAGCTTGGCCAGGGTCACCTCGATGCCCTTGAGCCGCGCGCGCAGCGGCGCATGCGCGGCGCGGGCCTCCACCCCCGCCACGCGGCCCTGCTTTCGATCCTCCTTCTTCTCCTCGCGCTTCGCCGCCGCCGCCGTGCGGCCGCCCAGCTGCGCGCGGTAATCATCGAGGTCGCCATCAAAGGGCGTCACCTTGCCGCCCGCCACCAGCCAGAGGCGGTCCGCCACCAGCTCCACCAGATGCGGGTCGTGGCTGATCAGGATCACGGCGCCCTCGTAATCCGCCAGCGCCTTCACCAGCGCTTCGCGCGCGTCAATGTCCAGGTGGTTGGTCGGCTCGTCGAGGATGAGCATGTGCGGCGCGTCGCGCGTGGTCAGCGCCATCAGGAGCCGCGCTTTCTCGCCGCCCGAAAGCCCCTTCACCTGCGTCTCGGCGCGATCCGCATCCAGGCCGAAGCGCGCCAGCTGCGAGCGGCATTGCCCGGCCGTCGCGCGCGGCAGCGCGTCCATCATGTGGCTGAGCGGCGTGCCTTCCAGATCGAGGTCGTCCTCCTGATGCTGCGCGAAATAGCCCACGCGCATCCGCCGGTCCCGATGGATGTCGCCGGAGATGGGCTTCAAACGGCCCGCCAGCAGCTTGGCCAGGGTGGATTTGCCATTGCCATTGGCGCCCAGCAGCGCGATCCGGTCCTCCTGGTCAATCCGGATGTCCAGATCCCGCAGCACGACGTGATTGCCATAGCCGACATTGCCGCGGGTGACGGTCAGGATGGGCGGTGAGAGCTGCTCGGGCTGGGGAAACTGGAACTTCGTCGCCACATCCTCGACAATGGATTCCAGCGCCGGCATCCGCTCCAGCGCCTTGAGGCGGGATTGCGCCTGGCGCGCCTTGCTGGCCTTGGCGCGGAAGCGGTCCACGAAGGCCTGCATATGCGCGCGCTCGGCCGCGAGCCGGGCATTCTGCGCCACCGCCTGGGCCGCGCGCTCGGTCCGGATGCGGACGAAATTCTCGAAATTGCCCGGGTAGAGCGTGATCTTCTGGCGATCGAGATGCGCGATGGAATCCACGCAGCGCTCCAGCAGCCCACGGTCATGGCTGATGATGATGGCCGCGCCCGAGAAGCGGGCGATCCAGCCCTCCAGCCACATGGCGGCCTCCAGGTCGAGGTGGTTGGTCGGCTCGTCCAGCAGCAGCAGCTCGGGTTCGAGGAAGAGCGCGCGCGCCAGCGAGACGCGCATGCGCCAGCCGCCGGAATACTCGCGTGAGGGGCGCTGCTGCGCCGCGGCGTCAAAGCCGAGGCCGGCCAGGATGGTGGCGGCGCGGGCCGGCGCGGCGTCGGCCTGGATGGCCATCAGGCGTTCGTGGATTTCGCCGGCGCGCACCGGCTCCGGGTGGCCGTCCAGCTCGGCCAGCAGGCCGGCGCGCTCGGTGTCCGCCTCCAGCACGATGTCGAGCAGGCAGGTCTCGCCCGCCGGGGTCTCCTGCGCGACATGGCCGATCCGGGCGCGTTGGGCCAGGCGGATCTCCCCGCCATCGGGCTGGAGTTCGCCCAGGATGGCCTTGATCAGGGTGGATTTCCCGGCGCCATTGCGCCCCACCAGGCCGATCTTCCGGCCGGTATCCACCTGCAGCGAAGCGCCCTCCATCAGGGGGCGGCCGGCCATACGGATGGTCAGGTCTTGAATCGTGAGAACGGTCATGGGCGGGGTTTAGAGCCTGATCGCCTTTGGTGAAATCACCAAAGGCGTGAATCAGCCTCGCGCCGGGCTCCAGACGGGATTTGCGGGCCGCGACATGCCCGATATGCGGCCCCTGCCCAACGGATTGTGCCGCCCAGGGCTTGCATCCGCGCCCGGGCTTGGGCATCTGCGCCCCACATCACGGCAAAGGACGCCCTCATGGCCATCGAACGCACCTTCAGCATCATCAAGCCCGACGCCACGCGCCGCAACCTGACCGGCGCCATCAACGCCGTCTATGAGAAGGCCGGCCTGCGCATCATCGCGCAGAAGCGCATCTGGATGAGCCGCGCCCACGCCAAGAAGTTCTACGAAGTCCATGC